>CAZUTW010000056.1:0-9325 GCA_964623295.1 uncultured Bacteroidaceae bacterium | reverse complement strand
AATCTGTTTTACTCCTTTCATATTTATCCTTTTAAAAATTCCACCAATGTTTCTTCTTTCGGAGATTCAGAGCCTGAACACGCTCGTTCACTTCGTCTTCGATAACACGCTCGTAACTTTTCTTCTCGTGTATCATCTTGTAGATGGTTCCCCAATCGGGAAGCCCACCCAGATTACGATCGTCTATGAACATGTCCACCTTCAACTTACGACTCCAATGACGGTTATTGTCCTTCGTTTCCTCCAGATAATCGTTGTTAACAGCATAGAATTCCAAGCCACGCTCCTTGCACCATGCCACAGCATCGTCCAAGAGTTTTCCTTCGCGCACGCTCCACAAGATAAGCTTATGACGATCCTTCTGCAACATCTTCAACGTTTCCACCGCAAAAGGAATCTCATGCCCTATCTCCGGATATCTGTGCTCCACGATTGTACCATCGAAATCGACTGCAATAACCATACGTTTACTCCTTATTTATTATTCTCGTTTCCGTATCCATACATGGTGCCGAAAGAACCGTAACCGTACTTACCATACTTACCGTACTGAGAGTAACGGCCGTAACCATAGTAGTAACCATACTTCTTATCGTTCATATCAACACCGTTGAGTACCAAATTGATATTTGGCATCTGACCGCCATCATGCAACGTATTTATCAAGTTGAAGCAAGCCTTCGGAGTGAAGTCGGCACGACACACGAAAATGCTGCAATCGGCATAGCGAGCCACAAGCAGAGTATCGGATACCATACCGATAGGTGCAGTATCGAGCAACACATAATCGTACTTCTTCTTGAGGTAATTGATAGCATACTCCACATTCTCCTTGGAAAGAAGCTCGCTCGGATTGGGCGGTACAACACCTGCCGGCAACACATCGAGATTCTCGGAGAAGGAGGCAATGCAACGATCCAATACGTCGGTATCCTCTTTTCGTCCTACCAGATAAGAGGTAAGACCGCTCTTCGTATCCGCCAAACCGAACAATTTTGCCAACTGCGGTTTACGTATATCGAAGCCCATCAACAACACCTTCTTACCCATGAGGGAGAGAGAGAAGGCTAAGTTGGACGATACACAAGACTTACCCTCACCGGACATGGAGGAGGTTACAAGGATAACGTTCTGTCCGGGCTCCAAGACAAACTGCAAATTGGTACGCAAGTTGCGGAAAGCCTCTTCCATCTGGTCGTTCTTGTTCTCACGCACCACGACCGCACGCTTACCGAAGGCCAAATCCTCGGACAACGGAATGTCGGCAATACAGGGAACATCGGTAAGTTGTACAATATCGTTACGTCCCTCGATTTTGTAGCGCAACAAGTTCAACAGATAGATGATGCCATAAGGAATAGCCAAACCGAGAATCAGTGCAGCCAACAGAATGATGGGCTTCTTCGGACCCACAGGGGTAGCGAACACCGGCTCCTCTATAATCTTTGCCTTGTCGGCTGTTGCAGCCAACTGAATAGCATTCTCCTCACGCTTCTGCAGCAACATCAAATACAAGCCGGACTTCACCTCCTGCTGTCTTCCTATGCTTGCCAACTCCTGCTCGTAGCTCGGAGCCTGAGAAAGCTTGCTATTGGAAGAGGTGTACTGCTGGTCTACAGAACGCTTCTGCATCTGAATGGAGTTGTACAAATTCTTGAGAGAAATCTTGATGCTCTGTTCGTAGCCGTCCACCACGCTTGTCATATTCTTAACGGTGGGAGCCGACTCGGAAGAAGCGGCCAACAAACGGTTGCGCTCCAAGACAGCTTCGTTGTGCTTTGCAATAACCTCGTTTACGTTGTTATCGGTTACACCCACATTGGCCGGAATCAAAGAACGAGCATTCTCCGCACGATTTACATAATCGATGAGAGACTGTATAATCATCAACTGAGTTTCGTACGTAGCCTGCTGCTTCTGGAACTCGGAACTTGCGTTCAGCACCTCTCTTGCCGTTTCGGTTACATCGAACAAGCCGGAGGACTGTTTGAACGACTTCAAGCGATCTTCGGTAGCACCCAATTCCACATTCACCTCGGCGATACGACCATTGATAAACTCAGCCGTCTTCTTTGCCACCTCGTTCTTATCGTTGTTGGACTCCGTGTTGTACACGTTCACCAACTCCTTCAAGTAATCGATGGCTCTCTCCGGCAGATTGTCCTTCATCGTCATGTCGGCAACCGTTGTTGTCTTCGAAGTAGGTTCTATGGTCAAATTGCCAAGATATCGAGCACTGGAAGACAATATTGAATTGATGTTTGCAATAATGGTACGATTCTTTTCTCCCTTTTTAATATACAGCGGATTCTGCATGATGGTAACCATACCTACAGAAGTGCTTATATTGGACGGAAGATTGCGTACGTTCTTTTCCAACTCATAAGGCTCGTTATCCTTATAGTAGTTGATTTTTACATTATAACTTCCCTTCTCGCCATCCTCGATGGTCACCTTTACGGGAGCCGTCAGCGTATCCAAGTGCAGATAATCCATATCCACCAACACCGGCGAATACTTACCATAAATTTCACGCTTTGCCAAACGACCCTTCTCGTAATAGCTCACATAGAGTTTAAGGTTTTTCACCACCTCACGCGCCATGTTGTTGGAGCTGATAACGAGCAACTCATTGTCAAATCCGGAACTAAAGCTGGAGTTTCCGCCCATCATAGCACTCAAATCGGCCAGTCCGGACAAATCCATCTTGGAACTTTTTTCACTATCCTTAATCAGCACCTTCGCCGACGTAGAGAACGTAGGTGACTTATAGCGTAAGAACAAAAAGGCTAATCCCAGACACACTACTACAGAAAGAACAAACCATTTCCAGTGTAGCACAAAAGCAATCCACAAAGTTCTAAAATCGAACCCGGATTCTTCCGTTTCAACATCTTGAACATTGACTCTGTCCTTCACATCATTTTCTTTCATATTGTATAAACGTTTTGTTTCGATTTTTATGTATCAAATTAAACTTTCTATATTTCCGTGCAAAAGTACAAAAAAAAAGCTATTTCAAAGCATATTAACGCCTTTTTTTAGGTAGTAATTATTTTTTTTACACTGTTTGATACAAGTATTCCAAAAAATCGCTATTTTTGCATCTACAAATATTAAGGTAGACTATGAAGCAGGTACAACATAAAAAAATAATAGCAACAGCCATCGCCTTCGAGTGTTTCTGCACGTGGGTGGCTATGGTTTTCGTGTGTCTTATTCTTAACAAAGTTCAGATAGATGCTATCAGTACTTCCGTACTTGTAACGCTTTGTTTGATATCCGGTTTTTGTACACTTGTACGCTTTTTCATGCCGTCGCAAAAGGCGGTGGTTCGCTCCGTTACGTACCTTTTCTTATTTTATCTTCTTCTGCTGTTAACGCAATTGCAGATTTCAAGATTTTTCCTTGTAAGCTTTTCTTGTTTCTACATTCTTATTACATTATTGGAAGATATTATAGGAAGGATTCTTACAAAGGAACAAACAGCAGGACGTATCAACGTGGGCAAAGTTATCATGATTTATGCCGGTAAAAGTTTCTTCATGCCCATCTTTAAGCGGTGTGTCGACATCGTTTTATCCTCTCTTTTCTTGTTTTTCCTCTTCCCGTGGATATATCTACTGGCGGGAATTGCCGTAAAATTGGCTCAGCAAGGGGAAACAATGGTGAAACGCAACGGCATGTTTGTGTTCAACACCTACCGCGCCCTTTTCTCCGAAGGGCAGAACATAGTAATACGAACAGGAGTCAGCCTGTGTCAGATTTTCACACAATTTCATGTACACAGAGCGGCTTTAATCATAAACATTTGGAAAGGAAATCTTTCCTTCTTCCATAGCAAAGACAACGAAAGCAAACAATGAAAGGAATCGTTTTAGCAGGCGGTAGCGGTACACGCCTCTACCCTATCACCAAAGGAGTGAGCAAACAGCTCCTCCCTATATTTGACAAACCGATGATTTACTATCCGGTATCCGTACTGATGCTTGCCGGAATTCGCGATATTCTCATCATATCTACCCCTACCGATCTACCGGCATTCAAGCGTCTTTTGGGCGATGGTAGCGACTTCGGTGTACATTTTGAATACGCCGAGCAGCCCTCACCCGATGGATTGGCACAGGCGTTTATAATAGGTGAACGCTTTATCGGCAACGATGCCGCATGTTTGGTACTGGGCGACAACATCTTTCACGGAGCAGGATTCTCCGGCATGCTGCACGAGTCCGTCCGGCAGGCCGAAGAAGGAAACAAGGCAACCATCTTCGGTTACCGCGTCAACGACCCCGAACGCTACGGAGTGGCCGAATTCGATAAAGAGGGAAACTGCCTGAGCATAGAGGAAAAACCGGAGCATCCCAAGAGCAACTATGCCGTTGTAGGTCTCTACTTCTACCCCAATAGCGTAGTAGAAATTGCAAAAAGCATAAAGCCCTCCGCCCGCGGCGAACTGGAAATAACCACCGTCAACCAGGAATACCTAAAGAAGCAACAGCTCAAAGTACAAACTCTGGGACGCGGATTCGCCTGGTTGGACACCGGCACACACGACTCACTGAGCGAAGCCTCCACCTTTATAGAGGTAATTGAAAAACGCCAGGGACTGAAAGTAGCCTGTCTCGAAGGAATAGCCTATCGCAAAGGATGGATAGACGATGAAAAGATGCGCGAACTGGCACAGCCCATGCTCAAGAACCAATACGGACAGTACTTACTGAAAGTAATCGAAGAAAAGAACGCGAAATAGATTCATAGCCTCTTGCAGAGCACAAGCATAAGCATGCACCCTGCAAGAGGCTTTTTGTACACTTTTTCACCCCCAAAGCACGCATTACAAAGGAAAAGAGAGACTGAAAACGCGGAAAAATCGCGATTTATAGTCCCTATGTGGAATATTATTCCTATTTTTGCAGGTAGAATTTAAACAATATGCAATAATAATGGGACTATTCTCTAAGATATTCAAGAAAAAAAGCGAAGACAGCGAACTCCGTATCGGCGGAATGGAGGATTTCATGACGCTTATTCGCGTATATTACCAAGCCGTCATAGCCGCCAATTTGGGCATCTCCAACATAGCTTTTTTGCCCGATTTGCGCGTGTTCAAGCAAACCTTCAAGGTACCTACCGTAAACAACAAACTGGGTATCGGCGAGCGCAGCAAGTGCCGTAAGCTACTCACCGAGATGTACCAACTGGACGACAACTTCTTTAAGGAGATAGACAACAGCATAAAGAAGAACTGCAAGAACGTAAACGACATAAAGAACTACCTGCTCATGTTCCAAGGATTCAGCCAAGATCTCATGATGGTGGTAGGCAACATGATGCAGCTCAAGCTTCGTCTGCCGAACATCTTCAAGAAGGCCATCTACGGTGCTACTCAGAAGACCATTCACAACATTCTTACTCAAAACGTTAGCGGAGACAATCGCAAGTATGCCATCACCATATGCCAATACCAGCGAGCACTGGGATATTCCGAGAGTTGGATGACCGACTACGTTTACAAGATTGTGATGTTAGCCAAGAAGGAGCCCAAGCCAAAGGACGACGAAACGGCAGAAAGCACAAAGAAATAAAGGAAAAGGAACATTTTTAAAGAATTTGTTTGGAAAAATCAATCAAATGTTCTACCTTTGTACACAAAAGTAAGTTGAATAAGCAGATGGACGCAAACGAAAAGCTCATAAAACTCTTCGAAGCCCGTGTACGCGAACTCCTATTTCGGTACAACGAACTCAAGAAAGAAAATGACGACCTCTACACCATGTTGGATGAAAAAGAGGGCGCCATCAAGGAGTTAGAAGCCCAAATTGAACAGCAGAAATCTGACTACAACAACCTGAAACTAGCTAAGATGATTGAGATTCACGACGACGAAATGCGCAGTGCAAAATCAAGAATCAACAAGCTGGTGCGTGATATAGACAAATGTATCGCCCTCTTAAACGTTTAGAAAAATGGAAGGAGCAAGCGAAAAATTGACTATTACGTTGAGGATTGGAAACAACTCATTCCCACTCACCATCCTGCGTGAGGAGGAGATAATATACCGTACGGCCGAACGAATGGTGAACAACAAACTGAATTTCTATTCAGAACACTACCCCGGCCAGGGCTACGAGATGTATCTCTCTATGGGAATACTTGATATAGCATCCGGTTTGGCTCGCAACGAAATGCGAAACGATACCGAACCCTTCGCAAACAGCATGAATGCTCTGCTGGAGGAGATAAAAGATACGCTTGACAAGAAATAGACATTCCCCACTTTTAGTCATACATAAAAAGAACAACTATACGCGCACTATCGAAGGACTCGAGAGAGCTCTGCGACGTGCGCTTTTATTAATATATAAATATATAAGGTATGATTTTAACGATAATAGGTGTAGTGGTATTGTTGGGAGCTCTCATAGCAAGCTTCTTCCTACTTCGCAACGCAAAAAGCAAGTACGGCCAATACATGGAACAAGCCACTAAAGACGCCGAAGTAATTAAAGAGAAGAAGCTGTTGGAGGTAAAGGAAAAATTCCTCAACAAGAAAGCGGAACTGGAAAAGGAGGTTCAGCAACGCAACCAACATATTCAACAAAGTGAGAACAAGCTGAAACAGCGCGAATTAAGCCTTAACCAGCGCCAGGATGAGTTGGGTAAGAGAAAGAAAGAGCTGGATGGTTTGGCCGGCAAACAAGAGGCTCAACAGAAGGTTCTCGATGCACGCAAAGCGGAACTGGACCAGTTGCAACTCAAAGAGCGCGCCAAACTGGAGGAACTGAGCGGACTGAGTGCCGAAGAGGCAAAGGAAAGATTGATTGAGGGACTCAAGGAGGAGGCTCGTACCGATGCCCAGAGTTACATCAACGAAATTATCGACGATGCCAAGCTCAATGCCAACAAGGAGGCTAAGAAGATTATCGTACAGACCATTCAGCGTGTTGCTACAGAGACCGCTATCGAGAACAGTGTCACCGTGTTCCACATAGAGAACGATGAGGTGAAGGGACGTATCATCGGTCGCGAGGGTCGTAACATTCGTGCACTGGAGGCAGCCACGGGTGTTGAGATTATCGTAGACGATACTCCGGAAGCTATTGTGATATCCGCCTTCGACCCGGTTCGCCGCGAGATAGCACGTTTGGCTCTCCACCAGTTGGTAGCCGACGGACGTATCCACCCGGCTCGTATCGAGGAGGTGGTTGCGAAGGTACGCAAGCAGGTTGAAGATGAAATTGTTGAAACCGGTAAACGTACAACCATAGACCTGGGTATCCACGGATTGCATCCGGAACTTATCCGTATCATCGGTAAGATGAAGTATCGTTCTTCTTATGGACAGAACTTGCTGCAGCATGCACGCGAAACCGCCAACTTGTGTGCCGTCATGGCATCGGAGTTGGGCTTGAACCCCAAGAAGGCAAGACGTGCCGGATTGTTGCACGATATAGGTAAGGTGCCCGACGAGGAGCCCGAAATGCCGCACGCACTCTATGGTGCTAAGTTGGCCGAGAAGTGCAAGGAGAAACCGGACATCGTAAACGCCATCGGTGCTCACCACGACGAGATGGAGATGACCTCTCTGCTCGCTCCTATTGTACAGGTGTGCGATGCTATCAGCGGTGCCCGTCCGGGTGCTCGTCGCGAGATAGTGGAAGCATACATTAAGCGACTCAACGACTTGGAGAACATAGCCATGAGCTATCCGGGTGTAACCAAGACCTACGCCATACAGGCCGGTCGCGAGCTGCGTGTAATTGTCGGTGCCGACAAGATTGACGATGCACAGACCGAGAAGTTGAGCGGTGAGATTGCTAAGAAGATTCAGGACGAGATGACCTATCCGGGTCAGGTGAAGATTACGGTTATCCGTGAGACACGTGCTGTAAGCTATGCTAAGTAATAAACAAGAAAACAGAATTTATAAGGCAATGTCCCTTACCCTGAGGGGCATTGTCCTTTTTTATAAAGAAAGATAAACACAGAAAAGAATCATCACTATGAGAAATTTCAATGATTTGCAGATTGCGGTAGCCGGAACCGGCTATGTGGGATTGAGCATTGCTACTCTGTTGGCACAACACCACAAGGTAACGGCTGTCGATGTGATCCCGGAAAAGGTTGACATGATTAACCGAAAACAATCCCCTATACAGGACGATTATATCGAGAAGTTTTTGGCAGAAAAGGAGTTGAACCTTACGGCTACACTCAATGCCGATGAAGCATACAAGGAGGCGGACTTTGTGGTCATAGCTACTCCTACCAACTACGACCCCATCAAGAACTTCTTCGACACACACCATATAGAAGATGTTATCGACAAAGTGTTGGAGGTGAACCCGCAGGCTACCATGGTCATCAAGAGTACCATACCGGTAGGCTATTGCCGTTCTCTTTACATAAAGTACGAGAAGGTTTTCCGCGATAAGGGGTGGGATAAGGATCGCAAACTGCGTATTCTCTTCTCTCCGGAGTTCTTGCGCGAGTCTAAGGCTCTGTACGACAACCTTTATCCAAGCCGCATCATCGTAGGTTTCCCGAAGTTGCTGAACGGTGAGTTCGAGGAGAACGAGGCTATTAAGGCCATCGTAGGCAACCACTTGGAGGAGGCTGCTCACACCTTTGCAAAGCTGTTGCAAGAGGGTGCTATAAAGGAGGACATCGATACCTTGTTCATGGGAACCAAGGAGGCAGAGGCGGTTAAGTTGTTTGCCAACACTTACCTGGCACTGCGCGTTAGCTACTTCAACGAGTTGGATACGTATGCCGAGCTGAAGAACCTCGATTCACAAGCTATCATACAGGGTGTGGGACTGGATCCACGTATCGGTACGCACTACAACAACCCATCCTTCGGCTACGGTGGTTACTGCTTGCCTAAGGATACCAAACAGCTGTTGGCCAACTACGACCACGTGCCACAGAACATGATGACGGCGATTGTGGAGAGCAACCGTACGCGTAAGGACTTCATAGCCGACCAAGTACTGAAGAAGGCCGGTTACTACGACTACACTTCTTCCAGCAACTATCAGCAGCAGAGCGAGAAAGAGGTTACTATCGGTATCTTCCGCCTCACCATGAAGAGCAACAGCGACAACTTCCGCCAGAGCTCTATTCAGGGCGTTATGAAGCGTATCAAGGCGAAGGGTGCCAACATTATTATCTACGAGCCTACACTCGAGGATGGTACCACTTTCTTCGGCAGCAAGATTGTAAACAACTTGGAGGCATTTAAGGCACAGAGCAATGCCATTATAGCCAACCGCTACGATGGCTGCCTGGACGATGTTACCGAGAAGGTTTATACACGCGATAT
>CAZUTW010000055.1:0-9433 GCA_964623295.1 uncultured Bacteroidaceae bacterium | reverse complement strand
TTACGATGCAAAAATATCGTTTTTTAGAAGTATAGCCAAATGTTTTTGCATAAAAAAGGAGGATAACCCCGAAAAGTTACCCTCCTTTATAGAATATATCTTTATGGTTATTCGCCCTTCAGAATGATATCGGCAAGTCCCACAAGGTCGGCAGACGTGATAACGCCATCCCCATTGACATCCGCAACGTTCAAATCCAGAGTAGCCGTTGTACCCTTTAAGATATGATCTGCCAATGCCGTAATATCGGTAACGGTAATAACACCATCGTTGTTGATGTCACCCACCAAACCATTGTAGATGATAACACCGCTACTGATTTTGGAAGTATCCCAACTACCACCGCTGAAGCTAAAGGTAGGAGTACCCGCAAACGTAGTTCCGGAAGTCCACAGACGGATGCTGTCACCCTTGGCCAACGTATTGCCATCCAACAGATTTACCTGTATAGTACCATTCATTGTCAGTTTCTTGATACCACTCAAAGTGGCACAACCGTTGATAGAAGACGTAGCTCCACGCTTAGCATTGACAACCAACTGAGAACCCTTATTGAACGTTACGTTCACATTGTTGAACTCGATAGTACCCGTGTAAGCCGTAGCCGTAGAACCCGGTTGAACGGTACCATTCACCGTAACCGATGAGTTCGTAAGCGGAGTACCACTCTTGGTGACACCGGACAACGTACCTGCAGCAGCCACACTCAGCGCACCGCTACCCAACAGAGAACCGGAGTTAAAGTGCAACTCACCGCCGGTAACCTTCACCGTACCCGTAGTAGTCCAAACACCGGTCGTTGTCATTTTGCAAGAACCAATTTTTTCGAAGTTAGACTTGTTGGAACCACCCGCATCATCTATGGTACCCTCGAACTTAAAGTCGCCCAGATCCTCGCTGGAGTTACCTACAATCCACGTATTGCTACCGGATACCGTGCTCTGACTCTTAAAGTTAGAAACCGGTTGGATAAGAGAACCACTACCCGTCAACTTACCAATCTTAAAGCTCTTAGCCACGTTGGATACGGAACAACCGCTTGCCACATTAAGTGTAGCATTCGCCATACCCGTAGAATTATCCAGCGGCAGGATGATACTGCTCGTAGTATGCTTAATGGTACCCTTAAACTCCGTCCAATCACCCGTGATACGGACACGCTGTACCGTGTTGCGCGGAACGATGGTAAGAGTACCCTCGCCCGTCAACTTGTTCGCATACGCAGTATAATAAGTATACGTCAGATCCCAAGTAGCCGATTTACCCTTCGGAACGATGATAGCGTGAGACGTATTCTGAGCATCATCGTAGAGGATACCACCCGCCAACTCGATTGTAGCCGGAGCCGAACCGCTAGACAGAGCCATAGAACCAGCCTCCATTGTAATCTTGGATACACTGTTAGACGCATTCAAGGAAAGACAACCGGCACCCTTCTTGGTCAGCAAAGTACCATAGAAAGACTTGTCCATTTCAAAAGCACCGGTGTTGGTGATGACACCACCATCCGTACCCTTCAGAGTAATAGGAGAGCCCATCTCCACATCGGAAGTAGTTTGCAGCACCGCACCATTCTCCATGGTAAACTTAGCGGCAGCCGTTGTAATACCACCCAAAGCACCCGTTTCTGAATACTGGTTAGACAACTTGCTCACCTTCACGGTACCACCCTTCAGGTAGTTACCACCCGTGTAGCTATTGTCGCCACTCATGGTTACCGCACCGGCACCCTCCTTTATAAACTGAGCATCGCCGATAATCGCACCCGTACCCTTGAAGGTATAAGCAGCAGAAGCATTGTTTACCGTAAAGGTATTCGGTTGCACCTCACCCGTTACGGTAACCGTCTTGTTGGTAGCATCATCGTTAAAGAGGACATCATCCTTAGACACAAACACACTTGTACTGTTATCCTCCAGGACGAAGTTCTCCGTCTCGGCCAAATCCCAAGTACCATCGTTTGCACCCGTCCAAGTAACAGAAGTAGCATCGCGCATACCGAAGATTTCCAGAACCAAGTTCTTGTCCTCCACGTAGATGGACTTCTTTTCACCGGAAAGACCCTCCAAGGTGATATCTGCAACATCACCCTCCACGCTATCAACCGTACCTATTATATATTTACCGGCAACAACCTCACCGATAGCGTTCAGTTCAATCACCGGAGCCACGTAGCCAGGACCATATTTGGTCCACGCCGTACCCGTCTTCTTCTCTATGCTCAACGTCTTGGTATTGATACAATCGGAAGTAAGATCACTACCGTTCAAATCCACCACGATGCGAGAACCAAAGCCCAGACTCAGAGAATCCGTAGTAATGGTACCCACCTTAGCAGCTCCACCCGGACGGATGACAGACGCATAGTCCGCCTTGATACTCTTGAACGTACCACCGTTGGAATTCAACTCTGCAAAACGATTCAACCACAAATCGGAATTCTTCATGGTACCATCGAAGTTGACCGTACCCGCCCAAATATCCGTAGAACCGGAGTGCGTAAAGTCGGTAGCCGGAAGATTCAAGACACCATCACCCTGCTTCACCAAGCGAGCCTCACCCGCCAGAGAACCGGCCGTTACATTGCACGTATAAGTAGTGTACTTAATTGTAGGACTCGAAGCCGTACTCTCGCTCGAAGCCGTACCCTGCACCCACGTAGGAACGTTGATGGTAAGGATATAAGGCTTAGCCCCCTCCTCAAGAGAGATGCTGCTATTTCCCGTTTCGCACACAATCACATGCTTATCGTTCAGCGCCGAAGAAACGGTACCACCGTTTGCAACCTCCTCGCGACCCGTCATAGTGAGGGGTGGGGGAGCCACGGTTATACCCTCCATCTCGCCCAAGAAGTAGCTTGTGTGAGGCGGTTGGTTATAACCACACATCTGCCAAACCATAGCATTGCGGTACTGATGATCGTACCACAGAGAGTAATTGCGATACTCCGTCGGGACCGGAGTCGTATAGATACGTATATTATTATCGGCAGTACGCATGATAATCTCCTCACGCCAGTCACCCAAGATATCACCCTGATAGCAAGGCGTACCCTTCGTATCGTTGTTGGTCAGAGACCCCGTGCACGTATAAATAGGAGACCAGCTGCCATACTTTGCAATACAACCCTCTGTATTCTTACCATTCAGGTAGTTAAACGTCTCCTCGCACAAATCACCATCCCAGTAGATACGGAAGTTCGTATTGATACCCGTAGCACTCATGTCGCTCGGCGTTGTACCCGTGATGGTACTGATAGCACCCTCGCGTGCAGAACAACCTATGCCACCCGGATACGCATTGGAGAAGTTACCGCACATAGCACGTCCGTCATCGCTGCCGGACTCAAAGCGGTGATAAATCTTACTCGTCGTAGCATCGCGGTAGTTATTACCCGGCTGGTCCTCGTTGCAAGCATAAATCTCCTGTCCGTGAACATACGGGTTGAAGTCGCCGCAGTGCTGTGCATCGCCATGTCCCAAACCGGTAGTAGACAAACCCTTACCGTTATCATCTATCACCATGGAACCGAACACAATCTCATCGCGTCCATCCCAATCCACATCCGCTATACCAAAGTTGTGATAACCCTGTCCATACCACGGACCACTCGTATTGTTGTACCACGTCCAGCGCGTTTTCAGCGTGTGAGTAGCAGGATCCACATCGTAAGCAATCATCTTGTGGCGAGTGTAGATACCACGCGCCAAGAAGATACTCGGCTTACGACCATCCAAGTAAGGCGCACCAAAGAAGTGCTTGGTAGAACGGTGACCGTAACCATCGCCCCACGCCTTGCTCAAGTCCGTTTCGCCGCTTTCCAATCTTTTCAGCGGATATTCTATACACTGATACGGCTTACCCGTTTCACCATCCATGTAAACAAGGTATTCGCTACCCTCATGCATGAACCAGTTGGTACCGCCACCCGTAGCCGAGCGATAGTTCTTGGAAGCATCGCCCACCACATAAGTAGAACCATCCGCCATGTGTATGGTCGTACCATCCGCCGCGCGCATCACCGCCTCGGCCTTGCCGTCGCCATCCCAGTCATAAGCCACAATATTCTGCTCATTGTTCTGGAAATCACCCATGTTCGGGCCGCAGTTCACCCACCACAGACGTGTACCATCCTGCTTCAACACCTCGAAGATGGAATACTCACCGGTAGACACACCATCGATAACCGGACCCAGCTTAGGATAAGACTGAGACACCTCATCGTCGTTGTCGAACTTCATGAGAATCTCCAACTCGCCATCGCCATCCACATCGGCACAGCAAGCATCGTTCGGCACCAAAGTACTCTTTATGCCCTCATGCGTCAGTTTAATCTCCTTGTAGGAACTAGACCAGCGTTTTACAGCCGTACATTTTTCCTTCTCCACGCCGCGCACTACCGCAGCAATCTGGTAAGTTGTCGATGCACTACCGCTAGTATCGCTGTAGTTAGATGTTTTCAGGTCCTTTGCAATCAGTGTACCATTGCTATAAACATTGTAGGTCACATCGTAATACTCGTCGCTTTGTATACGCCAAGACACGAAGTTACCCCCGCCGCTTTGAGCCGGTACCACCACCAAACCACGATCCAAAACATCCGTGGTTCGTTGTGCCATAACCGTAAGACTGCTCAAGAGCAGACCACATAGTAAAATGCTTTTCTTCATATAGAGAATAGATTTTTACAAAGTTAGTTATTCATTATTATGTTCTATGGTTGCAAAGATACATAAAAAAGTTGAAGACAGCCGACAAAACAGACGCTATTTCGCCTTTTTTTACTCGATTTTTTAAGAAAAAGAGGAAACAAAGCGTTAAAAACTTATTTTTCGGCATTTTTATAAAATGTCGGAAAAGACAGCGTTCACCCCCCTTCGGATAAAATCGGAAAGCTCAATAACGAAACTTGAAATACGTTAAACCCCTCCGGAACCACTCCCCATTTCAAAAAGTTTAGCTAACTTTGCACCCGTTTTTTGAAAGGATACATACATGACGATAAAAGAGATTACAGGAATACTGTTTGATAAAACCATTCGAACCCAATCCCCCTTGAAGCGCAACCTAGCCATTCTGGCCGTTCCCATCTTCATAGAAACCCTCTTGATGATGGCCCTTGGAGCCGTAGACACCTTCATGCTCTCCAAGTTTTCCGATGCCAGCGTAGCCGCCGTAGGGTTCGTAAACCAAATCATCAACTTCTGCTTTCTTATTTTCGAGGTAATCAACCTCGGAACCTCCGTGCTGTGCAGTCAGTACCTGGGAGCAGGACTGCAATCGCGCATGGAGCGCCTGGTAGGAGTGTCCCTCCTGGTAAACCTACTGTTCGGATTGGCCATCAGTCTGTTCCTCTTCTTCTGCGGACAACCCATTCTTATCGCTATGGGGTTAAGCGGAAGCATGTTGGACGAAGGCGTATCCTATATGCGCATTGTTGGTATCGGTGCCTTTGTTATGGCCCTGGCCATGACCCTCTCCGCCACCCTGCGCGCCAACAACAAAGCCTATTTCCCCATGATGGTGATAGCCATCATCAACGTACTCAACATCACCGGAAACTATATGCTCATCTTCGGTAAGTTCGGTGCCCCCGCACTGGGCGTCACCGGAGCCGCCATATCCACCGTCATATCGCGCACCATTGCCACCGTTATACTGTTCTTTATTGTATTTAGAACCACCCTGCACCGATTCCCCATGGAGATATTCCGCCGTTTCCCACGCACCGAGCTCAAGAACCTGCTGCGTATAGGACTCCCCTCGGCCGGCGAACAAATGTCCTATTCCTCCTCGCAATTGGTCATCACCTATTTTATAAATATGTTGGGAATGGAAGCCATGGCCACCCGAACCTACTGCGTAAACATCATCATGTTCGGCTACCTCTTCTGCATCTCCATCGCCCAAGGCGGAGCCATCTGTATAGGTCATCTTATAGGAGCCAACAAACAAGAAAGCGCCTTTATTTTAGGCAAGTACGTCCTCAAGAAGTCCGTACTCTTCACCCTTCTCATCTCCCTGGCAATAGCCTGCAGCGGCCCCTTCATCATGTCCCTATTGACCGACAATAAGACCATTCTATCCCTCGCCGTCACCATCCTCTGGGTAGATGTCGTGTTGGAGATAGGACGTCCCGTAAACATCTTTGCCTGCGCAGCACTCCGCACGGCAGGCGACGTCAACTTCCCCTTCTACGTAGGCGTAGTAGTACAATGGAGCGTAGCCGTACTCGCCTCATACTATATCGGCATAGTTGCCGGGATGGGATTGGTAGGAATATGGTGGATGTTCGCCCTGGACGAAAACATCCGCGGAGCCATCTTCGTTCGCCGTTGGTACTCCGACAAGTGGCGCAACAAAGGATTCACCCTGCAAGCACCCGCCACAGCATAAAAATATCCCCATGTTTGCATCTTTCACAAACATGGGGATATTTTTTATTTTCCATCCTGACGCTCCGGTCTACGGCGATTGCCCATATCGCGAAGCATCTTTCGGTGAAACTTCGTCTCCGCCTTTATCGCCTTATACACCTTCTTCGCCGACATCACCTTGAGGAACTTCTTTGTATATTCGCTCTGGATCTGCGCATTCTGAACAATCGTATTGTTCTGCAACGTAAGCAACTCCTTATACTGCGCCTCCGTCATGTTGCCCTGTTCCCCCGCACGTTCCGCCTCGAACAACTTGTTGTTCAACTCACGCTGTTTATCGTGCATCTCCTGGAACAGCGGGAAAAACTGTGCCGCCTCCTTCTGCGTCAACTCCGCCTCTCCGGTTATAAACGCCTCGATATTCTTTTTGAAATCCTCCGGAGAGAATTTCGGAGGATTCTCTCTACGCTGAGCACCGGCCGTAATGACAGCCCCCAGCAATACTACCAATAGGATAAGCTTCTTCATTGTTTCTTCTATTCTAATAAAATGTCGGTTTAGTGATTCTCCGACAGATACATATATATTTCGTTGTTATTGATCATAGCGTAGTCCAAAGCATCGTCTATGTATTCGCCCTGTTCCTCCTGCGCCGTCTCCCGCGCAGTAGAACGACTGCCAACCGTAAGACACACCGTACCTATTACCCCCACAAACATAGCCGCAGCCGCTATGCGAACCGCCGTGCTGTGTATCCATCTGCTCCATAGAGGTGTGTAGACAGTCTGCTCCTCCGGAATGCGCTCCATCATCCGTTGAGTGAAATTCTCGAAGTAGCCCTCGGGAACCTTGAATCCGGCCTCCCCATGGGTCATCTGCTTGATTTTCTGTTCTTCTGTCATCATATCTATGTCCTCCTGTTCTATATCTTTAGATGTCATTCTTTCGTAAAGGTTTAATCTTCCGCGTTAAAAAATGCAGATATTTTTTTTACGGCATGGAAATAAGACGCCTTGAGAGCCCCCACGCTGTTGCCCAGAATCTCGCTCATCTCCTCGTATTTCATCTCCTGGAAGTACTTCATGCGGAACACCAACTGTTGTTTCTCCGGCAACGTCTCCACCGCCCGCTGCAGTTGTCGTTGCGTCTCCTCCCCGTCGAAGTAAGGATCGCTCTCCAGTTCCGGCAACGAATTTTCCTCGTCCTGCATACTCAGCGTCGGCTTCTTACTCCGCTTAAAGTTGAGGCATTCGTTTATAGCAATGCGATGCAACCACGTAGAAATCTTAGACTCCCCCCGGAAACTATCCAGGTTGCTCCAAGCCTTAAGAAACGTGTTCTGCAATAAATCGTCGGTATCTTCGTGTGTCAGCACCATGTGGCGTATCTGCCAATAGAGCGCCTCCGAGTGTGTGCGAACCACCTCCTCGAACGCCCCTCTACGAGTAGCGGGGTCAGCAAGTCGCTTTATTATGGTTTCTTCGTCATAGTGTGCCATATACTTTTATTTGTCTTCCGGTATCAATAGGACACAATTATTGCCGGATGGTTTAAGGTAGGGGATGAAAAAAATTTTGAATGACAAGCTTATCGTATGGTAACCTTACGAACTACCTTACCAATCTTGAGAAGATAGCAACCTCTCTGTAAGTTATGATTGATGGTTTTGTCGGCCGAGTCTATGCGATAGGTTGCAACGACCATGCCGGTCAGGTTGTAAACCTCCAGCTTCTGGTTGTTGGCATTCACCACGTGAATGGTAGAGGAAGTAACCTCGCTCACGGTAACCGGAGCTACTTCGCCTTCCACAACGCTTCCTTTCTCTGCTTGTGCCTGCATGTATACGGGTTGTAGTGCCATGATGCATGCCGCAAAAGCTATAATCAGTGTTCTCTTCATGTATCAGTTGTTTCTGTTTTCTGTTCGCAAATATAGCACTTTTAAACGAGAGAGCCAAAATTTATTGTGTAAAAAGTGTACTTTTTCTACATTAAACCTCAAAAGTAAGCCCTTCTCGAGCCAAAAAAGTGTTTTTAAACACCTTTTGAGCCTCGTGCAGCAGTTTGTCCTCCGTCTCGTATCTCGAAGAAAAATGCCCTATACAAAGCCTCCGGGTGCCACACATCTTTGCTATTGTTGCCGCCTGGCTCGCCGTAGAGTGAAACGTCTGTTTGGCCCGTGCCGCATGTTCATCCGCGAAGGTAGCCTCGTGATACAGCACCGTAACATCCTTCACATACTCCGCGATGGCCGGTCGGTAGAGCGTATCGGAACAGTACGCATAGCTACGCACCGGGTCGGCCGGCAACGTAAGTCGGTTGTTCGGCACTATGATACCCTCCTCGGTCTCCCAGTCGGCCCCCTCCTTTATATCACGTATAGCATACAATGGTATCTGATAATAGTCGATCATATCTCTTTTGATATGGGGTAGGGTAGGTTTCTCCCGGAACAGATATCCGCAGCAAGGCACCTTGTGTTTCAAGGGGATGGTCCACACCGACAGCGAGCGATCGTCGTATATGCACGCATGCTCCTTAGGGTTCACCTCGTGAATCTCCACCGCATAAGCAATACCCTTACAGAAATACTCAATCTGCGGACGCAGCACAGCCTCCATATCGGTAGGAGCATAGATATGCAACGGAGACGTTCTTCCCAGCAAGTCGAACGTAGAAATCATGCCCAAGAGACCAAAGCAATGGTCCCCATGAAGATGTGATATGAATATATGATTCAGTTTGTTGAACCGCAAGTGGGTGCGCCGCAGTTGAGTCTGTGTACCCTCACCGCAGTCTATCATAAACAATTTCTCTCGTATGTTCAGCACCTGCGCCGACGCCATGTGTCGGGTAGTAGGCAGAGCAGAACCGCATCCCAAGATAGTAACCTCAAACTTCTCCATATAAAAAAAGAAAAAAGGAGGGGCAGATTTTGTTGTCTGCCCCTCCGTAGTATTTATCTAACTGTTAACTTCACATGTTGTGAAACAGAGGGAGGTATTACTCACCCTTCTCCATCTTAGCCTTCAAGGCTGCCAAAGCATCGAGGTCACC
>CAZUTW010000054.1:0-9780 GCA_964623295.1 uncultured Bacteroidaceae bacterium | reverse complement strand
TTCCGTACTATGCATGGAACCATCGTGGTCCGGGCAACATGACGGTTTGGATTCCCATCGATTTGAATGCTACCAGTCCTGCATTGCCTCCTACCGTGGCGTCTCAGGCTACCATAGAGTGCAGCAAGAAGGTTGGTTCCTTAAGTGCACTGAACGACCGTTTGGTTCCGGCGAATGCCGAGGATCGTAGTGTTCCGTATACGCACTTCTGGGGAACGAAGAAGAGTGCTACCGAGTGGTTTGTGTACAACTTTAAGGAGGCCTCAACCGTAAGCAGCAGCACGGTATATTGGTTCGATGATAGTCCATGGGGTGGTTGCCGTGTACCGCAGTCATGGAAACTGTACTACAAGGACAACTCGGGCAATTGGGTAGAGGTAAAGAACCCAAGCCGATATCCTACCGACCGTGGAATTGCTTGTACGGTAGATTTCGATCCGGTATCTACTACTGCACTGAAACTCGAACTTACCCAGCCCGACCAGAAGGATCTCTTCTGTGGCGTTTACGAGTGGAGTGTGAAGTAAACGACTATACATTATACAATCTATTAGGAGGTAAATACACTGAAAAGGTATTTACCTCCTACTTTTGTAAATATGAACACCGGCAGGGGTATTATGGCATCAAAATCAGCATGGATGGAAGAGGTCAATGCAAGGACAATATCTGGATTGAACGATTCTGGAGGACATTGAAGCAAGATCACATCTACATTCATCCGGCTGATAGCGTCCCCGAACTACGTAGCGGTATTACTGGATATCTTGACTATTACAACAACGAACGCCCTCATGAAACTCTTGGTAAAGCAATATGTCCAAACGAATGTTATAAAAAAAGTGCCTAAAGTGTTGGCAAATTGATAGAAGTATACTATCTTTGCACACGAAACCCAAAGAATGTCTTGTGTAACGAGACTGCTCGGAACAAGGCGAGGACCTGACTTCGGTTGAGCTCTTCCTTGTCCGATTCATATTTTAAATACTAACCCTTGTCTAATTTTGGGGAGTACTATATACAGAATAAAAAGATATGGTTATGAAAAGATTTTATTTTAAAATGCTTTTCCTTGCTTGGTTTATTCCCGGCATCTCTATAGGGAAAGTTACAAAATCCGTTGAAGCCGACAAGCCTCTCGTTGCCGACTCCGTGGTCTTTATAGCCAATATAACGGAAATTCCTCAGAAGGAATCTTATGAGCTTAGTATTGTATTACCCCCCTATGATAGAGATATGGGGACATACAACGGAAGAAATGCAACGTTGTGGTACACAACAACCAAGGATAATGTTGTTCCTAAATTCGCATATCTGAACAAGTCCATCACAACGCTTCTTACCGGAGGGCTCTTTGGCGATGATGCAAAATATGTACTACCCATACAACTCAACCCGGGCGATGTGATTGAGCTGAAGAAAAGCTGCGCCTATCCGAAACGGGTGGAGATAACACGAAACGGACGTGTCGATGAGAATCCTCTCTCATCCTTTATAGAGGTGTACGAAAGGATTCAATCCATCGCCAAGCAAAACAATACTTCGTGGAACGATTTTATCGGCGCTCTTCAACAAATAGATAAAGAATACCGCGACAAGCCCGGCTATGCCTCCATAGACAAGAAACTGTGGAACGGTCTGTTGCAGAGTGCTCTATTGGAAAGCTGTCAAAAACGAGATGAACAAAGAGGCATTACACTCTTAGAGCCGGAAACGACATCCGCCCTTCGCTATATGGCAAACCATCAAGTCCCGGAAGAGGGTATTGAGAGCAACGCTCTCTTTCTGAATGTTCTGCGAAACACATTCAATGCCATCGCCCGAAACGAAGCTCCGAAGAGCCGGGATTGGTCTTATGCAGCCTTCGTGAACACGCTACGCTCCGTATGCCCCGGGGACAACGGCGAAGGAATAAATGCCTTCGGACAGTATTTGCTTGCTTATGCGCTCCCGGATTTGTGTTTACACGAAGCCGAAATCGTTGAGGCACAGAAGCAATACAACAGTCTTTTCACAACTTCCGGCACTAAGACACTATGGAGCAATACCATAAACACTCTACTGACCGGTAAGAACGGAACCGCTTATCCCGAATTGCTAAAGTTGTCTACGGTGACAAGCATACGTAAGCGCCATGCCACACCGTACACCACCATCTTCTTTTTCCCCGCCAACGACCGAGCAAAAGCGCGCTTATCTTCGCTGCATAACATTGTAAAAGATTTCAAGGAAAATGCCAATATTGCACTCGTCTACGCTTGTGTATCCGACAAAGGCGAGGGGAATAAGACCGTGCAAGAGCTGAAAGCCAAATGCGGAGGAAACGATTTTGTAGTTCTCACCCCCGACGAATACGAGAAAATTTGTAAAATAGCCGGTGGAAACAAAAAGATTCCGGCAATAACACTGGACAAGAAGGGGAAGGTACTCACACGCGCAATAGACGACCGATACGGTGAATTCTACTTTAGAGAAGACCTTAATGCATTGTTAAACAAATAAGGAGGAAACAGATTATGAAGAAGATACTAGTTTTTCTATTCCTTGTTTTGGCTTGCCGCGCCATGGCAGCCATTGAAATAACGGGAAATATATATCCCCCGAAAGAGGGTACACAGGAGGACAACGTGATTTATTTCATCTTAACCCCCGATTACTCCTCAACCCATACGAGTGAGGCTCAATCCGAGAAAACGAAAAAGGCTTACATCACGGCGAGAGGTTCGTTCCGGGTGTCTATTGCACGCAAGGAGGGCTTTACGGCACACGTTTCCATTCCGAAATATCGTATTTACTTCCCATTGTACTTAAATCCGAACGATAAGATAGAAATGAACATCGGAACGGAGGGCGAACAACCCACTTGTACGCTTAAGCGCAATGGTGTGGAGGAGGTCTCCGAACTGCAAAACTTCCGAGAATTGCAAGACTTAATTCAACAGAAGCGTGCCTTGCAACAGGGACAGACGTTCTCTGAAAAGAAGCTATTTGTTGATTCCGTTCGCAACGCATTCTGTATAGATACAAAAGGACTGAGCACACAGGAGAAGATAAGAAACGTGCAATTGTACAACGAACTGCAGCTATACTGCATGATCTGCGATGCTTCTCGCTCGGGAAATACCGTCGGCAACAACGGTCCTGCAACATTGCTGGACTCTCCCGATGTATCGTTGCTTCGCTATGCTGTAAGCACCTTCTCGTTCACCAACGAGCAACTCTTAAGCGATGCTATGTTCTTATACGATGTCCACATTGCGGGCTCTAACTTAATAGACAGAATGAAAGCAGAAGCCGCAAACGGTACAGAGGTGAGCTTCAACGATTTGGCGGATTTTGTAAAAGAGATATGTCCTGCGGAAAACAACTCCGGCGTAAACCTTTACGGCCAGGCTCTCTTGGCACAGTCTCTTGACAGACTTCGACTCAACAAGGCACAAGCTACCGGTTTAAAGGAGCAATATGCATCTTTGTTCACCTACCCGGAAACCCAAAAGATGTGGAAGGAGGCGTGTGAATCCTACCAATTGCCCGTACAAGAATGGAAAGATATTGCAGAATTGAAACAGAACAAGATTCTGTCCGGAGCGTGCAGCGCGAAACCGACCGACCACACATATATCGCCTTCTTCCCATTGGACGGAAGGGCTGCTAAGCGCTTATTCTTCATGGAGAATATTGCCCGCGACTATAAGGAAAGCTCTGAACTTTCCATCGTTTTCTGCGGTGTTTACGATGAATCGGGGAGCAAAGAGCAGCTTAAGAAATGGCAGGAACAATATCCACAATTCTCTTTTACGGCTATGAGCCAAGAAGAGTACTATGATATTTGCAGTACCCTAAACAGCCCGTTTACGATAATGGGTATCACCTTCAATAAGGAGGGACAGGTATGGGACAATCCGGTGGAAAGCAACAATACCGATGAAACCCTTATCAGGACGAATCTTGAGAGACTTCGTTCAAAATAATCCTTATAGCACGAATCAAGGTTTTAGATTTTATATGTAATTCCCCCTGCGGCGTAGGAAGAGTAACATCTTCTTATGCCGCAGATGTTTTTTACCGAGCACAATACATAAACAAAGCCCCATCCCCGAAACAAATTCGATTCGGGAACGGGCTTATGTTTCGGGAAGATATTTATTCCGCAACCACCAAACCGCCATTGCAAGGAATGGTGACGGTCAACTTCTTTTTCTTGTTGAGGCGTACTTGCTTAACACTGCCCTCCAGTGACTCGTTGTCGCTGTACACACGGTAGGATGCACCGGCTTGCAGCATAGGTAAGGTGATCTCCTTTTTCAGGGTCTGCTTCTCGGCATTCACGCCCACTACATACCACTTGTTGCCCGTGCGACGTGCCAAAATGACATATTTGCCGGGGTAGCCGTCTATAAATTGGACCTCGTCCCACTGCGTCGGCACCTCCTTCATGAATGCAAGAGCCCATGACGGAGCCGATGTAAGGTTGCCGGGAGACATGGCAAAGTGCTGCACCGGACTTTGGAACAACACCGCTGTTGCCAAGGCGAACACATCCGATGTAACGCGGTGACCGCCACCATGAGCGGCATCGTCCTGCGGATTGTAATAGTGGTTCAACGTGCTACCGCCAAAGTCCATGCTACCCACCGTGTTGCGGATAAAGGGATGGAAGGTGGCGTCCATTGCCTCGCGATCGCAATCGCTTTGGTTAAAGCGTAAGTTCTCGCTGGCACGCACCGCCTCGCTGGCTACGTAGTTGGTGTACATGCGTTCCCATCCGCGGGGCAACGTGCATCCGTGAAAGATGACCATCAGTCCATACGCCTCGGCATCGCGCAGGATATCCTCGTAGAGCTGCATGGTGCACTGTTTGTCTCCGCCAAAGAAATCTACCTTTATGCCTCGTATGCCTACACGCTGCATCCATGCCATCTCTTCGCGGCGGTGTGCCACATTGTCCATGCAGTTGCGGGGGGTCTGCGGAGCATCGTTCCATTTACCGTTGGAGTTGTACCACAAGTAAAAGGTGATGCCTTTGCCGCGAGCATAAGCTGCCAATCGGTCTATGCGGTCGCGCCCTATCTGTGTGTCCCACTGGGCATCTATCAATAGGGTCTCCCACCCCATGGCTGCGGCAAAGTCTACGTATTGCTTCTGTGTGTCGAAGTTGCAGCTGGCATCGTCGGCTATGATCCAGCTCCAGGCTCCGCGTCCATACTTTTGGGCCACCTCTTTGCGGGCATCATCGTTTATGGGATATTGGTCGTTGAGCACATCCCATGCTACGTTGGTTTCAACGATGGGTTTCAGGCTTTCGCCTACGGTGATGGTGCGCCAGGGGGTGTACGAGGGGAGTAATGCCTGTACGCTGCTGCTACCCCATCCATTGTTTTCCGCATCGCTCGGGAAGGTTATTTGGTACGCTCTGTCGCCTTTGTTCTCCAAGCGTGAGGCGCAGTAGTTGCCGTCTACTCCGGTTTCGGAGATAAGCACCCATCCGTTTTGTTTGTTCTTTGCGGATACCTTAAAGAGGCAGGGGAAGGTGTATCCGGTACCGTTTCCGTTCTTTCCGGTTGCATCATCGGGTGTATAGTGTGTCTCGTAGCTGGGGGCTGTACGAGCGAATCCTGTCATGGCTCCCATCTGTGGACAGAGGAATGTCGTGGCGCCTTCGGGCAATACGAACTGTGTTGCTTCCGAACGCACTACGCACACGGTTGTGCCCGATTTGGGAAGCAGTTGGTAGCGAAAGGCTACATCGTTGTTACTCACACGAAAAGTTATAGCGATGACATCTCTATTTCCTTGTGCGTAGGTAAAGGTTTGCTCATTGGCTACATAGTGGTGATGGGAGTTTTTGGTGTTGTAAAGGGAGAACTCTTCGTCTACTTTTCCTGCGGGGGATACATTGCTTTGCCGTAGGTTGTTGGTAAAATCGCCTACATTGGTCGTTATACCTAGTGGGGAGGATGCGAGATACTCCGCTCCGTTATACGTCACACTGTACGTTGGTTTGCCATCGGTGCAGGACACATCGACCGACAATTTTCCGTCCGGGCTGTTTACGATTTCTGCACGCCCCCACTGTTGCACGAGGGCAAGTGCCATAGCGATAACAAGTTTTGTTTTCATGTAATTTTTATGTAAAAGTTTGCTGCAAAGGTAA
This sequence comes from uncultured Bacteroidaceae bacterium, assembly GCA_964623295.1. GTDB lineage: Bacteria > Bacteroidota > Bacteroidia > Bacteroidales > Bacteroidaceae > CAZUTW01. The sequence continues at coordinate 3,626 of CAZUTW010000054.1, read as the reverse complement.
TAATTTTTCGGAATGTTTCCTCTATTCTATCACAAAAAATCGTGTTTAACTTGTCCACACCCAACTAAGATCTTCCATTCTTCGATAATGAGTGGACGATTTGGTATTCATAACATGCATAATTTGGGTACTCTTCATGCCGTATCTCATGAGATAGCAATATTTCACCTTCTCTTCGTTGAAGGGTTGTATGTGTTCCCGAACTTTCTGAGAGAAATCGGGGTTCTGCTCATCCACAACAGCATACAACTTTTTCCAGTAGGCCTCGGTCATGGGCGTACTATAATCGGCTACCTTCTGCATAATGCCGGCAAACTCTTCGTTCTTAAGTTTAGACTCCGACAAGAAATAGGCTTGCATAAATCCGGAAAATAGTTCTTTCTTTCTTCTTGTTTCCTCGAATTGTCCGTCCAGTTGTGCTTTCACTTTTTGTGCTTCCTTCTCTAAGGAGGTTTTCTCCACAGCCATATTTTCCAGTGTTTCTTTCAAAGTGGCTATCTCTATTGTTTGAGAATTCATTTTCTCATCCAGTTCGTTCTTCGTTTTCTGTGACTTTTCCAACTCACTGTGTAAACTTGCGATATGGTTTTCTTGCGCAGCCAACTGAGTTTTCCCCTCCCTGACCTTTTCTTTCACCCGTGTTAGATTCGCTTCCGTCTCAAAAAGCTTTTTCAGCAAAATGCTCTTATTGCGGAAATACAGAACGATGATAAGCGCTATGACAAATATGGATACGTATGTTACGATAGAAACACGTTTTTCCCATTTTTCGGATTTCCGGATTAGACGCACCTCCGAATTTTTCTCCTTGTAGTATTTGTACTGGTTGTTCACCGTAGCAGCCATGGTTTGTCTTCCTCCAAAGTCTACAGTATCGGTTAAGTTGCGAAACAGGGAACTATAGTAAATCGCTTTTTTCGTATCGTTTATGACACTATATATTTCCGAAAGATACTTTGTACAATCGTACCGCACACTTACATCTGTACTTCCACTCATGATATCCTCAAGCATAGCAGCAGCGTCCGATAATCTATTCTTTCTTATGTAGTATATTGCCAGATTGAATTTCTGAGTATTGGTCACTTGAGTTCCGGGAAATTCGCTGTTTATAAGATTATAGCATTCTTCTGCCAAATTCAATCTATCTGTAAGACAGAAAAAATGGAGGAGCATCGAGGTATGATACAATCTTTCCGAATACGGTATTGTGTTCCATTGACTCTTAAGCAAACGATACGATTCTTCAAATACTTTCCCGGCTTTTTCTTTATCTTTTGTTGCTCCTAACAGAGAGATTCCCAATTGATTTAAGTCTGTAGGATCCAATATTCCCAATTCGTTAGAAAGCAGACAGCTCCTCTTTGCCATTTTGAACGCTTTAAGAAAGTCTTGTGTACCATAATATACGAACACTAAATTAGAATAGGTGTTTCGTAGTATCAAAGGATCATAATCTTTTACACAAAGTTCTTTCGCTTTAAGATAATAAGATAGAGCACGGGGATAGTCTTCTAAATCGCGATAAACACTTCCGGCATAGTAGTATGTTTCTTGTTTCTCCTTTGTACTACCATTCTTTAAAAAATAAGGAAGGACTCTCTTAATAAGAGAATCTGACTCCGGTACTATCATCGCCTTGTCGGAAACTCGAACCGTGAGCAAGTCATACTTCATTTGTGCGTATTGAGAACTGTTCGCCACATAGGGCTTTATTGAGTCAAGTAGATTTAAAGCCTCAACAGTGTTTGTATCACCAATCGTTTTTATACGTTCAAGTTCTTTAATCACGCCACTATCACTATGGCATGACATAAATAATAACGCCAATAAAGTTGCAAGTATACTTCTCATGTATGTTGTTTTTATGCTGCAAAGATACATTATTATATCAAATAGACAAACTTCCTTTTGAATAAAAATTCCCATTCTCTCCCACATTTTTAAATTTCCCAAATTATTTTTAAGTCTAAAAATCCTTATATACGCCTGTTTCTCAACACCTTGCATACTTTTTATCCACAAATAGCGTTTTCCTATGGGAGAACTTGGGAGAACTTTTTTTTCTCTAATTCACAACTTTGCAATATTTTTGCATCACAAACGTAATACAAAACAGATGAAAACTAAATTTCTTATCTTGCTACTACTCTTTCCGGTACTGGCAAATAGTATGACGGAGGGGAAAGGAGGCGACAATCAAGTGCCTCTTCATGGTGTAATGAGATCGAATGTGAGTCCGCATCGAAGTCCTTCGCAAAAGGGGCATTGTCCTACAATCGTTTATTACAACAACGAGACATGCTTGCTAACAATCGACAACGCAAGTGCCGAAAGTGATGCGACATATGAAGTTTACGACTTGGACGAGAATCTTCAAATTCAGGGTGTTGCTCCCGTAGGCGAAATCGGGAAAGAGGACCTTTCATCTCTTACCGGTGGGACATACCTTATCTATGTAAAGATTGAAGGTAAAGAATATTGTGGAACGATTGAAGTATAAAAAGCTATAGCTAACAAAAAAAATAATACACAGGTGTGAGTCTGACGACTTTCTATTCCCGAAACCCGAAGAAATGGAAACAACTCGTTCTCTATCCTACTAAAAAACATTATATATGGAGAAGGTTTATAAGCACGCACCGGACCGGAACATGGATGAAGAAGAAATGCTCCATATTCTCGCAAATACGACGAGGGCCCTTGGTCAAAGTATGAAAAAAAGTATATACCTCGTAGACTACCGGAATCATAACATTCTGTACGTTTCTGATGGTATAGAAGAATTCTTTGGTACAGGAGACAAAGGAATTGGCGATAAAGCCATAGACTTTTATGCTAGCCATACGAGTACAGAGGAGTTCCGGATGTTTACAATGGTTAGAGAGAGCGCTCTCCGCTTTCTTGATGCAATCTCTCCGGAAGAGAGAGCCGAGTTCAGTTTCTTATGCAGTCTACGTATCAAGAGTAATGTTCAAGATCGTTTAATTATGCACAAGGAAACCCCGATAGTACTCAACAATAAAGGAAAAACTCGCTTTTCCCTTTGTACCATTTCGGCATCGTCATGCCTGCACTCTCAAATCCCTATGGTGAAAAAAGAGAATGATCTTTTCTATTTTGAGTATTCATTTGAAAATCACACTTGGAAGAAGCAAAAAGAAATAACGCTCAACGAGAACGAACGTATGGTTTTACAGATGTCTGCTCAAGGCTATACAATGAAAGAAATCGCCAACTGCATCTGCAAGTCCATTGACAGTGTAAAGACATACAAACGTCATCTGTTCCTCAAGATGCACGTGAGAAACATAAGAGAAGCCATAACTTATGCACGAAACCATCAATTGATTTCACTGTGATTTAGACAAGAACCTCCAGGCTCGCCATAAGGTGTATTATTATCGTTTCCCCATGCCCATAAGGATATTTTTTACTTTCATCTTTTTCTTTTAATTTTGTGCAAAGTAACAATAAATATTTTGACTGAGTTGTAAACCAAACCGCAAATGTAACGCTCTTGTTGTAAAAAAGGTTTACTCCATAAGCCTTGTATGGAGTAAACCTTTTTAAAATAGGATTGTCTGTGAAAATTAGTGCATAATGGCCGATTTTGCAGAACTTTC
>CAZUTW010000053.1:0-9820 GCA_964623295.1 uncultured Bacteroidaceae bacterium | reverse complement strand
TAGTTTTAACAAGTATTTAGTGCAAAGATACGTCTTTTATTTGAAAACTCTACACACTAATGATTTTTTTTATGTAATTTTGCACCGAATAAGTAACGATTGAACGATTATGTCTTGCATATTACATATAGAGACGGGTACAAATGTGTGTTCCGTGGCCGTGAGCGAAGATGGCGCAGTCATCTTTCATAAGGAGTCCATGGACGGTCCGTCGCACGCCACACTTTTGGGTGGTTTTGTAAAAGAAGCACTCTCCTTTGCCGACAGTCATGCCATCCCCTTGGATGCCGTAGCCGTGAGCAAGGGTCCCGGTAGCTATACCGGTTTGCGCATTGGCGTTTCCATGGCCAAGGGCGTTTGCTACGGACAAAAACTGAAGCTGATAGGCATCTCCACACTCGAACTTCTGTGTGTGCCGGTATTGCTCTATCACGAGGAACTGCCCGAAGATGCCCTGCTCTGCCCCATGATCGATGCCCGTCGCATGGAGGTGTATGCCGCCATCTACGATCGCGCCCTGCACCCCGTCAAGGAGATATCCGCCGATATCATAGACGAGAATAGCTATCTGGAGTATCTCGATAAGCACCCCGTCTACTTCTTCGGCAACGGAGCCGATAAGTGTCGCAGCAAGATAACCCATCCCAACGCACACTTTATAGACAATATCTATCCCCTGGCCAAGAACATGGCACCTCTCGCCGAGCGCGCACACGCCCGTCAGCAGTTCGAGGACGTAGCCTACTTTGAGCCCTTTTATTTGAAAGAATTTATAGCAACCCAATCTAAAAAGCTATTGTAATGGATTATAATACGCAACGAAAGCAAATGGTCCTGCCGGAGTACGGACGCGGGATTCAGAATATGGTAGACTATGCTGTGAGCATCCCCGATAGAGAGGAGCGACAGAAGTGCGCCAACACCATTATCGCTATCATGGGAAGTATGTTCCCGCACCTGAGAGACGTGGCCGATTTTAACCATAAACTCTGGGATCACCTGGCGCTGATGTCCGATTATAAGTTGGACATAGACTATCCGTACGAGATTACGCCACACCAGAAGGATACAAAGCCGGAACCCTTGCAGTACCCCATGAAACGCATTCGCAGTCGTCACTACGGATACTATGTGGAGAGCCTGCTCGCCGAATTGGAGAACATGGAACCGAGCGAGGAACGCGATGCTTTGGTGGCTTTGGTGGCCAATCAGATGAGGAACGACCTCTATTCCTGGAACAACGATGCCTTAGACGATGAGAAGGTAGCTGTGGATATAGCCCGCTATACCCACGGAAAGGTGCATCTCGATTTGGACAACTTCGTCTTTGCCCCCATCGTACAGGACAAGTCAACCGAGGGGCGTCAGGGAAAAAGCAAAAAGAAGAAAGGCAAATAATACATCCTTATATATAGAAGAAGGTAGATGGCTACATTCGTAATAGAAGGCGGATTCCCTATAAAAGGCGAAATTACTCCGCAGGGTGCCAAGAACGAGGCATTGCAGGTTATCTGCGCTACATTGCTTACGGGCGATGAGGTACAAATACAAAATATACCGGATATACAGGATGTGAACAACCTTATCCAACTCTTGCGCGATATCGATGTCAAGGTGACACAAAACGGCAAGGGGGACTTCACCTTTCAGGCAGATAGCGTGAATCTGGACTACCTGCAGAGCGTGGAGTTCTTGGAGCGTTGTAGCAAATTGCGCGGAAGTGTCATGATGGTAGGCCCTCTTTTGGCACGCTTCGGCAAGGCATTGGTGAGTAAACCCGGAGGCGATAAGATAGGTCGACGCCGTCTGGATACCCACTTCTTGGGATTGCGCAAATTGGGTGGAACCTTTAAGTACAACTCCGTAGATGGCATTTTTAGTATAGAGTCCGACGGGCTCAAGGGCGCTTATATGTTGCTCGACGAGGCCTCCGTCACCGGAACCGCCAATATACTGATGGCCGCTGTACTGGCCGAGGGAACCACCACCATCTACAATGCTGCGTGCGAACCCTACATCCAGCAACTCTGCCATCTGCTCAACCACATGGGTGCCAACATCAGTGGCATCGCCAGCAACCTGCTCACCGTTGTCGGTGTAAAAGAGTTGCACGGCGCCACACACCGTCTGTTGCCCGATATGATTGAAGTGGGTAGCTTTATCGGCATGGCAGCCATGATTGGCGACGGGTTGCGCATCAAGAATGTCTGCTACAACCAGTTGGGCATCATTCCGGACGCCTTCCGCCGATTGGGCGTCGAGATAGAACTCCAGGGCGACGACCTGTACATCCCCCGTCAGGAGCACTACCAGATAGACTCCTTCATCGACGGCTCCTTCATGACTCTGTCCGATGCTCCATGGCCCGGTCTCACGCCCGACCTCCTGAGTGTGCTTATTGTAGTAGCCACCCAAGCACGAGGCAGCGTACTCTTCCATCAGAAGATGTTCGAGAGTCGTCTCTTCTTTGTGGATAAGCTTATCGATATGGGCGCACAGATTATACTCTGCGATCCCCACCGCGCCGTGGTAGTAGGTCACGACCATGCCATCCGTCTTCGTGGTGGTCGCATGTCATCGCCCGATATCCGTGCCGGTATTGCCCTGCTCATCGCAGCCCTGAGTGCCGACGGTGAGAGCCGCATCAGCAATGTGGAGCAGATAGACCGCGGATACGAGGATATCGAAAACAGATTACGCGCACTGGGCGCACATATAACAAGAGAAAACGGATGATACGAGAGAACGAAGTATATAAAATAGGTGTCATAGGTAAGGCACACGGTGTGAACGGGGAGGTAAACTTCCAGTTTGCCGATGCCGCTTGGGACGATGTGGATGCCGACTATCTGGTGCTTAAGATAGAAGGAATCCTGGTACCCTTCTTCCTGGAAGAGTATCGTTTCCGTTCCGACAGTACCGCCATTGTCAAATTCGAGGATGTAGAAACCGAAGCCGCAGCACGTGAGCTCACCGGCGTGGAGGTCTATTTCCCCTATGCCCTCCGTCCCGAAGGCGAGGACGAATACACCTGGGCCTATTTCGTAGGCTTCACCATCCAACTCACCGACGGACAAACCGTAGGAGTGGTAACCGCTGTGGACGAAACCACCGTGAATACCCTCTTCGAAGTAGAGAGTGCCGACGGCCGCGAACACCTCATTCCGGCACAAGAAGCATTCATAACCGAAATAGACCATGAGGCACGCATCATACACATGCAGCTCCCTCAAGGACTTTTATCAATGGAAGAAACCGATGAATAAAAACAAACGTACAAAGGGAATAGCTATACTAGGTTCCACCGGCAGTATCGGAACACAAGCTCTAAGCGTCATCGAGGAGCATCCCGACCTCTACGAGGCAGTAGTACTGACGGCCTACAACCAAGCCGATAAATTGATAGAACAAGCGCGCACGTTCCAACCCGACTGCGTGGTTATTGCCAACGAGGCGCATTATAATAAGGTAAAGGAGGCTTTGGCCGACCTTCCCATCAAGGTGTACACCGGAGCACAGTCTCTGTGTGAGGTGGTGCAGAGCGAAGCCGTGGATATGGTGCTCACCGCCATGGTTGGCTTCGCCGGATTGGCCCCCACCATGTCGGCCATTCGCGCACACAAGACCATCGCACTGGCCAACAAAGAGACACTGGTTGTTGCCGGTGAGCTAATCAGTGCCTTGGCACAAGAAAACAGAACACCTATCCTTCCGGTAGACTCCGAGCACTCCGCCATCTTCCAGAGCTTGGTAGGAGAGGGAGATAACGAGATAGACAAAATCATCCTCACCGCCTCCGGAGGTCCCTTCCGCACCTTCACACAGGAGCAGTTGGCCACCGTCACCAAGGCGCAGGCACTGAAACACCCCAACTGGGATATGGGTGCCAAGATTACCATCGACTCCGCCAGCATGATGAACAAAGGCTTCGAGGTGATAGAAGCCAAGTGGTTGTTTGGCGTGGAGGCCGACCGCATACAGGTGGTGGTACATCCACAGTCCGTCATCCACTCCGCCGTGCAGTTTGCCGATGGTGCCATCAAGGCACAGTTGGGCGTACCCGACATGCGTCTGCCCATCCAGTACGCCTTCTCCTATCCCGACCGCCTCACCCTGAGTGGTGAACGATTGGACTTCTTTAAGTTGGGACAGTTCACCTTCGAGGAACCCGACCTGAAACGCTTCCGCAACCTGGCACTCGCCTACGAGTCCATACACCGGGGCGGCAACATGCCCTGCATCGTCAATGCAGCCAATGAGATTGTCAACCGCGCCTTCCTGGAGGACCGCATAGGATTCCTGCAGATGAGCGACGTCATAGAGAAAACCATGCAGCGTACAAGCTTCATCCAGACACCGACCTACGAGGACTACCTCCAAACCGATGCCGAGGCACGTCGCATAGCAGCCGAACTCTTTTAAGTACAAACCAAACAAAAAGAACAGAAAACAATGGAAGATATATTGATACGAGTGCTTCAGTTTCTTCTCTCCATATCCCTTTTGGTGATATTGCACGAGGGCGGACACTTCTTCTTCTCTAAACTCTTCGGAGTAAAGGTGGATAAGTTTTACCTTTTCTTCGACCCCTATTTCCACCTTTTCAGTACCAAACGAACCCGTTGGTTTACCCGTCTCTTCCCCAAGATGAAGGACAAGGAGACCGATTATGGTATCGGTTGGCTTCCGCTGGGTGGCTACTGCAAAATCGCCGGCATGGTGGACGAAAGCATGGATACCGAACAATTGGCCTCCGAGCCACAGCCCAACGAGTATCGTTCTCGTCCGGCATGGCAACGATTCTTCATAATTATCGGCGGTGTTCTGGTCAACTTCCTGGTGGCCATCATCATCTACGCCATGATGCTCTTCACCTGGGGAGAGTCCTACTTCAACGTAAGCGACATAAAACAAGGCTTTGCCTACAACCAAACCGCCAAGGATATGGGACTGCAAGACGGTGACCTGCTCCTGCGCACCGATAAAGAGGAGTTCGGCCGACTCAATGTGGGCGATATGCTCCGCAAAATCTCCGACGCCGAAACCATCACCGCTCTGCGCGATGGACAAGAGATAACCGTAGAGAAACCCTCCGATGTGAACCTCTTGAGCCTCTCCAAGGAGAACCCGCTCTTCTGCACACCGCTGCTCCCATGCCGGGTAGACAGCGTCCTTCCGGACACCCCCGCACAGAAGATAGGATTGGTGAAGGGCGACTGCATCGTAGCTCTGAACGGCGACACCGTTACCTCCTACAACGATTTCTGTAATAAGGTTCTGGTCCTCTCCGACAAAGCCATCGATGCCAATGGCGCCGACAGTCTGCGCTTGCGTCAGGCCAACCTGGTGGTACAGCACGCCAACGGAGCACAAGACACCCTCGACGTACAATTCACCACCGAGTTTAAGTTGGGCTATGTAAATACCACCCTCCTGGATATCGCCACCCCCTCCACCCGCGAGTACAGCTTCTTCGAAAGCATCCCCGCCGGTGTACGGTTGGGTTACAAGACCCTGGCCTCCTACGTCAGCGACCTGCGCTACGTATTCTCTAAGGAAGGAGCCACCAGTCTGGGCGGCTTCGGCACCATCGCCAAGATCTTCCCCACCACCTGGGATTGGGAAGTATTCTGGTCCATGACCGCCTTCCTGAGCGTTATTCTCGGTTTCATGAACATCATTCCTATCCCCGCCCTCGACGGCGGTTATGCCCTCATGCTCATTGTCGAGATGATTACCGGCAGAAAATTGAGCGATAAGTGGGTAGGATACCTGAATTACGTAGGACTCAGTCTGTTGCTCATCCTCATGTTATGGGCCAACATCAACGACGTCATCAGAGCCTTCTTCGGATAAGAAATAAAAAAGCCCTCCCTCAAATGGGAGGGCATTCTATATTTATGTTACAAAATAAAAACAACCATCGCTCACAAGCAGTCACTTGGAAGCATTTCGACCACAAAGGCTACTCTTTGTTCCGTAGTCTGGGTCGCGAAGTACGTATCGGAACCCTCGCCGTATCTACCCTGGCGTTCACCCATGCGGGTGCCGTGGTAGTACAGCAGCAGTCCGACGAGGTACGTACCACTCCCGAGCAAGGCGTTAGCTTGAGCGAAGTGGAGGTGACGGGAAGTCTCGCTCCACTGACAGCTAATCAGGCGGCACGTATTGTCAGCACGATTAGCCGCGAACAAATTGCGCAATCTTCTGCGCAGAGTGTCAACGATTTGTTGAAAACAGCCTTAGGCGTCGATGTCCGTCAGCGCGGAGGCTTTGGTGTACAGACGGACATCTCCATTGACGGTGGTACATTCGACCAGGTCACCATCCTTCTCAACGGCGTCAATATCAACAGTCCGCAATCCGGACACCTGGCAGCCGATTTCCCGGTAGCCCTCTCCGATATTGAACGTATAGAGATTTTGGAAGGCGCCGCATCCCGCAGTCTGGCGGGCAACAGCTTCAGCGGTGTTATCAACATTGTAACGCGTGCCGACGAACGCAACAATGTACAGATAGCAGCAGCCGGCGGTTCCTACGGAAGTGCCGATGCCGGTCTCTCCGGTACGTACCATTACCGCAACACGGCACATCAACTCTCCTTAGGGTATAAGCGTAGCGACGGTGGCACGGAGAACAGCGAGTTCGACAAGAAACGTTTGTTCTACCAAGGTGCTCTCACCTCCTCGCAGGTAGATGTGAGTTGGCAGGCGGGCTACTGCGCCCAGAACTACGGTGCCAACACCTTCTACTCCGGTGCTTATCCCAATCAATACGAGGAAAACGATCGCTATTTTGCTTCCGTTAAGGCGCAAACCAAAGGCTGGTTCCGCTTTGAACCTACTCTCTATTGGAACCGCTCCTACGACCATTTCCAGTTGATTCGCAACAGCTCCACCGGCGAGAACTTCAACCGTACCGATGTGTATGGCTCCCGCCTGAACGGCTCCTTTAACTGGATTGCCGGACGCACCTCACTGGGTATGGAAGTACGCAACGAGGGAATCCTCTCCCGCAACCTGGGACGCGACCTCGACGAATCACAATATGTAGACATCCCCGGCGAAGACCTGCAGTACACCCGCAGCGACAGCCGTACCAACGTAAGCTACCATCTGGAGCACAACATCCTATTGGAGCGCTTCACCCTCTCCATGGGTGTCGTAGCCAACATGAATACGGCGCTCGACAGCAAGTTCCGTTGGTACCCGGGCGTAGACCTCTCTTACCGCCCCGGTCGTTCTTGGCGTCTGTACGCAAGTTGGAACAAAGCCTTCCGCATGCCTACCTTCACCGATTTATATTATAAGACCGCAACCCACGAAGCAAATGCCGGACTGAAACCCGAGGTAACACAGAGTTTCATGCTCGGTTCCCGTTACCACACCAACGGCTTCAGTGCCACCGTTCAGGGTTTCTATCACCGCGGTAGCGACATGATAGACTGGGTGATGTACACTGCCGATGACGTGTACCACTCCACCAACTTCCGCCTGAACAACTACGGCATCGAAGGTCGTGCCGAGGTAGACTTCCGTGCCCTCTTGGGCGAAAAGTCCCTCCTCCACAACTTCACCGTAGGTTACACCTACATGTATCAGGATCGTAAGGACGACATCGAAATCTACAAGAGCAACTACGCCCTGGAGTACCTTCGTCACAAGTTCACCGCTTCCCTGACCCACGGTATCTTCTCCCGTTTGAGCGCCTCTTGGGACTTCCGTTGGCAAGAGCGCATGGGCAACTATATTGTCTATGCCGACCACAAATCCACCGGTACCCTCAAGAGCTATAAGCCCTACGGCGTACTCGACCTCAAGATTCAGTGGACAGCCCCCACATACACCCTGTATGTAACCGGCAACAACATCCTCGACTGCCACTACTACGACTACGGCAACGTACCGCAGCCCGGCATCTGGATTATGGCCGGCGGTACCTACCGCTTCAATCTGTAATAGAAGGGTAATTATGTAGAACTGAAAAGGGGCGAACACATCACGTGCTCGCCCCTCTTTTTCATTTCAATTCAATCCATTAAATCATACTTTGTCTTTCTTTCGTATACATTATTTGGAGGAATCCTCCTTCAGTATAGTATCCGCTACCTGCGTGATATCCGTCACAGTCACCTCGCCGTCGCCGTTTACATCCTCCTTTCGGAAGGTAAATTCAAACGTCTTCGTAGCACTCTTGCCGTATCCGTCGGCCGTAGCATAGACCGTCACCTGCAACTTGCGGTCGGGTAGGGTAAAGGTATCCCCCTCGAGGGTCGCCTCCTCCAGTGCCACATCCTTCACCGTGTAGTGTATCTCCGCCCCTTCGGTAGCACACGCAAACTTCAGCTTGCCCTCCTCCAAGGTTACCGTCGGCGCCTCGCAAGCCGCCTTCGAACCCAATCGGAAGGTGATGGAACCATCCTCCAGCTCCGTTATATCGTACACCTGCAGCGCCTCTATCTCCGTCACGTTCTGCGCACCGGGGTAGGGGTCGCCCGCCATAGAGGGCAGGTAGTTGTTTATCAAATCGTCGATAGAGCTCACATCGTTGCTGTAGGAAAATACACTACCATCCGCCGGAAGAATCGTCATCCGTTGGGTCGCCTGCGTATTCACCTTGTTGCTCGTCCACGCCGAAAGGTTGTACTTCACATCCAGCACCAACATGCCATGGTGCATACCGTAGCCTGTGGTTGAGTAACCAATCCACTCATCCCACCCCGTGTTCTGTCGGTTCTCCAGTATGTAGTACTCGTTTTCGTCCCCCGAAGGCGACATAATCTTGTACCCCACACCCCCTTCGGAAAGCGGCAAAAGCGTGTAGATGCCCGCATCCGTCTCCGGATCCAGCGTCGTCAACGTGTTCCACTCCATGAACTCCTTCTCGTACGAGGAGAAGCCACACGGACGGAAACCATTATAGTTGTAGCATCCATCCGCCATCACGTCCCAATAGTCCATGCCGAAATAGTTGTTGCCCGTATCGTACAAATCGGGCAAACCCAACGCGTGTCCCAACTCGTGGCACACCGTACCTATACCGTCCATCTTCTCTTGGTACAACTCACAGCACACCGCATAGCTCGCAAAGGTGACATCGCCCACCGTCAGCGAGCTCACCGACTCCTTCGGCCAGATAGCATCCTCCGTCACGCCACTCTCGTTCTCACCCGGTCCCGCAAAGATAAACAAAACCATGTCTATCTTACCGTCCCCGTTGTTGTCGAACCGGCTCCAATCGGAGTACACCTCCTGCGCCGCCGCCAAGGCATCCTTGTAGAAGGTCGTTATGTTCACGTCCCTCTTGCTCCCCGCATTCTGTCCGTAGTAAGCATACGTCTGCGACAGCGTCACGGGGCCTATAACCTTGAACTGCGGGTCGAACTGCTCCGCGCTCTGATCCTTGAAATACTGTTGCACACTGATAGCCTCGGTGTTGAAGAAACCCTCGTACGCCTCGGCCGTACCCTTGGTAAAGCTCAAATCGGAGAACTGCACCAGTACCACCGGAATCTGTTGGGTACCTTTGCCCGACAGAGCGCTCGTACTCAGCGACCCCACACGTCTGGGACCCTGCGCCGTAGTGCCGCCGTTCGCGTTCACCGCCACACTGCCCACCACATGCTCCGGGAGTTTACGTCCCGTCCACCCGTCCGGCAGTGCCTTTTCACCCTGTGCCCACACACTTCCGCCCAAGGCAAAAGCCGCAGCGCACAGACAAAATGCAACGTATTTCATAATATTATCTCTATTTAGAATTAGTTCTTGAAACTATGGATAGGCGCCGGAATACGTCCCTTGCGGTTCACCATAGCCGAACA
>CAZUTW010000052.1:0-10026 GCA_964623295.1 uncultured Bacteroidaceae bacterium | reverse complement strand
TAAGAGCTATCGTCAGAACATCCTGGAACCGGGCGACAGCGAGGATCCTATGGTGCTGTTTACTCGTTTCCGAGGAAAGGCTCCATCGGTGGATGCATTGCTTAAAAATCGTGGTTTGAAGTAATCAGGACCCAATACACGGATAATAAAAACGCGGAAGGATTTTGTTTCCTTCCGCGTTTTTTTACTGCTGTAAAGAATCAAGTTAGATTCTGTGCATCTTGTTGAAGATTTCCTCTTGCTGACACTTCACTTGCACTCCAATTTCATCACCTATGTGCTGCAGTGCTTCTGCTACCTCGTGGAAGGGGGTAGAGCTCTTGCTCATGTCTACGATCATCATCATATTGAAGAAATCTTGCACAATCGTCTGTGAGATATCCAATACATTTACCTTGTTCTCTGCCAAATAGGTACAGACCTTGGCTATAATACCTACGGTATCCTTTCCTACTACTGTAATGATTGTTCTGTTCATTGTTTTGACATATTAATTGTTTGTTGCTTTACTTCTTGTACAGCGCATCGTAGATGCTTGCATTGATGGTCTGCCAATGGGCGCGTGTCTCGGCATCTGCTCCTTTTGCTGCTTTTGTCTTATCATAGATGGTTACGAGCTGTGCACGTACCAGTCCCTTCCAATCAAAGAGTGTGCTCTTCTGCAGATTCTCTATCAGAGTGGTTACATACTGCTTCTGCAGCGCACGTCGATATGATGACACTTTCTGACCTCCTGCCAATTCTTTGAAGACAAGTTTGTAAAGGTCGTCTAAATACTGTGCGACACTGTACTCGCCACCATAATTTGTATTAATGTCGTCCATACGTTCCAGATTGTAGTAGCCTATCATATTGGCAAGTACAGAGGTAAAACGCTTATTTACCGATGCTTTATTTACCAATACCTTATCTAGATAACTTGGATTCAACAACCAATAAGGTTCGGTAAAGAGATATGTATTGAGGAACGATAATGCCTCTTTCTGCTTTTTAAGAGGTACCGGAACAAACACCTTGCACGGAGCATCATCGGAGGAAATATTGTACTCTGTACGTCCTATATTTGCGGATACGTGTCCCATATAACGTAAGTACTGACTTACAACCGCCTGGTACATATCTTTCAGATTGCTTTGGAAGTCACCTTCCTCTATCGTCCATTCCGGGAGTACCTCTACGATACGCTTCAGATTGCGTATACCGTATTCGCTTGCTTTCATATTGTCATCGCCTAAATCTTCGCGTTGACAACGTGGGTCTACTGCAGTAAAAGATTCTTCGCCACTTCCATACCATAGGCGTGGGTCGGCTGCCAAACGTTCGGTTACCATCTTAATGCGCTCCAGACGATCCTCTTCTTGTGTTGTGGCGTTTTTGGATGGACCATATCCCCACTCTATTGCCCACTTATCGTAGTCGTTGATGCGCGGAAAAAGTCCTGCTGTGGAAATACTATCCTCCGGCTGAGCCACATAGTTAAAGCGTGCGTAATCCATGATGGAGGCGGTGTGTCCATGCTCTTCGACCCATGCTTTATTACGCAAACTATCTACCGGAGTACGACTGCTGGAGCCCATATTGTGCCTCAGTCCGAGCGTGTGTCCTACTTCGTGCGAGGAAACAAAGCGAATGAGTTCTCCCATCAGTTCGTCATCGAGCTTCACTTTTTGGGCGCGTGTGTCTATAAGTCCCACCTGCACGGCATACCAATCGTGCAACAACTTCATAACGTTGTGATACCAACAGATATGACTCTCTATAATCTCACCGCTACGTGGATCACTGATGTGTGGGCCATATGCGTTCTCGATAGGTGATGCCAGATAACGAAGTACCGAATAACGGGCATCTTCCATACTCATGGTACTGTCATTGGGCCACTCTTTGCCTATAATAGCATTTTTAAAGCCGGCTTGTTCGAAAGCTGCTTGCCAGTCGTTGATACCGGCAATCAAATAAGGAACCCACTGCTTTGGTGTAGCCGGGTCTATATAATATACAATCGGTTTCTGAGGTTCTACCAATTCGCCCGCCTTCCAACGTTCTACATCTTCGGGCTTGGGTTCAAGTCGCCAACGAGTGACCATCACGTTCTCTTTTACTTTCTGTTGGTCATCGGAGAAGACATAATAATCCTCTGTAAAGTATCCTACACGCGGATCTCGTACACGTGCTTGCATAGGTTTCTCCGGAAGTAGGACAAAGGATGTGTTCAGTCCATAGGTTACCGCATTGGTTTCATAAGCTGCCTCCAGGGCATTGCTACTGGAGTAATAGGTCTTTATGGTTTGAATTTCCGTATTGGTCGGGAAGGTCTTTATATCCTTTATATAAGAACGATCCGATTGTAATTGCGAAATTTCCAAATTCTTTTTACTATACGGATGTATGCTAAAGGCTGCATTGTCGCCGGAGAAGAGCGAGGTAACATCTACTTTTGTACCCTTAGCCGAGCTATCCTCTATCTTGAGAGTTGCAACAATGGGGTCCTCTGTACTCACCAGTACCGCTTTGTCTATGTTCTGTGTTGAATCGGAATAACAAAGCAGAAGCTTGGTACGTACATTCAATTTATTTTTATTGACACGTTCAAAGTAGACGGTTTTATTGTTTACCATCTCACCTCCAAACTTCATACTCAAGGCCGGCGTTGATGTATAACGTGTTACCACTTGGAACAACCGCCCCATGAGTGAATCGGGAATGGTAAAGTACCATTTTACGTTGTTGTCCTTCTCTTCGCGACTCACTGTAAAGAGACCATTCCATTCGGGCGTTTTCTTCACACTCTTTGCCGCCAAAGCTTTCTGACGTGCTTCTTCCTTTTTCTTCTTTTTTTCTACCTTTCGATAGTTGCTCTTTTCTCCTCCGCGTGCCTCTACTGTGGCGGGAAGCCCAAACATTAATGAGGAAATGAGCGCTGTTACAAGAAATTTATTATACATGTAGCTTTGCTTTAATATATTATCCTAACTTATTGAGCCAATCGTCGATAAGCCGACGCGCTATACTGGCTGAATCCGGAATTTCCGGCATATTATCTCGAGTAAACCAACCGGCTTGTGCCAATTCTTCCTTCTGTATGTGAATCTCACCGCTCGCATAATCGGCCGTAAAACCTACCATCAGTCCGCTGGGATAGGGCCATGCCTGGCTATCAAAGTATTGTATATTCTTTACCGTGATTCCTGTCTCCTCGGCAAGTTCACGAACAACACATTCTTCGAGTTTTTCTCCTGTCTCCACAAAACCTGCAACAAGTCCATAAAAAGGGCGACGGAAGTTATGTGCACGCACTAGAAGGATGGAATCGCCACGTGTTACACGAACTATGATGGCCGTAGCCAACTGTGGCCACACTTCCTTACCGCACTCTGTACAACGCTTACTTATCTCGGTATGCATCTTCATGCTACCACCACACACACCACAAAAGCGCGTATTAAAGTCCCAATAAAGAATCTCTGAGCACTTACCCGCACGCTGATACAGAAAATCCGGGAGGAGTGGGAAGGTGGCCCGCAGGGACACCATCTCATACCTCTCGGATGTAGGCACAGGACAATCTACTCGCACCGTGCAACACGTATGGCCTTGCAGCGTAGAAACCGTTCGTACCGCATGCCACGGAGAGAGAGAAATTGGCGCATCCTCTTGGAGGGGAACGGTGTATCCACCATCCCTTTTCTCCAAAAGAAGTGCTTCTTTACAAAATATAAACCAATATTTGTCCAATGTATCTATTAAATACCCAAATCTTTCTTAATGGCGTCTACCTTGGCCTGAGCTGCCTTAACAGCTGCCGGATAGCAGTTGGCGCAACCCATCTCGCCCGGAGCCTCAACATAGAATTTAATTTTCGGCTCGGTTCCTGAAGGACGTACACTCACCTTCAAACCATCTTCCGTGAACCACTGCAACACATTGCTTGGTTCCGGTTGATCGATAGTGGTTACGTTACCCTGTGCATCGGTTGCTTTCAGAGTCTTGTAATCCTTCACAAGTTTCACCTTGCTGCCTGCCAACGCCGTAGGAGGAGTAGCGCGGAAGTCGTCCATCATCTTCTTAATCTCGTCGGCACCGCTCTTACCCGGTTTCACTACATTGATAGCTGCATTGAGTGAGAAACCATACTCAAGATAGATTTCCATGAGAATATCGAACAAGGTCTTGCCTTGATCTTTAGCCCACGCACAAATCTCTGCCAACAGGGAACAAGCGGACACAGCATCCTTATCGCGGACAAAATCTTGTGCCAAGAATCCATAAGACTCTTCACCACCGCCAATGTACTGCTTCTTGCCTTCGAGCAGACGGATCTGACGAGCAATCCACTTAAAGCCGGTGTATACATCGAACATCTCCACCTTGTTCTTATCGGCAATAGCCTTTATCAACTCGGTAGTAACGATGGTCTTAACGATGAACTCATTGCCCTTCATCTTACCGGTAGCGATACGGTTCTTGATGATGTAGTACAAGAAAATCATACAAGTTTGGTTACCATTGATGAGTACCCACTCTCCCTTGCTATCTTTGCATGCCATACCTACGCGGTCTGCATCCGGATCGGATGCCATAACGATGTCGGCATCAATCTTCTTAGCCAAATCGATGGCTAAAGTCAAAGCTTCTGCATTCTCTGGGTTCGGAGAAATAACTGTGGGGAAATCACCGCTCTCTACCATCTGCTCGGGAACAGTATTAACATTCTCGAAGCCCCAAAGTTTCAGAGAACGAGGAATGAGCTTCATACCGGTTCCATGGATAGGAGTATAAACAATACTCAAGTCTTTTTGACGCTTAATCACTTCCGGATCGATGGAGATACTGTGTACTTTCTCCAAGTATACGCTGTCAATGTCTTCGCCTACAATCTGAATGAGTTCAGGATTGCCTTGGAACTTAATGTCTTCTACTGCTACCTTATTCACCTCGTCGATAATACCGGTATCATGAGGAGCCAACACCTGTGCACCATCGTCCCAATAAGCCTTGTATCCGTTGTACTCTTTCGGGTTATGAGATGCCGTAAGGATAATACCGCTCTGGCAACCCAAATGACGGATAGCGAAAGACATCTCCGGAGTGGGGCGCATACTTTCAAACAAATATACTTTAATACCATTCGCAGAGAAGATATTGGCTGATGTTTCAGCAAACAAACGGCTGTTATTACGGCAGTCATGTCCCACAACAACAGAGATTTGTTCCAAATCCTTAAAGTTTTTATTTAAGTAATTTGCCAAACCTTGGGTAGCAGCACCTACAGTGTAGATGTTCATACGATTGGTACCAACACCCATGATTCCGCGAAGTCCACCGGTTCCAAACTCCAAAGAACGATAGAAAGCGTCGATGAGCGCTGTTTTATCTTCCTGCTCCAACAAGCCCTTAACCTGAGCTTTGGTTTCAGCATCGTAAACGGGTGAGTCGAGCCACTTCTGGGCTACTGCCTCACATGATTTTATCAGTTCTAAATCCATATACTTTTATCTTTATTTGTTCGTCAACTGCAAATATACGAAATATCTTTTATTCCATTGTATTATCTCTTTATTTTTTTCCAATTATGGCATCTTGTACTTATCACCTGTTGCCTTTACGTACTCCTTACGGAAACGTTGTGGGAAACCGGTACGACGGAACTTACCATTTACACGTTCTCCCATATCATTGAATTGAACGATTAAACGCTCACCCAATTGTTTCCAACGAGAGAACATCATCTGTGCACTGCGATCCGTATAGTTTGTAAGAAACTCAACTGCCTTTTCCGGAGAATCCTTATAGAGCTTCTCTGCCTCTTGCTCGGTTTTCTCCTGTAAGCTAAAGAATTCTTGTTCAATTGCATTACGTTCTTTTTCGACCTCAGGATAAAGCATAGAGTAGCGTGGATAAGTCATATTGGCAATCCAGTTACATACCCAAAAAGAGGATTTCCAAGAGAAGGTAGAATCATTGGCGGTCTTGTTGCTAAAGCACTCCGGCACACGATTCGTGCAGCCATACACCGGAACATAGGCCACGAAGGTTGCATCATCGGTACCGAACCACTCTACGCCGCCTACAGCATCGGGCAACCAACTGCGAAGTTGTGATACCAACGTAAAGGCCGTCTGCTGAGTACTTATCGGTCGCTCGTTGAAATACTTGACACTATCCACCTCGAACACCAACGGACCGGGACGATAGGGCATTTCATAAGCCCCACACCCCATATCATCGGTCAGTTGCAGTGGAGTATCCTCGTAGTGGTCGCGCATTCCCTCCTGCACATCTTTCACAGAAAGCAAACAGTTGGGAGTAATATAAAGTGGCATAGGTTCTTTGGAAGCATCGCCCTTAGCATAGTCCAAATACTCCATCATACCATCGTCACTGTACTTATGGAAGAAACTCCAAACGCGTGCCTCACAGAAGCGCAATGCCTCAAAATCGGCAGGAGCATAAGCTGAGCTAAAACTAAAATCTTTGTCCTTGCCGGTAAAGTATCCACGTTTACGAGCAAAAGAGATAACGTCCTTAGAGTACATACAATTCTTTTTGTCGTACTGCATAAACTTATGAATACGGCTCTGATTAGCGTGCGCACAAATAGCATCGTCCGGTATACGAACAGCCACCCATACAGCACCCTTTTCAGCGCCCTTACCAATCATCTCCATCACCCATATTTCATTTTTATCGGCTATAGAAAAACTTTCACCACTGCTTGCATAGCCATATTTTTCAACGAGTTGGGTCATTACCTTTATAGCCTCTCGAGCCGTTTTAGATCGTTGCAGAGCCACATAAATAAGACTTCCGTAGTCCATGATAGACATACCTGTAGTATCCACAAGTTCCTCACGTCCACCAAAGGTTGTCTCGGTTATACTAACCTGATACTCGTTCATATTACCTATTACATTATAGGTCTCTGCAGCCTCCGGAATCGTTCCCAAAAACTTTCCCGTATCCCAATCGTAGATATCTCGAATCTCGTCCGCTTTATGTTTACCGGCAGGATAGTGACAGAGGAATCCATACATGCCATATGAATCGGCATTGTATGAAATCATGACAGAGCCGTCTGCCGATGCCTTCTTACCCACCAAGAGGTTAGTACAAGCCTCAGCATCCAATATAGCAGCAAAAGTAAGCGCTAGTAAGAAAATCTTTTTCATCCTGACGTCTCCCCTCTTTTATTCGCAAGCTTTAAAGCTCATATCAAGTCCCTTAACAGAATGTGTAAGTGCTCCAAAGGAGATAAAATCCACACCGGCTTGTGCGTAAGGCAACATCGTATCGAAGGTAATACCGCCGCTACTCTCCGTTTCGCAACGACCACCTACAATTTCAACAGCCTTTCGTGTATCTTCGGGAGTAAAGTTATCGAACATGATACGATCAACACCCTCATCGAGAGCTTGTTGTAGTTCATCAAAATTACGGACCTCCAGCTCTATTTTTAGGTTTTTACCCTTAGCCTTGCAATACTCCTTAGCTCGGGTTACAGCATTGTGAATACCACCGGCAAAGTCCACATGATTATCCTTCAGAAGAATCATATCGAACAACCCTATACGATGATTACATCCACCACCGATCTTCACGGCAGCCTTCTCCATCATACGCATACCAGGAGTCGTTTTACGAGTATCGAGTACACGAGTTTTGGTACCCTCGAGTGCCTTAACGTACTTATTGGTCATGGTAGCAATACCGCTCATACGTTGCATTATATTGAGCATCAGTCGCTCCGTTTGCAACAAACTCTGGATTTTGCCGCTCACAATCATAGCGACATCTCCCGGTTTCACATGTGCACCATCCTCTATAAACACCTCTACCTGCATGGTCGGATCAAAGCGATGAAAAACTTCCTTAGCCACTTCTACGCCGGCCAAGATACCCTCTTCTTTAATAAGGAGCTTAGATTTGCCCATTGCATCTGCAGGAATGCAGCAAAGGGTTGTATGGTCGCCATCACCGATATCCTCGGCAAAAGCCAGGTCAATCAACTTCTCGTTTAACTCTTCTACTGTATACATAATCTTTTGTCTGTTTTTTTAATTATGCTGCAAATTTAGACAAAAAATCCGATACAACCGATAGAATCGCATTTTTTTTGAGTTAACGTCCGGCTTTCTATGAATACACAAAGAAGCATTTCCTCTTACTGACGCATAGATATGGATTCATAAACAGCAATCTCCGGACAGAACAAAATAAAGAGATCGATTCTATTTTTAGATTTTTAATTTTGATTTTTACAAACATTTTTATACTTTTGTCGACGGATTTATGCAGCTCAACGATAAAACGAGTTGCTTTATCCAATAAATCAGGCAAAAACAACTAACATACAAGTTTTTATGAAAGACAAACCATGGATCATCACTCTGTTGGCGGCAACGGCACTATCTACACTGCCTACAACCATGAGTGCTCAACGATTGCAACAAACGCTAGGACGCGGTGTTGTAGCAGCCATCAACGGTTCCACCGTAACCGTGACATGGCGCAAACTGGCTCAAGAACCGGAAACAGCTACTTACAATCTCTACATGCGACGCAACGGAGGAACATTCGGAAAAATCAATAGTACCCCCATTCCTCGCACCAACTACCAAACCACCCTATCAACCCTTCCAATAGGTAGCGAAATTGCAGTCACCCTCATCGACCCGCAAGGAAACGAAGGTGAGCCTTCTACTGCTTTTACCATCAAAAGCTACGATTTACGTAACATTTTCGTAGATATAGATTTCAGTAAATCGCCCCTTACTGCAGCCGATTATACCACCAAGTATGTATGGCCAGTAGACCTGGACGGCGACGGTGAAATGGACTACGTGGTAGACAGACTCGCCACGAGCGATACCAACACCGATAAGATAGAAGGATACTTGCGCACAGGAGAACATCTTTGGACCATCGATATGGGACCCAACGAATTCATCTGCATGGGACAAGACGACCAAGTAGTAGCTTACGACATCAACTGTGACGGACGCGGCGAGGTTATCATCCAAACCTCTGATGGTACCCGTTTTTGGGACAAGGACGCCAACACATGGGGCGACTATCTCCTGGGAAAAGAAGACACCGACGACGATGGCATCGTGGACTATAATACACAAAGCATACGCAATGCGCCTCGCTACATGACAGTAGTAGACGGACTCACCGGCAAGGAGTTGTCGTCTGTAGAGCAAACCTATACAGACTATTACAATCGTACCAATAAAGCAACCCTTATGGGCGACGAGTACAACAAACACGTAGGCCATGTAGGCATCTTTTATCCCGATGGCATACATCCTGCCATCGTCATGGAGTACCACACCCGAACGACCGATGGTTCTCATCATTATTATAATGGTGCATGGAGTTACGATTTCTCCGGTGGTACAGCCAGTAATTGGCACCAACTTTTCAACAAGAACACCGGAGGCGCCACCTTTCACCAAATACGTGTAGGCGACCCTGATGGCGATGGACGTGATGAAATGATAGAGGGCGGCTACACCATGGACCATGATGGCTCTACGCTCTTTAACACCGGAATAGCGCATGGCGATCGTTTCCGCACCAGTGACATAGACCCCGAGCGTCCCGGACTCGAAACTTTTGCCATACAGCAAAACGCCGGCGATATGTTAGGACAGATACTATACGATGCCGCCACCGGAGAACCGATAAAGAAATGGTATCTCTCAGCCGTAGGCGATGTAGGGCGCGGTGAATGCATGGATTTGGACCCCGACCACTTAGGCTATGAAATGTTCTCTACTATGGATACGTATCTTAATGATGCCCAAGGAAATGTCATCACCGGTGCTGCCACCTACTTCCCTACGGAAGGTATCTGGTGGGATGGTGAACTAGACCGCGAGCGTGTAGACTCTCCGGACGGAAACGGGTACAACGCCGATATCCGCAAATACAATAAAGGAAGCAACACACGTTTGTTTGAAATAGCCAAGAACAGCGGTTATAAGTACAAATCCATGAATGCTAAACGCGCCCTTTTCTGGG
>CAZUTW010000051.1:0-10496 GCA_964623295.1 uncultured Bacteroidaceae bacterium | reverse complement strand
TTTACTTTTTCTGCGCGCAGTTTTAAAATTTTCTGCGCGCAGTAATTTCCGGAAATGCGGGCAGTTTTTTGTGTCTGGGCGGATGGGGATTTCGGTGAGTGGTTAATGTGCTTTCCAGGTTCAACGATATCTCTTGATGAGGCGGGGTAAAGAGTATTTAAAGTACGCGCGTACCATATTAATAAAGTCCCGTAGGAGGGTAAGGATTCTTGTCTCTGCCGCGGATGCCGAAATCCCTGTTTTTGCCCGAAATTAGTTGCACAGGACAACCAATCGTGTAAAAATAGTTGGCTATGTATCACCGCGTTACAAACTTTTTTTAGGTGGGGCGGTAAAAACGCTTGCATTCGCCTCAAAAATGTTGTATCTTTGCAGTCGGAAAGGGCAGTGTCGACCGACTCTTGTTCCCACCGGTTAACAAAAATCATAAACAGTAATCCAAACTTAAAGAGAATGAAAATTTTTTCAAGCCTCTTCAAGAAGCGTCGCAAGGCGATGGTTCTTGATGCTTCTGCGCTCCAAACGTTGGTAGCGACAAACAAAAATGTACCTGTATCTGCGGCAGATTCCGATAAGTATCTGCTCGCTCTCCTCACCGTATACGCCGGTATGCTGGGGGTAAACTTTGAACAAGAGGATGTTACCAACATCCTTAACGTGGTAAACCGTTCGGTCTCTCGCCTAAAGGGCGCGGAGCAACCGAAGAACGACGATGCGGAAGCGCCGTCCAAACCCTCACGCCCCTCTCAAAAGCGCAGCGACTTGGGCGAAAACTATCGTAAAATGTTGCACAACCTGGACGAATACATGGTGCGCTTTGCTCTGCGTTTCAATGCCTTAACAGGCAATACGGAAATCGCTTATCCGGAGGAAATAGAGGAGGGCGTTACGGAGATGGTATACGCCCCCGTGAGCGATCGCGACATTAGTAGCATGGTGCAGGAGGTGCGTTGCGAGGGAATGGACTGCTGGACACAGGATATAAAACGCTATCTCAAGTCCAATAATGTGAAAGCATATCACCCTTTTATTCAGTATTTTGAGGAACTCCCGGAGTGGGACGGTGTAGACCGTATCACCCCGTTGGCAGAGCGTGTTTCCGACAGCGCTATTTGGGTGAACGGCTTCCACCGATGGATGTTGGGCGTTACGGCGCAGTGGATGGGTTTTGCCCGTCGCAAGCGCGGACGCGCTATGGTGCGTGCCAACAGTGTGGCACCTATTATAATAAGTGAGCAGCAGGGATGGGGTAAATCCACCTTCTGCCGCATGTTGGTACCCGAAGAGTTACAAGACTATTATACAGACAGTTTCGATATAAAACAGCCTTCTGCCTGCGAGGCGAAGCTGGCGGAGTACGGACTCATCAACCTGGATGAGTTCGATAGCATCTCTCCCAGCCGCAACGCACAACTCAAGAACCTGATGCAAATGACGGCTTTGCACGTGCGCAAATCGCACCAAAGTGTAACGCGCAACCGTTTCCGTTTGGCCTCCTTTATCGGTACCTCCAATAGCCGCGACCTCCTAACCGACAGGTCCGGAAGCCGTCGTTTCCTCTGTGTAGAGTTGGATCATCCCATCGATTGCGATACTCCCATAGAGTACGCGCAGTTGTATGCACAGCTCAAACAAGAGATTTTGAACGGCGAGCGCTATTGGTTCAGCAGCCGGGAAGAGGCAGAGATACAAGAGGCCAATGCCGTATATTACAAGACTTTGACCGAGGAAGAGTTGTTCCGCAGAATGTACGATGAGGCCAACCGCAAGACGGAGGGAGCTGTGTTTATGTCTGCCGGTGAAATCTTCCAAGAGTTGCGCGAGCAGTTCCCGGTACAGACGGTGGGCATGACGTCGGATGCGTTTGCCAAGACTCTGCCCACTTTTGCCAACAGAGTACACACCAATCAGCGTAACGGCTACTGGGTGGTGAGAAAGGAAAAGAGTGTGTAAGACAACAAACTACGCCTTTTTTGTCGATGAAAGACAATTGTTTGCGGGAAATTTAATTGCTATTGCACAAAAGTTGATGATTTTCTTCGCTTTTTTCTAAAAAAAGAGTAATTTTGCGCAGAACTAATGTTCGAAATCATAAGAATAACAAACAACTAATATGGTAATGCAATGAATGGAACGATAATGGTTCTCGGACGTAAGTCCATGAAACTTCTCATAGTTGTAATGGCACTCTTTTGTGGAGTTCTCTCCTCGTGTACAAACAAGTCGGAGGAAAACATTCAGAAAGATTTGGAATCGGCAGTGGTTCTTATACAGAATAAATACTACTACGAAGTGGTTCTGTCCAATGGTCTAACATGCTACTTCTCCTATTTGGATAGCGACGATGAGATGCAAGGATTCACCACCGATAAAGATTCCATTCAGCCCTCGGTGGCCTTCGGAACCGGTTTTTTTGTATCCGATGACGGTAAAATAGCCACCAATGCCCACGTTGTTTCCAACGTAACATCGGATAAGGAGGTTACACGTTCCGTCTCCGATCTTGTTAGAGATGTAAAGGCTGCCTACAGAGAGGAATATAGTAAGCTCCGAGAGGCATACAATCAATACCAGCAGGCATTGGAATATGCGGCATACAGCGATGATGTCAGTTACGAAGAATTTTGCCAAATAAAGGACTATCGCGACCAAATAGCTACAGAGCTGAACTCTTACGCCGAAATCATTCAGAATCTAGGCGAGATAAATGCCAACGATGTTCAGATTCGTTACCACAACGAAGTAAGCATAGCCTACAACAACACAATTGTGACAAAGGACAATGATCTCATTTCATGTGTTGTACGCAAGAGCGATACGGAACACGACTTGGCTATTATTCAACTTAAGGACAAAACAACGCCTGCCGGTAAAACCATTGTTGCGGTACCCGACGAGGACCCCTTGGAATCCTATTCCTGGCGTGACAACCTAACAAAGAAGATTAGCGACGACAAAAACAAACAGTTGTACATGATAAGCTTCAATTGGGGACCGAGAATAGCCATGACCAATGCCGGTCTTCAGGCTCAGTTCAACAGCGGGCACGTCAGTCAGAAGAGTTCGGATCGCATTCTCTACTCCATCCCCTCGCTCGAAGGCAGTAGCGGTTCCCCGGTTGTGAACCAATGTGGAGAATTGGTTGCCATCAACTATGCCGGAATTTCATCAACCCAAAGTTTCAATTACGGCATTCGCGTAAAATACCTAAAGAAACTTTTGGAAGATCTATAAAAAAAGGAGACAACAATGAAGGTGCAAAGTAAGGAATCTACCAAAATCTATGCGTTTATCTCTTATAGTCGCAAAGATATTGAGGTTGCAGAGTGGCTGCATGGGAAACTTGAGAAGTATCCATATCCTACAGAACTTGTCGATGAAGAGCATCGTCCCAATCACGATAAGCTAGTAAGACGAGTCTTTATCGACAAAACGGATTTACATATAGAGGGGCGATCCTTCTCCGATTCGATAAAAGATGCACTCTCCGAAGCAAAGTATTTAATATTGCTGTGCAGTGAGAACTCGGCAAAATCGGAATATGTTGATAAAGAGGTGAAGTACTTCCTTAAAACGCATAATAACGATTATTCCCACATAGTCACTATGTTTATAGACAAAGTTGCAGACAGCATTCCACCATCTATTGAAGGAACCATCATCATGGAGCGACATTTTCCCATATACGATACGAACCTACCGCAGAAGAGCCAAGCAAATCTTTATTGTTTCTATCAAGTGGTGGCTTTCATCTTGGGAATCGATTTCAATATTGTATACGACCGATACGAACAATACACACGTAAGAAGGAACGTAAGAATAAGATAAGAATAGCACTGTTTATATCCATGCTATGTGGTATAATTGTATTGCTGAGTTATAGCATATACGAAAGTTTACAGAAGATAGGCCAACAAAAACAGCTCCTGGAAACGGAACAAGCGCTGACAAAATTTGAAAGGGATGTTTTTCCGGCGGCTCTTGTGTTCGGCTACGAAGAAAACTTTCTTTCTCCGGTAATAGATTTTTTGGACAGTGTAAGCCCGAACTATGCTTACTACATCATACTTCCCAAGTCGGCAACTTCTCTTGAGAATCAACAGCAGCGCTTTATGGACCTAAAACAAAAGCTCAAAGAAGAAATAGGAATGGATAGCATCTCTATAGTACACCTAAACACCCGTATGAAACGAGGGAGCCAGGTTTCCAAGATGTGCTTTGAAGATCAAAGCATCGATAACATCTATGTGGATTTTGCATCCACGACATCTGCTTTCCTAAACATTGCCAAATACAAAAAGGAAAATGTTGCCTACGAGAATATCCCCATAGATAGTATCATAAACGATTACTCCAATACCTTCATTGCCAAGGCAAAGGAGCTTTTGGGAGATAAAGCCGGACGTGTTAAGTTCTTTACGGATATGAATCTATTCATTGATGACTTGAAGGAAACACTGAACGAACGCACTCCTATAGCAGCACAATAGCGCCTTACTTTACCGAATCGCGCAGCACAAGGATGCTTTCCGGTCCCATATTGAAGAGAAGGTCTACAATGCTGAGATTGGGAAGGAAGCCCCATCGCTGTTGGAAGGTTTGGTAATAAGGCTTTGGAGTGAACCCCGGAAGGGAGATGTCGTAGTGCTTGTTGGATAGAAGCGTACGCATGTCTTGCGGTTGCTCGGCATCCGTCTCTCCGTAACCGGTGGTACTCTTTATTTCTCGTTCCATGCCGATAAGCTTACAAATGAGTTGTACGAGTTGCAGATTGTAATCGTACAAGAACTCATACTTCTTCTCGTAGAAGGGAAGGAAATCGTCTATATAGTACTCGAAAAACGGACTGTTACGATAGGCACTATCCAGTGCGTTTAGGTGCAAATGGCGCCAATTACCATGGTCGGATATGCGTATATCGCGCATGGCACACTTGGGCGTATCGTACCGCTCTATGGGTATGGTAAGCGGAAGCACACCGTTTGGACTCGCTATGACACAACGATTCCTGCAGGTCTGCTTCTGATAATGGTCGTGTCCCTCTATCCACACCTTAGGGTGCGAATAGAGTTGTGCAAACCATCCTACGGAGGGCAGATATGCCGATGGTAATAATATGTCCACGAATTTTACTTTATATTGTCCACTATGTTGAACAAACGACTCCAACGAATACCGCCGTTAAAGATGCTGCGATCGGGGTCGAGAGAGAGCCAGATGAACGTGGGCTTACCCACAATGTGGTCCTCGGGTACGAAACCCCAATAACGGCTGTCGGCACTGTTGTGACGATTGTCGCCCATCATCCAGTAATAATCCAACTTAAAGGTATAGCTCTTGGCTGCCTCACCATTGATAAGAATGGTACCATCCTCGGTTACCTGCAAGTCGTTGCGCTCGTAGTTCTTGATGCAACGCTCGTACAACGGAAGTTTGGACAGAATATCCGGCGAAGTGAGATCGAGCGTCATACCCTTCTTGGGGATAAGTACGGGACCATAGTTGTCGCGCGTCCAACCGGTCTTCAGGTTGTGCGGATAGAGGCCATCGCTTACAGCGCGTGTGTCGCGCTTTATGCTCTCTACCAAGTCGGTACGTTTTTTCAGCGCCTTATAGGCCGCCTGAGTAAGCGGCATGTAACCGGTCTGCATCAACTGCGTTAAGGCTTCCTGACTTACGCCAAGATCGTGCAACCAATCTTCGTCCTCTTCGCTCACGAAACGGTTCTTGAGAACCACCGTATAATCGTACTGAACATTGTCCGGCTCCTTATTGGCCTTACCATCGAGATAAACAATTCCGTCCTTTATCTGCAACGTCTGTCCCGGCAAACCGACACAACGCTTTACGTAGCACTCACGACGATCGGTGGGGCGATAACCTATTCCCCAATACTCCGAATTGTTCTGCACCATATAGTCGCGACCGGCCTTGTAGAACAAGTCGTACAATTGTCGCTGTTGCAATGCCGTAAGGGAATCTATCTCCGGGAAGTTTTCTCCCCAGGATTCACGATAGATGCTCTCACCATAAAGGTAGCAGAGGGTATAGTAGTCTTGATTCTGATAGGCGGGATTTACAACAATGGAATCGCCACTCGGATAGTTAAAGACTACGATATCGTTGAGCTCTACATGACCCAAACCGCTTACTCGACGGTACTCCCAGTGTGGCCACTCACTGTAGCTTTTGCAGTTGAGCACCGGTATGGTGTGCTGCGTAAGAGGCAACGTCAACGGGGTTTCCGGTATGCGGGGACCGTAACTTACCTTGCTGACACAAAGGTAATCGCCCACCAACAAACTCTTCTCCAGGGAGGAAGAGGGAATAACGAAGTTCTGGAAGAGATAGAGATTCAAGAAATAGATGACCACCAGAGCAAACACTATGGCATCTACCCAACTCATGATGAAACGACCGGAGTCGCTCTCCATATCCTTCCACCATCCCCAGTTTATCTTGTGACTGATGTACAAGTCGTATATAAAGGGAACAACCAACAATCCCCACCAACTCTCCACCCAGTAGAGGAAGAGCAGGTACAGGACGGTTACCACGCCGAACTTGACCCACTGCTTGGGCTTTTCACCATGTCTTTTCTTTTTGTTTTCCGTTGCCATCTATTAGGTAATCTTTTAAAAATCAAACATATCGCTCATGGTAAGCAGTCCATGATGCTGTGCGGTGTACTCGGCCGCCAATACGGCACCCAGAGCGAAACCTTTGCGATTGTGAGCATCGTGTGTTATGGTGATGCAATCGGCTTCGCTATTGTAGGTGATGGAGTGTATTCCGGGCACTTCGTCGCGACGGATGCAGTCTATCTCCAGCTCCTCGGCGCGCTTGTGCTCGGTGGGGGTGACGCTGCCGTCGGCATTGTGCAGGGTGCCACGTACCCACTCTTGCTTGCGGTCCATCTGCTTCAAAATGTTTTCTGCCAGGGTGATAGCCGTACCGCTGGGGGCATCCAATTTATGAACATGGTGTACCTCTTCCATCTTTACATCGTACTCGGGGAAACGGTTCATCAACTTTGCCAAATAGGTATTAACGGCACCGAAGATGGCTACGCCCAGACTGAAGTTGCTGCTCCAGAAGAGTGTCTGTCCCTCCTCTTCGCAGAGACGCTTCACATCGTCGCCATGCTCTTTCATCCAGCCGGTGCTACCGCTCACTACCTTTACGTCGTGCTTAAAGGCACGCAGATAGTTACCATATGCCACGGTCGGGGCGGTGAACTCTATCGCTACGTCGGCCGATGCAAATGCGGGACTATCGAAATCCTCGGTGTTGTCTATATCGATGATGCAAACAATCTCGTGTCCGCGACTCAGGGCAATCTGCTCTATCATCTTGCCCATCTTACCATATCCTATTAATGCTATTTTCATACTTTGGTCTCGTTATTTCTTGCAAACTTACACAAAAATATCTATTTGGGGGCTGTTTTAAGAATAAAAAGCATTGTCGAGGCGCCGAAAGTAGAAAAAAGATGACTTCTTGCGGCCTTTTACCTACTTTTTTTGTAAGTTTGTGGCATGGAAATACTGCTCAGCTATGTATGGAGACACAAGATACTACCCCTCCGTACGTTACGGACAACTCGCGGTGAAACCATAGAGGTGGTGCATCCGGGTACATGGAACACAAACGCAGGTCCCGACTTCTTTAATGCGAAGATAAAACGGGATGGTGTGCTGTGGGTGGGCAACGTGGAGATTCACGATGCTGCTTCCGATTGGTACTTACACGGACACGATAAAGACAAAGCATACGACAATGTGATTCTGCACGTGGTGGAGAAGAGCAATAGGGAGGTGTGCAACGCTTTGGGGCATGAGGTGCCGCAGTTGGAACTGCCGATACCGGATTATATACGTGACAACTACGAGGAGTTGCTCCGGAAGGATGCTTATCCTCCATGTCATCAACACATCAAGAACATCCCATTTCCCATACTCTCGCAGTGGATGGGGACATTGCAATACGAACGTTTGTCCCAGAGGGCGGAGGTGATTCTGCAACGTGTCAAAGACTTAGGGGGCGACTGGGAGAAGGCTTGTTTTATCACCTTGGCGCGCAATTTCGGATTTGGCGTCAATGGGGATGCTTTTGAACAGTGGGGCAAGCTGTTGTCCATGCGGGCTATGGGGAAGATACGCGATGACTTGTTCCGCATAGAGGCGCTGTTTTTCGGTCAGGCCGGTTTGCTCTGCTTGGAGCAGGTGCCGGAATACTACCATGCAACGGCACGGGAGGATGGATATCTGGAGAGGCTGAAGAAGGAGTATGCCTACATGAAACATGTGTATGGATTGACGGAACTATCGCCGGAGCGGTGGCGTTTCTTGCGGTTGCGTCCGCAGAATTTTCCGCACATGCGCATAGCGCAGTTGGCTTCTCTCTATCAGTCGGAACAGGTAAACTTTTCCAAGTTGATGGAACAGACGGATGTGCAGGTGCTGACAAAAATGCTAGACACGACGCCGTCCGATTATTGGCGCAAGCACTATGTATTCGGTTCTACCGAACATGCGCCCAACGGTATCATGACGCCGGCATCGCGCCAGCTTATCGTAATCAATACGGTGGTGCCTACGCTCTATGCGTACGGCATGTATCGACAATCGGAGGGCATGTGCGAGCGGGCCATGCAATTGTGGGAGAGCATGAAGCCCGAAAACAACCACATAGTGCGTGCTTGGATACAAGCGGGCATTCTCGTTCGCTCTGCGGCCGATAGCCAGGCGATACTGCAACTGCAACACTACTGCGACCGGCAGGATTGTCTGCACTGCAGAATCGGCTACGAGTATTTGTGCCACAAGCGGGAGTACTCCCCTGCTTCGCCGGGTGCCGATTTTGCCATTTTGCGAGAGGAAGAGGAATAATCAAGGAAATAAAAAAAGATACAAGATATGGAAAAATATACTTTTGAAGTCCCGTTCAAGGTTCGCGATTACGAGTGCGACCTTCAGGGTATTGTGAACAATGCAAATTATCAGCACTATCTGGAACATGCTCGCCACGAGTTCTTGCAGAAATACAAGGTGAGTTTTGCGGATTTGCACAACCGTGGTATCGATGCGGTGGTGGCACGTATCAACTTGGCGTACAAGACACCGCTGCGCAGTGGTGATGCGTTTGTGTGCAAGTTGTACGTAAAGAAGGAGGGTATAAAATATGTGTTCTATCAGGATATCTTCCGTGTACCGGATATGAAGGTGTGTCTCAAGGGGGTGGTAGAGACCGTTTGCTTGGTGAACGGAAAATTGAAAACCTGCGAGGAACTGGATGTTATTGTAGCTCCCACAGCCGAGTAAAAGAGGATGAACGAGGAAACATACCACCGGCTGGCTCTCAGTACTATCCTGAGCATTGGACCGGTCAACGCACGTATGATGATACAGTGCGCGGGGAGTGCTACGGTCTTGTTTAAGGAACGTAACCGACTCAGAGAGTTGATGCCGGAGGCGCACGAAAGACTTATTTCTCTCTTTCGAGAGAATGCAGACGAGGCGCTGCGAAAAGCGGAGAGCGAGGAGAGGTTCATAGAAGAGAAGAACATACGTGTGCTTACCGAGGAGGATGATTACTATCCTTATCGCATGCGGGATTGCGACGATGCCCCCATCGTTCTCTACTTTCTGGGCGATGCCGACTTGAATCCGCAACGTGTGGTCAATGTGGTGGGTACTCGTGGTTGCACGGAGTATGGCAAACAGATGTGCGATCGCATTCTCAAGGAGTTGGCGGAATTGTGTCCGGGAACACTGGTTATGAGTGGTTTGGCGTATGGAGTAGATATACATGCTCACCGCGCGGCGCTCAAGTATGGACTGCCTACCATAGCCGGACTGGCGCATGGATTGGATCGTATCTATCCTGCGCACCATCGTTCTACGGCGGTGGAGATGCTGCGCCATGGTGGACTTATCACGGAGTTTCCGAGCGGTACGCAACCGTTTCCGGGAAACTTTCTAAGTCGTAACCGCATCATAGCGGGCATGAGCGATGCTACGATTGTGATTGAGAGTGCCCGAAAGGGTGGTTCCTTGGTGACGGCGGATATTGCAAACAGTTACCATAGGGATGTGTTTGCCGTACCGGGTCGATGCATCGACCCATACTCGGAGGGGTGTAACCAACTGATTATGGACAACAAGGCTATTCTAATACGAAGTGCCAAGGATATAACGGAGTTCTTGCGTTGGTCTACGACAAAAGATAAAAAAGGAACAGCACCGGAGCCGTCGTTCTTCCCGGAACTGACGCCGGACGAGGAGAAAGTGTTCCATCTATTGAAAGAGCATCCCGATGGTTTGCCTATCGGAATACTAACGGTTCAGAGCGGCATCTCCGTAGGTTCGTTGTCGGCTCTACTTATTTCAATGGAAATAAAAGGAGTGATTAAAGCTCTAAAGGGTGGTTGTTACCGATGTGTGTAACTCCACCTCCCATCCGGAGACTACCGCCAACGCAGCATCGCGTGCAT
>CAZUTW010000050.1:0-10972 GCA_964623295.1 uncultured Bacteroidaceae bacterium | reverse complement strand
TTATTAAGCACGAGGTTGCCATTCCCGAGAAGTTGGCAGCTTTCATGAAGGGCACAAAGCAGAGTGTTCCACTGAGCAAAGAGTTTGCCGACTTCAAAGCTTATTTGATGAAGGAATAATTGAGTTATATAAAGAGGTGCTCCCGAAAAGGAGCACCTCTTTTATCATTAGTAAATTCCCGATTTCAGGGGTTCGTTACAATTCTCAGGAGGATATAAGGGATTCCGTTGGTATATTCTTTCTGTTCCACCCCATCCAGTGTGATGGTTTGGTAAATATACGACTTGTTTTTCTTTACCTCGGCACGTCGGTAGATGTGTACATTGTGCTTTTCTCCATTAGGAAGAACCAATGTGAAATTTTCTTCTGAACCGGCACCGTCGAATTCTCCAAAATATAGGATGGCACCCCAATCGTTTTCATAGATTTTGTACTCCAATCCATAAAATATCGGCATATAGTAGCGTGTTTTGGTTGATTCCCAATTTACCTTATACTCTTCTCCGTTGTAAAGGACGGAAAAGTCCTGACCATAGAGTGGACCATCCATGTCAATGAGGTTATTTCCCGCATCATCGACTAATTGAAAAAAGAATTCGATAGGGGAATAATCGAATATCCAGTCAGGATCATCTTCCTCATCGCTTGTGTGAGAACACGACATCATTCCCATAGAAACTGCCATCACAGTAAGTAGGGACAATAAAAGGTTTTTCATCTTTCTCATATATTCTTATTCTATAATTTATTGTTAGTCGTTTGTAAATGTATTCACAAAAATGATATTACCATGAAAGCCTTATTCCTATAGGGAGTTCAAGGGTGAAAGGCTTGTCCTGCCACAGAATAGGATAGGTGGATTTATTCATAATGTGGTAGTTGAGAGACGGCTGTACGAACAGATGAACACTAGGTGTGATTTTGTATCCTATTCCGAGACCGGCATTCAGTGTTACTCCGAACGGATAGTGAAGTTCGTCGCGATGGTCTATCGTATTCTTTATGGAAGCACCTATGGGAATATCGATACCACCTCCTCCGTAGATGTATGCATTTGCCCTCTTCCTCTGCAGGAAGTTGTATTTTACATCTATCGGTATCGTCAAGAAGCTAGCTCGTACGTGTTGTATATGCATATAATCGTCCGTTGTTGATATATCCGTGCGAAGCAGACTATATTGCAATCCCCACTCAATACTCCATGAGTGAGTAATCTCCTTGGCGATGCGAATGCCAAAAGTGATAGGCATTAAGTGGTGTGCGGAAATTTGAGGTTCAGGCACCTTCGGATTATCGTCGGGGCCGGATTCTTCGTCACCAAGGTTACCGTCGGTGCCGGATTCTTCTTTATCAAATAGCAAACCTTCACCATTTTTATCACGTGCATCAATACCTAGTGAATTCATGGATAAGCTCAGTGTCCAATTGCTTCGAGCAGAAGAAGGTGTAGCGTTGAAGTGCTCTACGTCTATTTCCTTTTGTTTTCGGTGCTCTTCTGCGGATATATCTATCACCGTATCAATGCCTGTAGCACGTTCGGAATCGGTAGGCTTAAGGATACTATCCGGTGTGGCCACTTCGCTGTTCATGGAAGTGGAAGGTACAGATATAGTGCTTGTCCCTGATTGCAGCAGGTGTGGCCGCTGTAACTTTGTTCTTTCAGCGGTAGATGAGGCCTCTGTTACAGGTTTCGGCGTCTCAACTTCTATAACTCGTGGCGTGTTATGCACTAAAGGTACTGCAGAGCCCGATGATGGCATATCACGGTGATTACGTAAATAAAACACACACACGGCAGTTGTTAAGAGTAATAGTAGGAATAAGATTCCAACATTTCTCTTATATTCTTGTATTAAGCGGCGTAGCTTTTCTTTTGCGCGCATTAGTTGAGAGGCCGAAGTGTGAGGTGTTATGCCAAGCATGTCGGCAATTTCGTTGTGCGACTTACCTTCCAGCACGGACAAACGAAAGACCGTTTGGTAACCATGGGGTAGCTGACCTACCAAGCCCAGCAATTCATCGTACGAGAAGGAATTCTCCTCTGTATATGTTTCCTCCTCTTCCTCTACGGGAGTATCGGTTATATCGGTAAATTGAATCTTCGATGAACTGTGTATAGATAGGTTTTTCATAATCGTCCCCATCCAGTATTCCAATCGCTCGGGATAACGTAATGATTGAATTTGGGATAAAACAATCAAAAAGCCATCGTGTAAAACGTCTTGAGCCATACAATAATCGCCCACATACTGACGAATGACTTTCATCATGGGTTGTCGATATGTGGTATAAAGTAGCCCTTGTGCCTCTTTGTCTCCGGCTTGACACCGTGCTACCAATTGCGTTTTGTCTATGGCTCGATTATCTAACATCTGTTTTTATAGAGATAGAAGTATGCTAATTACTGCATGTATCGTT
This sequence comes from uncultured Bacteroidaceae bacterium, assembly GCA_964623295.1. Lineage (GTDB taxonomy): Bacteria > Bacteroidota > Bacteroidia > Bacteroidales > Bacteroidaceae > CAZUTW01. The sequence goes on along the minus strand of CAZUTW010000050.1, from coordinate 8,554 downwards.
TGCTTTTTTCTGCAAAAATAGTGCTTTTGTGGGTTAAATCATTCAAATAAAAGAAAAAATATCCCTTTTTGACTCATCTGTATAGCAGAATCAAGGTTTTGCAGTGCGAGTTGGAGCACAAATATTAGATGCTCCAACTCGCAGGGGTATTATTCTATTACTACTTTGGGCTTTATTATTACTTGGCGCTCCGAAACAAGCGTGTCGTTCGTTACTTTTAGAGGCTCGTATTCTTTTAAACAAATACTATAGAAATACCTCGTGTAATGTTCGCGTGTAATAGGGATTGTAATCTTAAAAGTCAAAGTATCGTACTTCTCTTCCGGAATTTCACGGAAATAGAAGTAGAAGTATCTTTGTAGCCATGTATCTTTTTGCATAAGTTCGGAAATGGCTTTTGGCTTTTCTTCTTCAAAGTTGTACAATACAGTGGGATTTTTACGCCCTATAGGCACACAATTCGCTGTTCCATAAACGTTAAAGTATTGCGAAATATCCTCTCCGGGTTCCTTACCGAACAATTTCTTGTCGCAGCTAATGGTTATATCTCCGTTGATATAAGCCGTATATAAAGAGGGCCATTTGTCCAAGTAATTTGAGCCAAATGTATAGTCCGGCTCTCCATAATTTGCAATAAAAGCGTCTTGCATGAATTGTGTCCTTGCTCTTTCAAATCCTTCTTGCATGTATTCGACCGCATCTTGAATTTCTGACGAATATTTTTCGTAGGTAGTATCTACGCACCGTAATGGACCATGGTTAATTTCCCCTAAGATCTGAAACGTAGAATAATCGGAAACGGGACCATTGTCAGGTCTGTATGATAACCCTCGAAAGTTTTCTACGACGTATAAAACGACACCTGTGATACCATCGGCAGTTTCAACTTCACCATAATTATATGGCTGTCGCGAATTTCCAATAATCTCACTTACAGGTTCTTGATTTACAGGTTCTTGTACTTCGTTCTCGTCCTTGTCGCAAGAAAGAATGCAAATAGCAACGAGTGCTATAACGCAAGTAATAAAAGCTTTTGTTCTCATAATTTTTATTTTTTACTCCAATTGTGAATCATTTGTCTATTGATATTGTAGTTAGAATCTCCTTTTTTCCAATCTCCGGTAAGAGTAAACCATTCCGTTAGATCCTGAGATCCCTTTCCCCATCCCCAGTTCATACCTATAGCAGAAATTACCGGAGTATCATAAGTGTATGTGGCTTCAAAAAAACCGTAGGGCTTAAGTTGAAGACTCCCATCAGGGTTTTTGATGTCGGGGTATTCATAATAAGAAACGGTTTTTATAACGTGTCGTGTCCCTTTATAACGATCTGCTATAAAAGCATGACCATTATTATATTGGTCGGTAGCTAGCAAATAAACAGGTCTATAGCTTAGAAGACTTGCTTTTAAATCTGTTTCATTGTAGTCTTCGTATGAACAATTAATACCATAGATTGGAAATACAAGAATTGGTAAAATAGAAGGATAGGCTCCTGATTCATTATCTCCATATTCCATGTTACACAACTTTCCGACATTCGCAATGAGTGGCGCTGCATATGTGCTGTCGAATTTCATTAAATTCCAAATAGTTGAAGTGTAATTCGTTTGCGCCCAATCGAAAGGCTTTTCATTATTTTTGCTATTGCAATAAGCTTCAGATGGCGCTTCTATGGGTACTCCCAGGGAGTCGTGCAAGAAGACAAGCATCTGGGCTGCAGCAATGGCAACACATCCTGCCGGAGATCTACCATCTCCGGTTGATTTATACGGACAGGCATTGTTGTAAGGAGTCTTTTGTGACCATGTCGTTGTAATCAATGGGGGAAGAAGTTCGTAGTCTTCAGTGTAAGATGTTGTTTCTCGAGATTCAAGTATAGCATTGCCCTTATCAAATAGTAATGTGTCTACAGGAGTGAAGGCGAGAGGGTCCTCTATCATCTTCCAGAAGTTTTCGTTTTCTTGAATCTCCTCCGTTGTGAAGTTTAACTCATCGTCTTCAGCTTCCTGTATATTTTTCATATCCAGAGACATGGTGTAGACCCATGCGGCAAGTTCCTCGTTTTGAATCGCTTCTCCGAAGGTTCCTTTACTGCTTTCTCCCAATACAATGGGAACGCGAGTGTCTGTTGCATACATCGTCCACCCCCCGGATGGGTTGTTACACGCGTACAACAAAGTGTCCTGCATCTCGTCAACATAACAATAGATGTCTGCATCAATCTCTTGCAGACTTCTTGTTCCTTTTCTCTGAGAACGCACCAAATTTTGTATCGCTCCATAACGTACGAAGTGATTCTCACTCTTTACCGAAGTCAAATTCTCTCTCTCCGACGTCTGAAGAGTGAAATTGTCCGAGCAGCCCATTAAAAACATAGGAACTGCCAAAGCTACAATATACTTTTTCATTCGCTTAGGTTTTAGTTAAAAATATACTAGTAAGAGTAACAATCTGCTCAATCACTGCATGAAAGTTTCCTCTTTTTCCCTGCAAATATAATATTTTTTTAATAATATCGGTATGAAAGGGCATGTTTTATAAAAAAAACGTATATTTGCAGCATAAAACGAAGAAAAAGAATAGAAGATGAAAAGATTATTTGTACTATTGAGCATGGTCGTTGTTTGCCTTGTTGTGGCAAACGCGCAGGGAACAACCGGAGCATCCGTTCAAGTGAAAACAGCGAAAAAGACCCTGGTAACATATTTCTCCGCTACAGGTACCACACGTAAAGTGGCAAAGCGTTTGGCAAAAGTACTGAATGCCGACCTTAAGGAGATACAACCTAAGCAGGCGTACACCGATGCCGACTTGAATTGGCACAACGAGAAAAGTCGTAGCTCGGTGGAGATGAAAGACAAAAGCTCCCGCCCATCTTTGGCAAAGAAAGTCGATGTGTCGGCTTACGATGTGGTATACATCGGTTATCCCATCTGGTGGGGAGTGGCTCCAACCATTGTCAACACCTTCATAGAGAGCACCAACTGGACCGGTAAGAAGATTGTACTGTTTGCAACATCCGGCAGCAGCACTATAGATAAGAGCAAAAAAGAGCTCAAGGCATCCTATCCCAAGTTGAATATAATAGATGCTAAGTTGCTGAACTCTACAACCGATGCCGAACTCAAAACGTGGACATCGGGGATAAAGTAATGCCCGTGTGTATGAATTGGAACGAACTTGAATTACACGATTGCGCTTCGCTCAATGAGTTGATAAACGAAGTAGGTTTCCTTCCCTTGTTGGCGACAAAAATAGAAGGATGGTCGGCCGAGGAGGTGATGGACGACGATTGTCGTTACCACACCCTTCCCGACGGAGGATGGGAGTGGCCTTTGTGGGACTGGAAGGGAAGCATCATACAAGAAACCGGATGTGCCTACGGAAAGTTCTTTGGTGGCAAAGCCGGGTTTATAAGCCGTGAGTGGTGGCCCGACTTCTGCAATTGGCGACGTTATCTCCATCCCCATCCCGTTTCCGGAAGCATAGAAGAGGCCATATTGTTGACCCTGGGCGAAGGCGGTAGCATGACAACACGCGAACTCCGTGTCGCTTGCGGTTTCACCGGACCTAAAATGCGGAGTAAGTTCGATGCTTACATCACTCACCTGCAGATGGGATGCTATATCGTAACGGAAGATTTTGTATATCCGCACGACAAGCACGGTCGCTCCTATGGTTGGGGGTGGTCGCTGCTCACCCTCCCCGAAAGTCTGTTGGGTAGAGAAGCGTGCCATAAGGACTGCTCCCTGCGGGAATCTTTTCTCCGACTAAAGGAGCACCTCCGGGAGACACTCCCTCAAGCATCCGAAAGTCAATTGTGTAAAATACTGGAAGTAATGAAAGAATAAAAGCTATGACATTTGAACCTTGGACCTGGAGCGAACAAGAGATAGATGAGGCCATTTCTACGTACGAAATAGAGCCGAGTTCGTTTAACCGCGAAGCCCTACTTTCGTACGTAGAAAAAGCCTATCTCGAGAAATTCTCCGAGGGCGATCCCTGGAGAAGAGGTAAGATGTATTTCCTTGACAGAGCCATACAACTTATGATACAAGAAGGTGTGGCTACTTAGAAATTATCCTGTTTTGCCGCCTCGCCTTTGCGAACGAACCAACCTATGCGCGGTGTGAGGGCGTAGGTCGTGGTGTCTTCGTTTACCCCCACAAATCCGGAATAGAACTGCATGGGAGTCTCTTTTAGGATGTTACCCATGGGATCCACAACCTGGTATTTAAAATCGGCATAGAGAATATCCTTGGCCATAGCATGTTCGCGGGAAATCTTCTCCGGAGTGCGCCCTTCTTTATCGTAAGGGAAGAACGTGAGGAACCATCCATCAAACATGGTGCTCGGGAGAGGGCTGCATCCTCCGCCTCGTATCTCATCGGGGCGAATCTTCATAACCATACAACGCCAGAACTCCTTGTTCGGCTTGCCCTTGGATGCCTGTACAAACTCCTCCAATACAGGAATAAGCTTCTCTGTCCACCAACCCAAGTCGTACTGCTCCAGTGTTTTGGCTCTATCCACTATCTTCTGCCAGTCCTCCGGTGTACCCTTGAGCGTAACACTCGGTATACCGCAAGATATACGCTGCACTACATAGTCAAAGTAGGGTTGCATGGCATTCATAATGGTGATTTGCGAAGCAATCCGGCTATCCACCGTGGTGGTAGAGAAGTCGGCACATAGCCGAGAAACAATATCCCCCTTGGTATTCTCCTTCATCTGTCTCACAAACTCATCGAAAATAAGCGTCCAGTCCACCGGCTTTACATGGTTGGGGTTGACACCGATATCATCTTTTCCCAGCAAGTACTGATCGGTCTTTACCACGAGCGTCATCTTGTCCTTGTGATACACTAGTTTATCGCGCATCGATTCAGCATTACGATTGATGTGTTGCGCCATACCCTGTGTGATAAGCAACCATATATCGTCCGGTGAAAGAACGATAGGCCGATGGTCGGCATACGCATTCGTAAAGAATCGGAACATCGTAGACGTACCTAGGTAGCTAAGAGAATCGTGGTAACTTTTGTCCACGATATCGTGCTTATCATCTCTATGGCAGAATCCAAAATCCATCATAATCCATGCCGTAACACGATCCGCACCATAAACGGAGAGATGATGGGCGGGTGCAGACAAGTTGGGATCCACCACAAAGGTGATACTCTCCTTATTCTTTTTTACGATTTTGCATCTCTTTGAGCTGCCCCAAGCCATTATATTTCCTCCCAAAGTAAGGAGCAACAGTGCTATCAAATGATACTTTTTCATCTTTCGGTTCTTGTTTAAACGATTTGTAAACTACGAGCAAAGATACGAAAAAAAAGATATAGTAGCCGGAATTCGGTGAAATATGCTACCTATTTGCAGGAAAAATTGTAATTTTGCAGGAGTTTTTTAGAATTAAGTGAAAAATGGAATATGTTACTAAAGAGGGAAGCATCTATCGTGTGCTCCTTGCAGTGAGCGGATGGTTATCGCGCTACACATCGCCTTTTATCATTGGAGCAGCAGTGCTGACGTTCTTTTACCCGTCCTTGTTTCAGTGGGTTACGGGCTATACGCAGACGTTTATCTTGGGCTTTATTATGCTAACCATGGGACTCACACTTTCCGTCGAGGATATGAAGGTGCTTATCTCCCGACCGCTCGATATGTTGATAGGTACGTGTGCCCAGTTCTTTCTTATGCCGTTGATTGCTTATGTGCTTACGGTGCTCTTTCATCTAGACAATACCCTTGCCGTGGGCATCATCCTGGTGGGATGCTGTCCGGGTGGAGTATCCAGCAACCTCATGTCCTATTTGTGTAAGGGCGATGTAGCTTTCTCTGTCGGTATGACCACCGTGTCTACGCTGCTCGCTCCCGTTGTTACCCCCATGTTGGTGCTTTGGTTGGCCGGCGAGAGGGTAGAGGTTGATGCTTGGGGTATGTTCCTTAATATTCTGATAGTAACGATTATCCCCGTAGGCATAGGTTTCCTTTGCAATGCAACGATGGGGCACAAAGATTCTTTTCAGCGTGTGCGCACGGTGATGCCATCGTTTAGTGTGCTGGGACTGGCCTGCATCGTAGGCGGTGTGGTTTCTCTGGTACACGATAATCTGTTGGCCGGTGGTATCTCGCTCTTCTTCTGGATCTTCTTTGTGGTGTTCTGTCACAACTCATTAGGCTATTTGTTGGGCTACACCGTGGGAGGGCTCTTTAAGTTCAATCGCGCCAAACGTCGCACCATCTCCATAGAAGTGGGTATGCAAAATGCCGGACTGGCCACCAATCTTGCAACGCGTTTCTTCTTGGCAACCTGTCCGTTGGCGGTTGTTCCTTGTGCCATCAGTTGTGCATGGCACTCCATTTCGGGAACCATCCTCGCCACGCTTTTTGCTCTAAAAGACAAGATGGCTTCTAAACACGTAAACGCATAGTCCCATGTATACAGGTGAACTTATAGCTCTGAGCGTAGCCGTCTCCTGGACGGTGACCGCACTCTGTGCCGAGGTTGCCAGCAAACGTATCGGTTCCTTGAACCTAAATGTGATACGCATGTGCTTGTCGCTCTGCTTACTATCCGTTACCATGCTTTGTGTAACCGGCAGTCCCGTACCTCTCTATACCGATGCGAACACTTGGCTTTGGTTGTCGCTTTCCGGTTTTGTGGGCTATGTGCTGGGCGATTATTGCCTCTTCAACTCCTACATGCTGATAGGTTCGCGCTTCGGACAACTCTTCATGACGTTGGCTCCTCCGTCGGCAGCTCTCTTCGGGTGGATTATCTTGGGAGAGAAACTTTCCGCTCAAGCACTCATCGGCATGTTTATCACCCTTTTGGGTATCGGCATCTCCGTGTTTCACAAGGGGAGTTCGCACAAGATAAGTCTTAAGCTCCCGTTGAGCGGTATCCTCTTTGGCATAGGAGCCGGTGTGGGGCAGGGTGTGGGACTGGTCCTCAGTAAGATGGGTATGAACTATTACGAGACCTCAATACCCGCAGACATGACCGATTCCATCACCATGTTGCCCTTTGCAGCCACCTTTATACGTGCCATTACCGGTGCGGTTGGTTTCATCGCGGTGATGTGTGTGCGCGGCAAGTGGCGTGAGTTCGGGCAGGCGCTGAAGGACAAACGTAGTATGCACATGACTTGGTGGGCCACTTTTACCGGTCCCTTTATCGGTGTGGCTCTCTCGCTCATGGCAGTGCAGTACACCGAAACGGGCATCGCTTCTACCTTGATGGCGCTGACCCCCATCTTCATTATAGCTCCGGCGCACTGGTGCTTCAAGCAACCGGTAACCTACAAGGAGGTGCTGGGAGCCATCATCAGTGTCTTTGGCGTGTCGCTCTTTTTTATTTAGTGAACAGAACTTTTACGAACAATACACCTTATATTATATATAGCAACAATTATGGAAGAGAAACAAGAGAAGGATCCTATGGCGTGGGAGGTGCTCGATAGTGAGTATCTGTACAGAAAACCGTGGCTCACAGCGCGGCGAGACCACGTGAAGTTGCCCACGGGGGCGGAGATACAGGACTTCTACGTTCTGGAGTATCCCGAGTTTTGCAATGTGATAGCCCTGACAAAAGAGGGTAAATTCCTCATGGAGAGGCAGTATAGACATGCACAACGGCTCACGGCATACGAGCTACCGGCCGGTTGTGTGGAGCAGGGCGAAGACCCCATGGAGGCTGCCAAACGGGAACTCTACGAGGAGACGGGCTATGCCGGCGGCGAGTGGAGTCACTTTATGACGGTGAGTCCGAATGCCGGAGCCTGCACCAATCATAGTTACACATACTTGGCCGTAGGGGTGGAGCGTGTCTCTACACAACATCTGGAGGAATCGGAGGATATCCGCATCGTACTCATGGAGCGCGAGGAGGTGATACGTTTGTTGCAACAAGATGAATTCCACCAAGCCATGATGGCGGCACCGCTCTGGAAATACTTTGCCACGAAAGATAAAATATAGAAATCAATAAACGGAGGGGAGTAGAAATGAAGGTATACATAGTGCGTCACGGAGAGACGGAGGAAAATCTTCGACATATATTGCAAGGTCACATGCCGGGAACGCTCACGGAACACGGCAAGGAGCAGGTGCGTGCTGCAGCGGAGCGTCTGTCCGAGAATACGGACGCTCACTACAAGTGTATACTAACAAGCGATTTAAAGCGTGCGGTAGACTCGGCAGAGATACTGCAGGAGCGTCTTCGTCTCCCCGTTATCCCCCTCCCTTTGTTGCGCGAACGCGATTGGGGTAAGTATACGGGCATTACGGTTTTCGAGGCTCGTGAAAAATTTCGTCGCGATGGCAAGTGGGTCTTCCCCGATTCTGCGGAAACCGATGAACAGACTCTATCTCGTGCCGCCAAGGTATGGGAATTCCTGCAGACGGAATACCCCAGCGACACCGTCATCCTGGTGACGCACGGCCTCTTTGCTCGCAACCTGATTGCGGCTAAATATCATTGCACTCCTCACGAAGTGGCCCACCTCACCAATGCCGAAATTCGGGTGGTGGAGTAGGAGAAA
>CAZUTW010000049.1:0-11038 GCA_964623295.1 uncultured Bacteroidaceae bacterium | reverse complement strand
ACCGATATTGCCGTAACCCACTACGGCTGCTCTAATCTTCTTCATCTTATACCTTTATTAATATCTACGTTTTGATTATCTTCTTGATGCAAAAGTAAGCAATTCCCGGCAAACGGATTCTATTATTGAGATTTTTCTACTAAAAAGATAGTATTTTTTAAAAGAATAGTAGCTCTTTGTACCGTTTTTCACGGAAATATATGTACCTTTGCCACCCGAATACAGATACAATTTATCATGAAGAAATATTTAGCAATATCACTCATGCTGCTGGGGACATTGGGAATGTCACCGAAAGCTGCTGCGCAAACATCGCGCGACTTGGGAAACGGTACTTTTCAGAACCCTGTTATATGGTCGGATGTGCCCGATGTGTGTGTTACTCGTGTGGGCAACACGTTCTATATGGTGAGCACTACCATGCATTTTTCTCCGGGATGCCCTATCATGAAGTCTACGGACTTGGTGAACTGGGAGATGGTGGGATACGCGCACGACCAACTGGAGGAGAACGATGCCTTTACACTCCGCAACGGCAAGAGTGAATACTCAAGCGGTTCTTGGGCGGCCAACCTGCGCTACGATAAGTACGAGGGTATATACTACCTCATCGTATCCTGCAATACTACGGGTAAGTCGTACATCTTCACGACCCGGGATATAGAGAAAGGTCCTTGGAAACGCAATGAAGTACGCATGTGCTACGACCCGGGATTCTTGTTCGAGGATACGGGAACGGAGTGCAAGAAGTATGTGGTACACCCGGACGGCAGCTTGGAGAAGCACGAGGCATATCTTGTGGATCTGATTTCCGATGGCAAGGGCGGCGTTTCGCTGGGACGAGAGGTGAAGATTCTGGACTACACGCAGGCCGATAACCCTTCTCGCGGCTTACGTGCGGAGGGGTATCACGGATACAAGATCGGCGATTACTACTATATCTTCATGATTCAGATGTGCAATGGTCTGCGCGAAGAGATTGTTTGGCGCAACAAGTCGCTTACCGGCGGTAAGTGGGAGGTGCGCAAGGTGTTCTCCGGACACATGACGGACAAGGGTGCTCCCTACATGAAGAACAATGGTGTGGCACAGGGTGGTATCGTTGACACGCCCGATGGCAAATGGTATGCCATGCTGTTCCAGGACCAGGGGGCACTGGGACGTATGCCGGTGTTGGTGAACCTTACGTGGGACAACGAGGGATGGCCGGTACTGGGCAACGAGGGTAAAACGGTAGATGCCGTACAGGCCCTTCCGGTAGCCTCAACCGAGAAGGATAGAAAGAAATCGGTGGTGAGCAGCGATGAGTTCAACAACGGCAAAACACGCTATCTCATCTCCGAGAAGTATGCCGATAGTAAGGGCAAGGGGGGCGAGTTCGATTACAACGGCTCCAACCTGCGCTTGGAGTGGCAGTGGAACCACAATCCCGACAACCGTTACTGGAGCCTTACCGACCGTAAGGGGTGGTTGCGTCTTAAGGGCGGTGTGTTGGCGCACAACATACGCGATGCCCGCAACACGCTTACCCAACGTGTGTTCGGTCCGCAGTGCGAGGCGATTATCAAGATGGATATCTCCAAGATGAAGGATGGTGACTGCGCCGGTCTTTCCATCTTCCAGAATCGTTATGGCTATGTGGGTGTGGAGCAAAAAGAGGGAGTGCGCCGTTTGGTGATGCGCAAAGCCACGCAGAAGGGCGATGCCGAGGGCAAGGTGATAGAACAGCAGGCACTCTCACAGAAGGTGGTTTACCTGAAGTGTACCGCCGACTTCCGCGACCGTGCCGACAAGGGTGCCTTCTACTATAGCCTGGACGGCAAGAGTTGGAAACAGATAGGCGATGAGTTGGCCATGTACTTCGACTGGCCCGACTTCTGTGGTCAACGAGTGGGCATCTTCTACTTCCCCACCCTGCAGACGGGCGGTTCGGTAGATGTGGACTATTTCCACATAAATGAGGTGAAATAGGCCCCTAAAGTATAAATAAAAGGCAAAACGTGTGGCGATTTATAGTTCGTTCACACGTTTTGTTGTCCTTCTTCGGGTACTTTTATTTATCTTTGCAGCGCTTACAACAAGCATTAAGAACAAAGAACCGAAAATATACAAAAGAATAAAGTATGAAAATAGGTGTACTTACGGCTCTGGGCAGCGAGTTTGCACAGATTGCCGAGATGTTGGAAGAGAAGAGCGAATTTGAGATTGCGCCCTTCCGCTACGTGGAGGGTAAACTGAGTGGAAATACCATTGTGCTGATGCAGTGTGGTATAGGTAAGGTAAATGCGGCTGCCGGAACGGTAGAGCTTATCCTGAACTTCCACCCGGATTGTATCATCAGTACCGGCGTGGCGGGAGGTATAGATGCCAAGGCTTCTGTCATGAGCGTGGTGGTGAGCAAGGAGATTGTGTACCACGATGTGTGGTGCGGCGAGGGCAATGCCTACGGTCAGGTACAGGGACTTCCGGTGCGTTTCTCCGGTAATCCGCGCTTACGCAACATAGCTACAACCATGCATGCGGATGTTCCCGTTAGCGAGGGACTTATCTGTTGTGGCGACCGTTTTGTAACCGGTCAAACGGAATTGCAGGAGATAAAGGAGAAGTTCCCCGATGGATTGGCGGTGGACATGGAGTCGGGTGCCATAGCACAGGTTTGCCACTTGTACGATGTGCCGTTTGCCAGCTTCCGCATCATAAGCGATACTCCGGGGGCCGATGAGCACTGGAAACAGTATGAGAATTTCTGGGATACTCTGGCGGCCAACTCCTTTGGCGTTACCAAGCGATTCCTGGAGGCGTTGCCGGATACCTTATAAAATATAGAGGACAAAATCAAAAGATATATGAAGAAAATTCCAAGTTTTACCATAGACCACAACCGCTTATTGCGTGGCATCTACGTATCGCGCAAGGATGAGGTGGGGGGCGAAACGGTTACTACGTTCGATATCCGTATGAAGGAGCCCAACCGCGAACCGGCTTTGGGACAGGGTGCTCTGCATACTATAGAGCATCTTGCGGCTACCTATCTGCGCAACCATCCCACATGGGCAGACAAGATTGTGTATTGGGGACCTATGGGTTGCCTCACGGGTAATTACCTGCTCATGAAGGGCAACCTGGAGAGCGAAGATATCGTGGAACTGATGCAGGAGACCTTCCGCTTTGTGGCCGACTTTGAGGGCGAAATACCGGGGGCTGCTCCGCAGGACTGCGGCAACTATCTGTTGCACGACCTCCCCATGGCTAAGTGGGAAAGCCGTAAATACCTCACCGAGGTGCTGGAGAAAATTACACCGGAGAACTTGCATTACCCTACGAGAGCGTAAGCCGTTCATCCCGAGTTTATTCATAAAAACATCCACGTTGCGGGGACTCCGTATAGAATCCCTACAACGTGGATGCTTTGTTTACAGCGTCAGTCCGTCCAATAGGCAACGATACTCCTCCAGGGCTTGCTCTATCTCGCTACAGACGATAAACTCATCGGCCGTATGAGAACGGGAGGAATTGCCCGGTCCCATCTTGAAGGAGGGGAAGGACATGAGGGCTTGGTCGGACAACGTTGGGGAGCCGAACGGCACCTTCCCCATCTCCACGCAGCGACGGATGAGCGGATGTTCCGGATTTATGCGCGAAGAGTTGAGGCGGAAAGAACGAGCCTTAACGTCGCTCTTAACCTGTGTACAGATGTACCGGTACAACTCCTCGTTCGTATAACACTCGTTGCTGCGAATATCTACCGTAAAGGTACACGCATCGGGTACCACATTGTGCTGCGTGCCGGCCTGGATAATCGTCACACTCATCTTGACCGGCCCCAGGAGGTCGGTTTGCTTTTCGAAGGTGTGTTCCTTAAACCAGGCAATATCTTCCATTGCTTTATAGATAGCATTCACCCCCTCGTTGCGAGCCGCATGTCCCGATTTTCCGTGCGCCGTGACGTCGAGCACCATCAATCCTTTCTCGGCTATGGCCGGTTGCATGCCGGTAGGCTCGCCTACCATGGCTACATCTATGTGGGGAAGCAACGGCAACACGCTCTCTATACCGTTTTTGCCGGATACCTCCTCCTCGCACGAAGCCACAAAAACTACGTTGTACGACTGCGGACGAGCCGTAAGCCAACGATATGTTTGCAGGAGCGAAACCAAACTTGCGCCATCATCGTTGGAGCCCAACCCATAGATTCTATCTCCCTCTACGGTAGGTACAAAGGGGTCGCGCACCCATCCGCTCACCGGCTTCACCGTGTCTATATGCGCATTGAGCAGAAGCGTGGGACGATTTGTATCGTAGTGAGGATCTATACAATAGATGTTGTTTCCGTGGCGATGGTGCGCCACTTCGTGTGCAGCCAGGAAGGTGCAGAAGCAATCGGCAGCCTTCGCCTCGTCTCGGCTCACCGAGGGAATGGAAATGAGAGACTTTAAGAGTTCCAAAGCCTCTTGGAATAGTTGTTTTTTATCCATAATCGTGTGTCTTTTGGGCAAAGATACACACTTTCGGCGACAAAAAAGTAAGAAAAAAGCGAAAACTTTCAGTTAGTTGCAAATAAAACAATAACTTTGTAGCGCAAAAAATAAATATCGCAAATATGTTGAATGGAAGTTATCTCCCTGTACTCATAGCGGAACAAGCGCAGAAGTATGGAAAAAAGACGGCGATTTCTTATCGTAATTATGATACGAACTCGTGGGTTCCGGTTAGTTGGAACGACTTGGCTAAGAAGGTAAACTATGTATCGAATGCGCTCCTCGAATTGGGGGTTAAGGTGCAGGAGAACGTAGCTGTATTCTCTCAAAACATGCCGGAGTGTATCTACTTGGACTTTGGTGCCTATGGAGTGCGTGCGGTGACGATTCCGTTCTATGCTACCAGTTCCGAGGCACAGGTGAAGTACATGATAGACGATGCGCAGGTTCGCTTTGTCTTTGTGGGAGAACAACCACAGTACGACACGGCTTTCCGGGTGCATTCCATGTGTCCTACCATGGAGAGGCTCATTATCTTTGACCGTAAGGTGAAGAAGGCGCCCAACGATGAACTCTCTATTTATTTTGATGAGTTCCTGGCTATGGGGAGTGAACACAAACAGCAAGCGGGTGTGTACAACCGTGCGCACAGTTTCCAACCGACGGATATTGCCAATATACTGTATACGTCGGGTACTACCGGCAACAGCAAGGGGGTGGTGCTGACGCACCAGATGTATCGTTCGGCGATTGCAGGACACAAGATTCTGCCACTGGGCGAGAAGGATGTGGTGCTGAACTTCCTGCCGTTCACGCATGTGTTCGAACGGGCATGGTCTTATTTGTGCCTGGCTTGTGGTTGCCGGTTGGCTGTAAACCTGCGTCCGCAAGATGTGTTGCAGTCCATGCGCGAGGTTCATCCCACCTGTATGTGCTCCGTTCCCCGTTTCTGGGAGAAAGTGTATTCGGCAGTGTGCGACAAGATAGATGCCAGCAACTTTGTGCAGCGTAAGCTCATGAAGGAGGCGTTGCGCATAGGTAAGAAATACAATGTAGACTACCTGTGCAACCAAAAGGAGCCGCCCATGTCGCTCAAGTTGCAATACGGGTTCTACGAAAAAACGGTCATAGCTCTGCTCAAGAGCACTTTGGGACTGGAACGTGCCAACTTCTTCCCCACTGCCGGTGCTGCCGTACCTCCGGTAATCGAGGAGTTTGTTCGTTCCGTGGGTATCAACATGGTTGTGGGTTACGGACTTACGGAAACCACGGCTACCGTAACGCTCGATATCAACACGAAGAAAATTTCCATCGGTTCCGTAGGACGTCCGTTGGGTACGTACGAGATGCGTATCGACGAGGAGACGAGCGAGATTCTCTTGAAGGGGCCTTCCATCACTCCGGGATATTATAAAAAGGAGGCTGCAACCGCCGAGGCTATCGATGCCGAGGGATGGTTCCACACCGGTGACGCGGGATACATGAAGGAGGGTGAACTCTACCTTACCGACCGCATCAAGGACCTGTTCAAGACCTCGAACGGAAAGTACATAGCTCCGCAGATGATTGAATCGAAACTGGTGGTAGATCGCTACATAGACCAGATTGTAATCATAGCCGACCAGCGCAAGTTCGTTTCGGCTCTTATCATACCGAACTATCCTCTGCTGGAGGAGTATGCCCGGAAACGCGGCATTGAGTACAGCAGCAGAGAGGAGTTGTGCAAGAATGTGCGCATCAACGATATGGTGATGACCCGCATAGAGACGCTGCAACAGGAGTTTGCTCACTACGAGCAGATTAAGAAGATTTGTCTGCTCCCCCAACCCTTCTCCATGGAGAGAGGCGAACTCACCAACACGCTCAAGGTGAAACGTAGAGTGCTGGCCGAGAACTACAAGAAGGAAATCGATGCCATGTATGCGGAATAATAACGACAAGAGAAGAAGATTGATAGAAAGATGATAACAATAGAACAATTGAAGGATGTAAAGGAGCGCGTGGAACAACTGAACCGCTACCTGAACATAGAGGCTAAACTGATAGAGGTACAAGAGGAGGAATTGCGTACGCAGGTTCCGGGATTCTGGGACGATGCGAAGGCTGCCGAGGAGCAGATGAAGAAGGTGAAGGGTATCCGCAAGTGGATTGACGGGTACAACGAGGTGAAGGCCTTGGCTGATGAGCTGGAGCTGGCGTTCGATTTCTTTAAGGACGAGGCGGTTTCCGAGGAGGAGGTCGATGAGTCTTACCGCAAGGCTACGGAGGCCATCGAGGCGCTGGAACTGCGCAATATGTTGCAGCAGGAGGAGGATCCGTTGTCGGCGGTACTGAAAATAAACTCCGGTGCCGGTGGTACGGAGAGTCAGGACTGGGCGTCTATGCTCATGCGTCTGTACATGCGCTATGCCGAAGCGCACGGTTATAAGTGTACCATCAGCAATATACAAGATGGCGATGAGGCCGGTATCAAAACGGTGACCATGGAGATTGAGGGCGATTATGCGTATGGATACCTTAAATCGGAGAATGGTGTGCACCGTTTGGTGCGTGTGTCTCCGTACAATGCACAGGGTAAACGCATGACTTCCTTCGCTTCTGTCTTTGTGACCCCGTTGGTGGACGATACCATCGAGGTGTACGTAGACCCGGCTCGTGTGTCTTGGGATTTGTTCCGTTCCGGTGGTGCCGGCGGTCAGAACGTCAACAAGGTGGAGACGGGTGTGCGCTTGCGCTATATGTACAAGGACCCGGATACCGGCGAGGAGGAAGAAATCTTGATTGAGAATACGGAGAGCCGTAAGCAGTTGGAGAACCGCGAGAATGCCATGCGTTTGTTGCGCTCTCAATTGTACGAGCGTGCTTTGAAGAAACAGCGTGAGGCGCAGGCCAAAATCGAGGCGGGTAAGAAGAAGATAGAATGGGGTAGCCAGATTCGTAGCTACGTGTTCGATGACCGCCGTGTAAAGGATCATCGTACCAATTTCCAGACTTCGGATGTAAACGGTGTGATGGATGGTAAAATCGATGGTTTCATAAAGGCATACCTCATGGAGTTTGCGGGTACGACTCCGGACGAATAATATAGAATAGAGTATATGGGACTGGAAATAGAACGTAAATTCCTGGTTGTCGGGGAGTACAAGAGCAAGGCGTTTGCGGCCGACCGCATCGTGCAGGGATACATCTCCAGCGGCAACGGTAAGACGGTGCGGGTGCGCATACGTGGTGAGAAGGGTTACCTTACCATAAAGGGACCATCGGACCAAGAGGGCATGGCGCGCTACGAATTCGAAACGGAGATTGCGCTCCACGATGCCGAGGACCTTATGAAACTATGCGAACCGGGCATCATCGATAAGACGCGCTACCTGGTGCGCAGCGGTAAACATATCTTCGAGGTGGATGAGTTCTACGGCAACAACGAGGGATTGGTCATGGCCGAGGTTGAATTGGCCGATGAGCAGGAACCGTACGAAAAGCCCGATTTCATCGGCAAAGAGGTGACAGGGGACCGACGATATTACAACTCCCATCTCCGCAAATTCCCCTACTGTTTGTGGAAAGGACAAGAATAAAAATTCGAGTTTCGGAAAAATCCGAAACTCGTTTTTTATCTACGTCTTCTATACCACCAATGATTCAGCGCCCAACCCAGGAGAGCACCCAGGCATACGCCGACGGAATTGGCCAGAAAATCGAGCCATTCGCCCGAGCGGCATGTGGTACACGTGGCTTGCAATATTTCCAGCAAGCCCCCCATCAACATGGGAGCCAGCACCGCAAAAACCGCCAATTTGGCATAGTCTATGTAGCGATGTCCCTTGAGATACTCCCACCAAATAATCAGGGTAAAAGTACCATACATAACAAAGTGCACCCACTTGTCTATAAAACGGACATCGTCCAACGGCGTTTCCGGGAAAGCGGGAACAAGAGAGAGTATCCATATCGCCACAAGAACAATGATGGATATCCAATAATGTTTCAAATAATACGTTAAAGATACCATTTTCCTTTAATTTGCGGCAAAAGTACTACTTTTTTTACTAATTTTGCAACCAAATTGTAACGAATTTGATTTTTTAGATATAAAAATGAGCAATAGAGCGCAATTCGGAAGTCGATTGGGTATCATTCTGGCTTCGGCAGGTTCGGCCGTCGGACTGGGAAATGTATGGCGTTTCCCTACGGAGACGGGTAATAACGGAGGAGCGGCTTTCCTCCTTATATACGTGTTGTGCGTACTCGTCTTGGGTATGCCGGTCATGATTTCGGAGTTCTTGATTGGTAGACATTCCCACGCCAACACCGCTACGGCCTACGAGATACTGTCTCCGGGTACGCAATGGAAATGGGTGGGCAGAATGGGGGTTTTCTGTGGATTTATTATTCTGAGCTACTATAGTGTGGTGGCCGGGTGGACACTGGAATATACCTTCAAGGCTGCATCCAACGATTTCTCGGGAACGTCGGACTATGGGGCAATGTTCAACGAGTTTGTATCTAACCCCATCCAACCGCTTGTCTACTTGGCCCTATTTCTACTGCTTACACACTACGTAATTGTACGGGGTGTGCAAAAGGGTATCGAGAAGTTCTCCAAGATTATGATGCCCATGTTGTTGCTCATTATTGTATTGCTTGTGGGCTTTTCCTTTACCATGCCGGGTGCACAGGCGGGACTTTCCTTCCTGCTGAAACCCGATTTCAGTAAGGTGACGTCCGATGTGGTAATGAGTGCCATGGGACAGGCGTTCTTCTCGCTGAGCTTGGGTATGGGTTGCTTGTGTACCTACGCCTCCTACTTCGGTGAGAAGGTAAACTTGGTGAAAACCGTTTCGGGGGTGGTTATTCTCGATACGATCATAGCCATTATGGCCGGTTTCATCATCTTTCCGGCGGTGTTCTCGGTTCCGGGAGTCCGTCCGAACGAGGGACCGGGGTTGGTGTTCATCACCTTGCCGAGCGTCTTTAAGTTGGCGTTTGGTGATGCTCCCATGTTGGCGTACATCTTCTCTACCCTATTCTACATACTGTTGGCGCTGTCTGCACTTACCTCTACCATCTCCATGCACGAGGCGGTGACGGCATACATCCACGAGCGTTTCGGACTGAAACGTTCCACGGCAGCCACGTGCGTTACCGCCACTTGTTTCTTGTTGGGTCTGTTCTGCTCGCTCTCGTTCGGCGTGCTGAACGGTGCACAGCTGTTCAACATGACCATTTTCGACATCTTCGACTACGTTTCCGGAAAACTCCTATTGCCCATCGGCGGCATGTTTATCGCTATCTTTGCCGGATGGTTCCTCGATAAGAAGATTCGTTGGGCGGAGGTCACCAACGGGGGGAAGGTTAACAACTCGATTTACAACATCTATGTTTTCATCCTTAAGTTTATCTGTCCGGTAGCCATTGCTGTGGTCTTCATAAACGAATTGCTGGGCGAATAAATGGCAAAGAACTTTTTGCGCATGTCCAAGTCGGATGCGCGGGCATTGGTGGTGATATCGCTTCTACTGCTCCTCTACATCACGGGGATGCAACTCTATCGCATGCACACGCAGCAGGGCGACGGGGAGGTGGCAATCAACGATTCTACCGCTATGTTTGCGCCCTCGTATCCTCGATACAATGGGAGAAAAACGCACAATCGGACATACGAGAAGCGCTCGGACATACGGGTTTCTTTGTTTCCGTTCGACCCCAATACGGCCGACTCCATCACGCTCCTGCGGGTAGGACTTAAGTGGTATCAGGTAAAGAACCTCCTGAAATATCGGCGTGCCGGAGGACGTTTCCGCTCGCCCGATGCACTGGCACGTCTCTACGGACTGAGCGAAAAGGAGTTCCTTCGACTGCGCCCGTACATACGCATAGCGTCCGAGGATGCATTCACGTCGCAGGAACGTGCGGCGGTTGATACTACCTCCAAGCCTCATGTCGCCTATACGCGTATAGAGAAATATGCCGAGGGAACGGTACTGGAGTTGAATTCGGTAGACAGCACGGAACTGAAACGCATACCGGGAATAGGGAGCGGCTATGCCAAGGTGATTTTGCGTTATCGCGATGAATTGGGTGGTTTCCACTCGGCTGCACAACTCAAGGATATCCAATTCCTGCCGGAGGAGTTGGTTCGTTGGTTCCGCGTTGCACCGAACGCTCCCCTGCGTAAGATTGCGGTAAACAGTACTTCGTTGGAGGAGTTGCGCAAGCATCCGTATCTCCACAAGTATTCCACGGCAAAGGCCATCGTGGAGTATCGTCGCATGTACGGTAAAATCGAGGATATGGCGCAATTGGCTTTTATCTGCAACCTCACGGATGCAGAGCGCCAACGATTGGAGCCTTACATACGTTTTTAACCGCAAAAGCCACGACCAACCTTTAAAACTATGATTGTTTTTCTTAAAAGTGTACAATTTATAGGGGTTTTCATGAAAAAGTTGTTCTTTTATTTGGAAGGTCCAATAAATAGTCGTACCTTTGCACTCGCAAAACAGAAATATCGCGGGGTGGAGCAGTTGGTAGCTCGCCAGGCTCATAACCTGGAGGTC
>CAZUTW010000048.1:0-11133 GCA_964623295.1 uncultured Bacteroidaceae bacterium | reverse complement strand
CGACCCCCTGCTCCCAAAGCAGGTGCGCTAACCGGACTGCGCTACACCCCGAAGCTGTTTATCGGCCCTGATTTCTCAAAAGCGATGCAAAGGTACGACTATTTTTTCAATTTTCCAAACAATATGGAGGAAAAGTGATTTTTCAACGTTCAAATAGCCGCTTTTCATCGATTTCACGCCACAACTTAAGATAACAAAAGCCTCTGCTATCCTTACGGAAGCAGAGGCTCAACTTTAATATATATCGTCAAAAAATAGAGATCATGGATTATACCACGCCCTGTGCCATCATAGCGTTGGCCACCTTGATGAAGCCGGCAACGTTGGCACCCTTAACATAGTTGATGTAACCATCGGGCTCGGTACCATACTTCAAGCAGTTCTCGTGGATGTTCTTCATGATGTTGTGCAACATCTCGTCCACCTGCTCCTCGGTCCAGCTCAGACGCTCGCTGTTCTGGCTCATCTCGAGACCGGATACGGATACACCACCTGCATTGGCAGCCTTACCCGGAGCGTACAGAATCTTAGCGTTCTGGAACACCTCGATAGCCTCCGGAGTTGATGGCATGTTGGCACCCTCGGATACTGCGATAACACCGTTGGCAACAAGTGCTTTGGCAGCCTCGCCGTTGAGCTCGTTCTGAGTAGCTGACGGAAGAGCGATATCTGCTTTCTCGTTCCATGGCTTAGCACCTGCTACGTACTTAACACCCTCGAACTCCTCGGCATACTCCTTGATACGTCCGCGATAGAGGTTCTTGAGCTCCATGATGTAGTCGAGCTTCTTACGGTCGATACCGTTCGGGTCGTAGATATAACCATCGGAATCGCTCATAGTGAGCACCTTACCACCCAACTGCAGCACCTTCTCTGCGGTATATTGAGCTACGTTACCGGAACCGGAGATAAGAACAGACTTACCCTTCAAGTCCTCGATACCATACTTATTCTTCAACATCTCCATCAAGAAGTAAACGTTACCGTAACCGGTAGCCTCGGGACGAATCTTAGAACCGCCGAAGGACATACCCTTACCGGTCAAAACGCCGCTAAACTCGTGACGCAACTTCTTGTACTGGCCGAACATGAAACCAACCTCACGTCCACCTACGCCGATATCACCTGCCGGTACATCGACATCGGGACCGATGTGACGCTCCAACTCTGTCATGAATGCCTGGCAGAAACGCATCACCTCTGCATCGCTCTTACCACGCGGTGAGAAGTCGGAACCACCCTTAGCACCGCCCATAGGCAGAGTGGTAAGTGAGTTCTTGAAGGTCTGCTCGAAAGCCAAGAACTTCAGGATA
Source organism: uncultured Bacteroidaceae bacterium (assembly GCA_964623295.1). GTDB lineage: Bacteria > Bacteroidota > Bacteroidia > Bacteroidales > Bacteroidaceae > CAZUTW01. The sequence continues at coordinate 9,820 of CAZUTW010000048.1, read as the reverse complement.
CCCAAGTTTACGGAACTGTGGAAACGGATACCGCCTTTGTACGGACCGATAGCATTGTTGTGCTGTACGCGGTAACCCATATTGGTACGAATGTTACCCTGGTCATCCATCCATGATACACGGAAACTGATGATACGATCCGGAATACAGAGGCGTTCAATCAAGTTTACCTTCTCAAACTCGGGATGCTTGTTGTACTCCTCCTCGATGGTGGAGAGCACCTCTTCTACTGCCTGAATGTACTCGGGTTCATTCGGGAAGCGTCTCTTCAAATCTTCTACAACTTGCGCTGCTTTCATAATTGATTGTCTTTTAAATTAACTAATACTATTCTGGGTGCAAAGGTAATAATTATTTCTTTACCGACAAACAAAAAGTAAGTAAAACTGCATATTTGCTTAGAATTTTCTGCTTTTTTGCACCTTTTTGTTTGTAAATGTTATATTTATTCACAATAGACAGATTTTTGTCAGAGCGTCAAATGTATATAAATACAACATTTTTACTTTAAAAAAGTTGTATATTCACCTCTACCCTGCGGGGAATATGCGGTTCCCGTACACCATAGAGGTGAATATACCTTTGAAGATTGTAGGCTTATACCTTATTATATATAGTCCCTTGCTTTACAAACCCAACTCCTCTTTCAGGAAGGGAGCCGTGACGTTGTTGGTGGTTAGGGCTACCTCCTCGGGGGTGCCATAGGCGGTGACGGTTCCACCCTTTCGTCCTCCTTCGGGTCCTAAGTCTATGATATAGTCGGCACTCTTTATTACATCCATGTTGTGTTCTATCACAATCATGGTATTGCCCTTGTCTACAAGACGGTTGATGACCGAAAGGAGCACTCGGATGTCATCGAAATGCAAACCGGTAGTGGGTTCATCGAGCACGTAGAGTGTGTTGCCGGTGTCGCGACGAGAAAGTTCGGAAGCGAGTTTCACGCGTTGACTCTCACCACCGGAAAGTGTGGTGCTGGGTTGCCCTAGCTTGATATAGCCGAGTCCCACTTCGTCGAGGACCTTTATCTTGTTCACAATCGTGGGTACATTTTCAAAGAATTCCACGGCCTGACTGATGGTCATATCCAACACATCGGCGATGCTCTTTCCCTTGAAACGTACTTCGAGTGTCTCTCTATTATAGCGCTTTCCGGAACATGCCTCGCAGGGTACCAACACATCGGGAAGGAAGTTCATAGCGATACTCTTGTATCCATTCCCCTTACACTCCTCGCACCGGCCTCCTGCAACATTGAAGGAGAAACGTCCGGGTTTGTATCCGCGTATCTTTGCCTCGGGGAGATTGACGTACAGACTACGAATATCGCCAAACACACCGGTATAGGTGGCGGGATTGGAGCGCGGAGTTCTTCCCAGTGGCGACTGGTCTACGCATACCACCTTGTCTATGTGTTCCAGTCCCGTGATAGACTTATAGGCCAGGGGTTCTTGCAACGAGCGATAGAAATGCTGCGAAAGTATGGGATAAAGGGTATCGTTTATCAGCGTGGACTTACCGCTACCGGAAACACCTGTAACACAGATAAATGTTCCCAACGGAAAGCGTACGTCCACACCTTTTAGATTGTTGCCCGTAGCCCCCTTCAGTTCCAAGAACTCGCCGGTTCCCTTGCGCCGTTCTGTCGGTATGGGAATCTGCGTTTCTCCGTTAAGATACTGTGCGGTAAGCGTATGACTCTTCATCATCTCTTGCGGGGTACCCTGAAAGACCACCTCACCTCCATGCCGTCCGGCACGCGGACCTATATCTACTATATAATCGCTTTGGAGCATAATATCCTTGTCGTGCTCCACCACAATCACCGAGTTTCCTATATCGCGCAGACTCTTCAGGGAGTTGATAAGTCGCACATTGTCACGCTGGTGCAGTCCTATACTCGGCTCGTCCAGAATGTAGAGCACATTGACCAATTGACTTCCTATCTGGGTTGCCAAACGAATACGCTGGCTCTCACCTCCGGACAAGGAGACGGAACTACGATTTAAAGAGAGGTAATCCAAACCCACGTCCAACAAGAACTGAAGACGACTCTCTATCTCCTTCAAAATCTCCGGTGCAATCTTGCGCTGACGACTGTTCAACTTGTCCGGTAGCTGCTCCAGCCAATCCTTCAACTCACTGATATCCATAGCGGAAAGCTGCGCTATATTCTTATCGGCAATACGAAAATGGAGTGCTTCCTTGTTCAACCGGTCACCGTTGCACTCCGGACAAGTGCAGACCGTAGTGTAATTCTCGACACGTTTCGAGGAGTTCTCTCCTATCTCCAAATCGCCTCCCATGCTCAGAAAAGCCAACACGCCATCGAACGTGGTGTAGTAATCGCTCGTCATACTGGCGGTGCCTCCCGCTATACGCAAGCGCTGGGTGGAACCGTGCAACACCTCCTCCATCACCTCTTCCGGAATATCGCGTACGGGTGTAGAGAGTTTCAAGTCGTATAGTGCCAACAATGCTTCTATCTGCTTAAATATCAATACGGGACGAGCCTTGCCAAGAGGTTCTATCGCCCCCTCGCGGATGGAAAGTTTGGGGTTTGGCATGAGTTTTTCCTTGTCCACCACCTCTATAACACCCAGTCCCTTGCAACGTTCGCAGGCTCCCATGGGTGAGTTGAACGAGAAATTGTGCGGTGCCGGATCGCGGTAAGCCAGTCCCGTAACCGGGCACATCAATCGTTTGCTGTAGTGACGCACCTCATCGGTATCGGCATCGTAAATCATGGCCAAACCACCGCCCAAGCGCATGGCCGTAGCCACACTCTGCCGCAAACGCGAGAGTTCGAGCTCGTCGACCCGCAGTTTGTCCACCACTACCTCTATGGAGTGGTTGCGGTAACGGTCCAACTTCATGCCGGCTTCCAACTCACAAATGTTACCATCGACACGCACATAGATATACCCTTTTTTACGAATGCTCTCAAAGAGTTCTCTATAGTGTCCCTTACGGTTCTTAACGAGCGGAGCCAAGAGAATGATTTTACGTCCCAGATAGTCGCGCTGTATGAGTTCGAGAATCATATCCTCGGTATAGCGCACCATCTTTTCGCCGGAAAGATAGGAGTATGCCACACCCGCCCGAGCGTAGAGCAAGCGCAGGAAATCGTATATCTCCGTTGTAGTACCCACGGTAGAACGAGGATTCTTATTGGTGGTCTTCTGTTCGATGCTGATAACCGGACTCAATCCCGTAATCTTATCCACATCGGGACGCTGCATATTGCTCAAGAAATTGCGAGCATACGCAGAGAAGGTCTCAATATAGCGGCGCTGTCCCTCGGCAAAAATAGTGTCGAACGCCAACGAAGACTTACCGCTACCGCTCAGGCCCGTTATCACTGTCAGGCTGTTGCGCGGCATCACTACATCTATATTCTTAAGATTGTGACTACGAGCGCCGTACACACAAATCTTATTTGATTCTTCTCCCATATTCATTCTCCTTATAACCGTTCATAACTTACCATTCCTTATCTCTTAATTCCCGGTGGAAGACGATGTCGTCTCACGATATCCGGTCAGCACGTTGACATCTTTCCGGATGTTGTACACCACCCCATCGGCGCCTTTTGCCTTGATAACCACAAAGTAGACGCCATCCTTCACCACGCTCCCGTGGTAGGTGCCGTCCCATCCGCCGTCTATATCGGTCCACTCATAGAGTTTGTTTCCCCACCGATTCAGAATAACCGCACGAAACTCCGTGATACTCTGATAAGAATCCTTCATGACACGGAACACATCGTTGATGCCGTCGCCGTTGGGCGAAAAAGCATTGGGCACCTTGATTGCCGACGGTTGCACGATTACCGTAAAAGGATCGAGCGTAGTATCTTCGGTATCGCCCGTATAGGTTACCGTCAGCTCCACATAGAAGGTACCGGCCTTGGTAAAGGTGTATTCCTCCGTCGCTCCATCGGACACATTCAGATAGCGGTGGTCTATAATAGGAGCATCTTCCGTACTCCCCTCGTATATTTTCCAATTAATATAAGATATACGTTCCTCGATGTTGTCGAAAGAAGCCTCGAACCGTATGGTCTTGGGAGCAGACATGGAATAGGGAGATTCCAGCGTATCCGGTTCCTCGTCCGACACCAAGACGGCGATAATTTCATCATCGGCCTGCACTGCGGCAAACGGCCAACAGGTTAGCATGAGCAGCAAACTCACGTATAGTAATTTCTTCATAAGCTGCAATAGTTGTATTTCCAAACTGCAAATTTAGTGTTTCCCCACGAAATAACCACCTTTTTTCCCAACTTTTTTGCAGCTAAAGGAAAGATAGCCTATTAGAAGCGCCCGGTTTCGGAAAACGCCTTTGAATAAATTTTGCTTTCGAGTTGGGTTTTTAAGTAAAAAATCGTACCTTTGTGCTCGAATCGTTCCCACCGTACGCACAAGGCTGTACACACGGAATGCTATTATGTTATAACATAGGTCATTTATGAAATCACTTTATACACTACTGACAGCGTTTATGCTGTCGCTCTTTTCGCTGACGATATCCGCTCAAAGCACCCAATTTAGCCATACGGTGAAGGGGGGCGAGACGCTTACATCCATAGCTGCCATGTATGGTACCAGCGTGCAACGTATTCAACAACTCAACCCCGGCATCAAGGAGATGATTCATGTGGGCGATGTCTTGAACATCCCTCGGGAATCCAAGAACAACGGGAACATCACTTACCATACCATAGCAAGCGGCGAAACGCTCTACCGTATTACCAAGATGTATTCGGTAACGGCAGATGAGTTGTGCAGGGCAAATCCCGGACTTTCGGCCGATAATTTTAAGGCGGGAACGGTTATTGTTATACCGGCTGCCAACCAACAACTCGTATCTGCGGCTCAGAACAAGCAGCAACAATACAGTGAGGGTAAGGGGGTTAAGAAGATACACAAGGTAAAGAGCAAGGAGACCATCTATGGTATTGCGCACAAATACAACATCTCTCAAGAGGACTTGGAGGATGCGAACCCGCAGATGCGCCAAGAGGGTTTCGTTTTGCAAAAGGGAATGGAACTGTACATACCCGAAATTACCCGACGGGAACAGACGCCGTCCAATTCGGAGATGTTTAGACGTGTAGCTTCCAAGAATGCTACCACGGGCAAGGGACACATAAACATGGTGGTGCTCCTCCCCTTCGACGATAAGAATGCCGGCAGTCGCATGGTGGAGTTCTACCGCGGCATGCTGTTGGCGGTGGAACAGATAAAGCAAAACGGTATTTCGGTGGATGTGTATGCTCTTGATAGCAAGAGCAGTATCAACACGTTGCTGAACGATCCTTGTATGGAGAAGGCCGACATCATTTTTGCTCCGCCGTCTGCCGAACAGGTAGGATTGCTGTCGGACTATTCCAAGAAGCATGCCATCAATTTGGTGGTGCCTTTCACGTCGAAAGGCAACGAGGTGTACTCCAACCCTTATTTGTTTATGGTGAATGCGCCTACTCACTACCTTAACGCATCTATCTCCGGCGAGGTGATAAAGCGTTACAGCCAGTCCAACATTGTCTTTATAAATGCGGAAAGCAAGACGGACAGAGCGGATTTTACTAAGGAACTTAACAACGAACTGACGAACAAGGGGATACAAACACACACGTTGAATCTTTCTGCCTCCGATGCGCAGTGGGGAGCGGTGCTAAACAACACCAAACAAAACTTGTTTATCCCCAACGCGGAGAACAAAGAGGCGTTGCAAAAGATACTGCCCAAGATGGAGAAGTTGCGCAAGGTACATCCCGGGGTTGAGATTCACCTGTTCGGATACCCTGACTGGCAAGCGTTCTCGGCACAGAAGGAGGCGCTGCACAAGTCGGACGCATACATAGCATCTTATTATTACACAACGAACTACGACTTGAGAGATATGAACGCTACGTTTACCAAATGGTTTGGTAGCCCCATGCAGAACTATCTGCCACGCTACGGACTCTTTGGCTACGACCTGGCTTTGTACTTTCTGCGTGCCGTGTCCGTATACGGCAACCGGCTGAGCGAGGAACAGCTCAACAGTGTGACGCCGGCGCTTAAGTTGATGAAGTTCGGATTCTCTCGCGTAAGCAACTTCGGTGGATACGTAAACAAGCGCATTCGTCTGGTGAACTACACCGAAAGCGGTAATATGGTGGAGATAAAATAAAGGTAAGGACAAATGGAAAAGACAGTCATGAATATAAAGAGGATTCTAAGTATAACGTTTGTTTGGTTGGTGGTTCTAACCGCCCGGGCTCAAGTGGGCGACCCCCGCACCGACTTTGCCATAGGTTTTAACGCCGGTGCAACCGTTACCACGCAAGACTTCAACCCGAAAGTGGCTACGAAATACAAGCAGGGCATGACGGGAGGTGTAACGTTTCGCTATACGAGCGAGAAATACTTTAGCATGGTGTGTGCTTTGCAAGCCGAAATCAACTATACTCAATTGGGATGGGCGGAGGATTTTGAGGATGTAGATGCCTCCTACGAACGCACCCTGAACTATGTTCAGATACCTTTGCTCGCCCGCTTGGGATGGGGAAAGGAGAGACGAGGAGGTATGTTTTACTTCCTGGCGGGTCCTACCGTAGGTTTCTTCTTGAGTGAGAGTACGAAGAGCGAGGGCGATATCACCCAACTTACCGGACACCGGGAGCAACACGACATGCCGTTGGAGAAGAAATTCGACTACGGAATAACGGCCGGATTGGGTTTCGAGCTCAACACGAAAGTGGGTCACTTCGGCATAGATGCTCGTTACTACTACGGACTCTCCGACATATATGGAAACAGCAAGAAAGACACCTTCGGGCGTTCTGCCAATGGTGGTATTCTGGCTAAGTTGACATATCTTATTGATATAAAGAAGACAAAATAGCCCCGAATTACAGAATTTTAAGTTACGGATGTATGGTCTGATGCTATATTTTTTGTAGATTTGTGGATGAAATATAATAACTAATACTTCAAAACAATATGATGCAATTAAGAACACGTATTTTGAGCAGTATGGCCACATCGGCCTTGGCTCTAAGTCTGCTCTTTGCTGCACCCACGCAATCGGTGGCGAAAAGCAGCGATACGTTTGAGGTTGGAAAGGGTACGTTCCTCATGAACGGCAAACCTTTCATTATTAAAGCGGCAGAGGTTCACTACCCCCGCATTCCGAGAGCCTATTGGGATCAGCGCATCAAGATGTGCAAATCTCTGGGTATGAACACTCTTTGTGTGTATGTCTTCTGGAATATACACGAACAGAAGGAGGGTGAATTCAATTTTACCGACAACAACGACTTGCGTGCTTTCATTAAGTTGGCGCAGAAGAACGGCATGTACGTAATAGTACGTCCCGGTCCTTACGTTTGTGCCGAGTGGGAAATGGGCGGTCTGCCTTGGTGGTTGCTCAAGAAGAAAGATATAAAACTGCGCGAGCAGGATCCCTACTTCATGGAACGCTTGGAAATCTTCGAAAAGAAGGTGGGCGAACAGATTGGTGACCTTACCGTAGATAAGGGGGGGCCCATCATCATGGTGCAGGTGGAAAACGAGTATGGTTCCTATGGCGAGGACAAGCCGTACATAGCAGCCGTACGTGATATCATCCGTAAGAGTGGTTTCGATAAGGTGCAATTGTTCCAGTGCGACTGGAGTTCCAACTTTACCAAGAACGGTTTGGACGACCTTATCTGGACCATGAACTTTGGTACCGGTGCCAACATAGACAACGAGTTCCGCAAATTGGGACAGCTGCGTCCGGAGAGTCCGAAGATGTGTTCCGAATTCTGGAGCGGATGGTTCGATAAGTGGGGCGGTCGCCACGAGACCCGCGGGGCCAAGGATATGGTAGACGGTATGCGCGAAATGTTGCAGAAGGGTATCTCCTTCTCTCTATACATGACCCATGGTGGTACCAACTGGGGACACTGGGCGGGTGCCAACTCTCCGGGTTTTGCGCCGGACGTGACCTCCTACGATTACGATGCTCCTATCAACGAGGCCGGACAAACCACGCCTAAATTCTGGGAGTTGCGCGAAATGATGGCCGACTTTATGGATGGTAAGAAGCAGGCAAGTGTACCTAAGGAGATTGCTACAACGAGCTTTGCCAAGGTGGAGGTGAAGGAGTTTGCTCCGCTCTTCTACGGAAACAGCGGTTTGGTAACCGATGGCGACAAGGCGGATCTCACCTTCGAAGCACACGACTTGGGATGGGGTTCCATGGTATATGTTAACACTCTGCCCGAGATTCCTACGCAGAGTATCTTGAAGATAAACGAGGCACACGACTATGCACAGGTGTTCTTGAACAACAACTATATAGGTTCTTTGGATCGTCGCAACGGCGAGAAGACGCTTTTGTTGCCGGCTACCAAGAAGGGGGATGTGTTGACCATAGCCGTAGAGGCACTGGGCCGCATCAACTTCGGTCGTGCTATTAAGGATTTCAAGGGTATCACGGGAGATGTTACCATAAGTGCAACCATCGATAAGCACGATCTTACCTGGACGCTGAAGAACTGGGATATGTATCGCATAGACGATGAATATGCTACTGCCGTTAAGGCGCTGAATCTTGCTGCAAAGAACAGCACCGAGGGTAAGGAGATTGCCGACCGTATGGGTAAGCGCGGATACTATCGTGGTTACTTTAATATAAATAAGGTGGGCGACACCTTTATCAATGTGGAGACTTGGGGCAAGGGACAGGTATATGTAAATGGTCATGCGCTGGGACGTTTCTGGGGCATCGGTCCGCAACAGACGCTCTATACTCCGGGTTGTTGGTTAAAGAAGGGTAAGAATGAGATTATCATTCTGGATGTTGTAGGTCCGAACACTTGCGAAGTGGAAGGTCTCTCCAAGCCCATCATCGATAAGTTGGCTCTTTCTGCTCCGGCTACCCACCGCAAGGAGGGTGAAACACTGAACCTTAGCGGTGAGACTCCCGTATACACCGGATCCTTTGCTGCCGGAAACGGCTGGCAGGAGGTGAAGATGGATGCTACGGCCAGCGGACGCTATGTTTGCATAGAGATGCTGAATAGTCACAACGACCGTGAATATGCTTGCATCGCCGAGTGGTACTTGCTGGATGCGCAGGGCAAACGTCTGAGTCGCGAACCGTGGACCATAGCTTATGCCGACGATGAGGACATAACGACCGGTAACAAGACGGCGGATAAGATTTACGACTTGCAGGAGAGTACCTATTGGAGTACGAACAAGGGTGTACAGTTCCCGCACTATATCGTGATAGATTTGGGTAAGGACGAGGTTATCTCCGGTTTCCAGTATCTGCCGCGTATGGAGCAGGGTGCTCCCGAGAGCATAAAGGATTACAAGATTTACGTGAAGAGTGAGCTCTTTAATCTGGGTAATTAATTGATTTCGTAGGATTACTATAGAAACGTCCGCTGTTCCGTTTGGAAGAACAGCGGACATTTTTGTATCGATAATATTCGCCCTATTTCGGCTTTCTATTTCATGATATCCTGTTTCGATAGCGATAGATTAATCTTTACGCGAGACGATTTTGCTGTACAAAACACCGGAGTTAAGGGCATTGTTCCGACATCCTCTTGCGATGTATCTCATATTTACGATACATCCGGCCGTGTGGTTCGTAATCTTCGCAAGGGAAACATTTATATTCGTCACGGAAAGAAATTCGTTAAATGACAGAAGAATAGAAATATCTCCCCGTTTTGTATATAACAAGACATTGGTGTACTCTATCACTTTTCCTCCCCGAAAACTTGCTTTTCAGGGAAAGTTGTTGTATATTTGCACGAAGAATTAAACGA
>CAZUTW010000047.1:0-11190 GCA_964623295.1 uncultured Bacteroidaceae bacterium | reverse complement strand
GGAGCGCTTTGGTGAAGTCCCAACGGATGGAGAACTGACGATTCCAAAGGAACTGCTCCGAGAAGGAGATAGGGATGGAAGAGTAATCGTCCTGCTCCAAGTCGCGCTCCTGCAACTCGTAGTATGTACGCGTGATATCGCTGTTGAAGGTAAGGTTCTGCGGCAGGTAATTGAAGTTTTGTGTCTTCAAGATATCGAGCCACTTGCTCTTACTCTTCATGTTTTTGAACGGTTCGAACGCCTTGTAAGTGGGCGAATAGGAATAGTTGAAGTTGGCTTTCCAGTTCTCTTCTATCTCCCACACGGTGGTTTCGCCGGTCGTCTTTGTTTTGTTGTGGCTATAACTCAAAGAGAAATTCTGCGGGTCCCACGGCATGGAGAAACGTTTGTTGCCCACATTGAACTTCACATTGCTGATACTAAAGTTGTTGGATACAACACGTTTTACAACGATATTCTCCAGAGAATCGCGTTCAGCCTTGTTGGCGCACGCATCCAAATCATCTTCCAGCAGCATATCGGTATTGAACGGATTATACTTAGGACGCGTTATCTCCTTGGCATAAGAATAGTACACCGGGGCATTCACACGCCACTTATCCGGAAAGAACTTGCCCAGTTCCACATTGGTGGTCACATTGTACTCATAGAGGTTGTCCTGTCTACGAGAGCTAACCCCCTCCTCCAGGCCACCGAAGCCGGCCGTCTCCACATGGCCTGTAAGGTTCACCGTACCCAGGTCGGAGAGTTGCACATTGAGGTTACCCTGAGCCGCCCAACCGCCGCTGTTTTCAAACTCCTGCAAGCGGAACTCGTTGGCCCATATCTCCACACTCTTCACCCGGTTACTGTTGTTGCGCACACCAATCATCATCGCCGTCACCTCGCCCAACGACGGGTTACCCAGCACACTCACCTTATTGTTCGGTTTGTCCGGGTCGAACACATAGAACACCTTGGTATTTTCCGCGCCACCCGCAGCCTTAGCCTTGTTACGCTGCTTCTTGGCATCGGTAAAGACCGTAAGATCCACATCGAGCATATTATCCTCGGGCCACACCTCCTTACGTTGACTCGTTGAGTTGTTATCGTACTTACCCTCCGGTGTCAACTTCATAGGAATCTCGTACTCATAGTAGTTGCTACGGAAGTCGGAACCCAAGCGCACAAACACGGAGATATCGTTGTCCTTCAAGTTGGTCACATCGTTCTCCAAGGCATTGGCATGGAGGAAAAGCTGCAAGTGCTTGTATTGGCGCATATCCAAGTTGGAACTCTTGTACACCGCACGCGCATCGCCCGCTCCCAAGTCGTTGATAACAATAGAAAGCGCCTGTTCGTTCTCCTCGTTCAACTGCGCCTGTCCCGGGTCCAGCACACGCGTAATGCCCGGAGGCAAGATATAGTTGACCGGAGTCTTACTACCATTCTCCTCGTAGTTCACCGCGCTCACTGCCATGCTACCCGTAGAGCCCGTAGAGGAATCCAGTGTACGCGTATAGTTACGCCAATCGGCACGCACCAAATCGAGCGTAGCAAAGCGCAGGATTACCGGTTCCTCGAACTCCGTCAGGAACATACGCATGAAGCGGATACTCGTAAAATCGGAGATACCCCCCTTCTTCTCCACGTACTGATCGATAGGCACACGGAAAAGATACCACTTAATGGTTTCCGTCTCACCGTTGCGCAGTTTGGGAGAATAGGTACGCATATCGCAAATGAAGTTCTCTCCCACCTCCATGTGGTTGGGATCTATCTCAATCTGATAACGGAAGAACTTCTCATACTCATTCATGGTATAGTCCGTGTTGATATCCTCCGCATCGGGTGTCGACTTATAGGAAGTATCGTAAGACTCTTTACGTCCGTCGGAATCGGGAGAGTTTCCGGCAGGAGAGTTGATGTTTTTGTAACGTTCCAAGATAGAACGTTTGGCACTATCGAAATCGCTACCGCGGAAGTAATGATAATCATCGGCAGCCGGGTCGGCATAGATACTATCGAACACCTCCGGTGACACCTTTCCCTGTATGGCCGACAAGAACTCTTTGTAAGCTCCGTAGTTCTGTTCCTCCTCGTTGGTAAGTCCGTTGAAGCCCACATCCTGTCTGGCTCTACTACCGGAACTGGTATTGAAAGCATACGTCACACTGTTCTGCGTAGGTACACGTCCCCAAACCGTCTCCGTATAGTAGGACGAACTGCCATCCAGCGGCATACCACTCTCGTAGAACTTCTTACCATCCTTCAAGATATCCTCGCTCACCTCTCCCAAGTCGATGTAGAATTTTCCGCTATAGTTACCCACCTTATCACGCGTGTAGATAAACGGATCCATCATCCAGAACTCTATATAACCGATGTTGCTGGTCTCGAAATCGCTCGTCTCAATCTTACGCATCATACCACCCCAGTTGTCGTAGGGGTTGCGCAGATGTCCGTTTACATCCAAATCGGGGTTCAAGTTGTACGGACCTCGCTCGCTTGGATAGTATGCCAGGTTAAGGATGTTCAGTGTAGAAGAGGTTCCACTGGTAGCCGTAAGACTCTTGTTCGGATAAATCTCTCGTTCGTATACCTCACGCACATAGTGGTTGGAGAGTTGGTTCAAATCGCTCTTGATATGCGACGGTGTAAGGTTGCTGCTACGACGCGTAAAGAGCGGGTCGATGTAGTACCACGCCAACTTGGCGCGATGATAACCATAGCGCACATCGTTGGTCAGTGACGCCTCCTCGAAGCCTGTCGGCGTACTACAGATAACCCAAGAGGAAGGAGTACGCATATCCACCCCGTTCTTGGTGTTCTCGAAATCGTCTATATAGCTGGCACCATCCTGCACATCGCCGTTCTGTCCCGCAATCAACTGTGCAAACTCACCCGTAAAGTTGATGCTACTGGGTGCCGTGAGGTGGAGCAATGGAATCTTATTCAACAAGTTGGTGAGCCATTGGCTCTCTTTCTTCCAACTCATGTTCAGCCCCCAGATGGTATTATTGAGCGGTTCATCGCCCATGGACACCTTCGTAGTGAGCGCTTGTTCGCTCAAGTGCATAAGCGTACCGCCCAAGATAAAGTTCTTGGACACCTCGTACTCCAGATTCATGCCCACCATGGTTTTGCGCTGCATACCGTAGTAGTCGTTGCTCTCCAAACTTACGCTAACGGCAGTACCCGCATCTATGATACTCTGGTTGATGATGGTAACACGTCCGCTGCTGTAATCCACGGTATAATCGCTGTTTTCCGTCAGAGTGACACCGCCGGCCGTTACCACAACGGAACCGCGTGGCACATTGCCCGTACCCAGATCTATCTCGCTGCCACTGCTACCGGAGTACTTTCCGGAGAGGACGAACTTATCCTTCTCGGCTATCTGTTTGGCTACGGTCTTGGTGGAGTCGTAGAGTTCGTCGAAACAGTATTTCTCGGCGAGCGCCTCGTTGCCCAACTTACTGCGCAGATGGTCGCCGAAGGGTTCCACCACCGGGAAGATGATGTAACCGGAAGTAGTGTTTATGGTGTATCCGTCCACAAAGTCGAACTGGCCGTTGGAGTTTACTTTATTGTTGTTGTCCAGTCGGTCCAAGTTCATCATTTTTAGCAACGTAGTACTTTTGTACTGGACCTCCGGCAGATAGTTGGTGTACACACCCGCAGAATCGTTCTGGTACTTAATATCCATTTTGAACTTATCCTTCTGTATGCTCTGTGCTCCCAGAGAGTAGACGTTGCGCATCATAAGGTTCCACGTACCGGAGGTGGGTGAATTGTCGGTATTTTTAAGGGTCTTCAGGAAGAGTGCCTTGGTATTGTCGGTGATGTCGGCAGCGAACTCACCCACCTGATAGGTTTGTCCTCCGTAGGTGTATTCGTAGGCGATGGCCAGCACTTCGTCGCTCTGCAGGGTGGTTTTGAGTTGGATGTAACCGAGTGCCGTGTTGACAGAGTATTCACTGCTGCTCAACTTACGGGCGGATTGTATCTTTTCGTAGTCGAGACCACCCGCCATGTTGTGAAAACCGTCCAGGCAGGTATTGGCCAGACTGATGTCTCGCGCTCCCTCGGACTCGCGCTGGTTGAGTTCGGAGTAGAGTGTATTGGCGCTGTTGGATGGGATACGCTGACCGGTCACCGACCATGAATCATTGTAAAGTTTAGAACCTTTCTCCTCGCCCAAGTCGGTAAAAGAAAGGATATTGCGCTGTGTTTCGTAACTTCCGGTCTTATTGGTCATCCACACCTCCACACGCTGAATCTGTATGCCACTCGTTATGTTGGGCAGATTCTGCATGTTCTTATCGTAGTTATCGCGGAAATAGTTGGACAGGAAGAAGAAACGGTTCTCCACATATTCGTCGGCACCAATCTCGAATTCGTGCAACTGCGTGCCTCCCTTACTGCTCACGGTCTTGGTCGACGATTTCTTTTGCGAAGCCAAGAGTTGCATTTTGAGTTTGCCGAACTGCAAGTCGGTGCGCACACCGAACAAACTGCTGGCGCCTTTTATCAACGAGGAGTTGGTGGGCATGGAGATGTTTCCGGCCTCCACCAACTTTATGATTTCGTCCTCCTTACCCTCGTACTTCAACTTCAGGTTCTTGGAGTCGAAATCGAAGGTAGCCTCGGTATCGTAACTCAAGTTCAGGTTCACCTTATCGCCCACCTTACCATTCATGTTCAGGTTGATCTTCATATCGAAATCGAAGGCCGTGGTACTACGGTTGTTGACCGGAAGTGCCGGGTTATCCTCCGTTTTCAGGTTGGCACCGAACTTCAGCTCCGCCGTTCCCTGAGTCTTTATACGCACACCACCCGGACCGAAAATCTTCTCGGCCGGTCCCAAACTGAACTGAGCATCTAAAAAGTCGAAATTGCTTTTGCCGTTATTATTGAAATCCTCTTGGTTTTTCTTACGATAGAAATCGGCCATGCTGCGATGAAGCGTCCAGGTGTGGTACTCCTCGGGCGACATCAGGATGGGAGTATTCAAGTACCCCTCCCCCATCTTGGTACCCACGTAATAGAAGTTGGAATCCACATCGTACGTTTCCTCGCGTTTCAGGTTCTCCGGGTCCTGTAAATCGGACACCTGACGTTTCAAATCGTGCTCCACCACGGGCGACGTTTTCTTCACCGTCACCTTCATGGTATCGGCAGGTGCTGCCGGAGCAGCACTCGGTTCCGGAGCTTTTGCAACCGGGACGAAAGGAGCAAAAGGAGACAGCAGAGGAGCAGGGCTGGTGGCTCCGTACACCACGGTAAGTGTACCGAACGACAAACCCATCATCCACAAAAGAAGATTTTTGTTCTTTCCGCTGTTCCTCATGCTGCAGTTTTACTTTATGATCTTAAGCGCGGCTTTTATCACTTGCGATATTTCCAAGTCGGGCTGTTCCTTAATCACGGTACGCACCGCTTTGGTAGCTGCGCTTTGCTGGAAGCCCAACATGGTAAGAGCAGTAATAGACTCATCCATCACCTCCTTGACATCGTCGGGCAACAAGATCGTTTGTTGCATATTTCCGATGAACACACCGCCCTCTATAGCCGGGATTTTATCTTTTAAGTCTACAATGATGCGCTGAGCCGTCTTTAAGCCGATCCCCTTTACCCCCTTCAGCAAGCTATCGTTGCCTTGGAGTATCACCTCGCTCAACTCGCGGGGCGAGAAGGCGGAGAGAATCATACGCGCCGTACTGCCACCTATACCGGATACGGTAATGAGCAACAGGAAGAGCTCTCGTTCGGCCTTGGTTATAAAGCCGTAAAGTATGTGTGCATCCTCGCGTATGGCCTCGTAAACAAAGAGTTTTACACTCTCTTTACCCTGCACGGCGGCAAATGTATTAAGAGATATATTCAGTTCATACCCCACCCCATTGCAATCTATAATGGCAGTGGTGGGAGTGAGTTCGGCTACTTGTCCACGTATATATTCTATCATAGTGTCTTGTCCTCTTTACTATATTATTACTTTGTTTAAAACGAGGAAACCCCGCGTTTATTGTATATAAAAGAGGACAAGTTGGAGGTACAGCAACAGAAAATGCCGATTTTGTTGATAAATTATTCGCAAAATTCTTATCTTTGCGGTGAAATCGTGCAAAAGCAATCAAAACAATAAGACAATGAAGAAGTATATGATTTTTGCCTTACTGCTCCTGGGATGGACGGTGTGCAGTTCTTGTACCCGACAAACACCCAAGCCTACGGCAGCAAAAAAAGAAGCGGCCCCGAAGACGGAACAGACAGCCCCGGCTGCTCCCCGCAGACTGACGGATGCAGAGTACCGCAAGGCTCAAAAAGAATGGTTGGCGGAGAACGCCAAGAAGGACAGTGTTGTATCGCTCAAGAGCGGATTACAATACAAAATTTTACGACAAGGTGACGGAAAAATCCCTCGCAAAAGCAGTAAAGTTTGTATACATTACGAAGGCAGGACCACCGACGGCAGTTTATTTGACAGTTCCTACGAACGACAGATGGCACTCACCATGAACGTAGGCGACTTTATAGACGGATGGCAAGAGGCTCTTTGCCTGATGCCGGTGGGATCCAAGTGGGAAATATATGTTCCACACTACCTTGCATATGGAAAAGAAGAGGGGATGCCGTTTCGCCCCTACTCCACGCTCGTCTTTACCATAGAGCTGCTCAGCATAGAAAAGTAGGCGCCTCAGCCTACTTTTTATGCTAAAAAACACAACAAAATATGTTCAAAAACATACGAAAAAATTTGGAGGATACTTGAAAAAGTTATACTTTTGCATCGTAATCGATTTCTAACCGAATTTCAAACAATTCAGACAACCGAGAAAAAGTCATTTATAGAACTAAAAAACTAGAAGAAGGCATATAAGAAAAAATAAGAAAACAACAAAAATACAGCATCATCGGGAGGCATAATTTCCTACTCAATTATAGACCGTCCTTACAGTAAACGGACGAATACGAGAACAACCTGACGGTAGAATTTTCATTATTAGGTATCATAACTTACTGTTAGGATCTCCCCGATGACAAGGGGAAGACAAGGGAGGGGAATTGTAGTAGTGGCGTCGGGGGCGCAGATCACACACTTTTTCAGTGCGCCCCCGATTGTCGCTATTTTTTATACGTTTATTTCAACGCTTCTACCAATTCCATAGGAACGTGTATCAACCGCTCGGCACCATGAGCGGTGAGGAAGGTCTCATCGCGGAAGCCCCACGTTACGGAGATGCAGGACATCTGAGCGTTGTGTGCGGTTTGGATATCCACATCGGAATCGCCCACATAGATGCAGGTTTCCAACGCTACGCCCAACTCCTTCACGGCCAGATTTACCATATCCGGCGAAGGTTTCTTTCCTATTCCCGCCGCCTCGTTTTCGCCCTCGGCCACCTCAATGGTGCCCGGAAAGAACTGATGGCAGAGGTGCTTTACCACCGCATCGGCCTTGTTGCTTACCACCGCCATGCGGTAACCGGCCTCCTTGAGCGTACGAAGCATCTCCGGAACACCTCCGTAGGGAGCCGTCTTGTCCAAGCAGTGTTCGCTATAGTAGGTCATAAAGGTTGCAAACACCGCGTCCACCGTAGCCGTCTCCAACCCTGCGGGCACAGCACGTTCTATCAACTTACGCACACCATTGCCCACAAACGAGCGAACAGCCTCCAAAGAGTGCTCGGGGAACCCATGCCGATGCAAGGCATAATTGGTCGCATCCGTAAGGTCCTGCAAGGTGTCCAAGAGCGTACCGTCCAAATCGAAAATAACGGTTTTATAGATTCTTCTCATTTACGTATGTTTTAAAATTGGGTGCAAAGTTACTCATCTTTTGAGCAAATCGCCGCATTTACATGGAATTTGTGCACAAAAAAGTTGCAGAATAGCCAAAGATACACTAATTTTGCAAGCAAATTACTAAGTTTTATACAAGACAACAAAAACAACAAGAGTTATGGACAATTCACTTTACAGATTCGGTCTCCCCAAGAATGAGCCGGTCGTATCTTATGCTCCGGGTACTCCGGAACGCGCAGCCTTGAAGGCAGAACTGGAACGTATCTCCAACGAGAAAATTGAAATTCCGGTCATTGTGGGCGGTAAGGAAATCTTCACCGGTGATACGGGTGAAGTGGTTATGCCACACGACCACAAGCATGTTTTGGCTACCTACCACAAGGCAGGTCCGGCCGAGGTACAAGCAGCCATCGATGCGGCTATGGCGGCTCACCGGGCTTGGAGCGACCTCCCTTATATAGAGCGCGTAAGCATCATGCTGCGCATCGCCGAACTTATGGCTACCAAGTATCGCCATACGTTGAACGCTGCCACCATGTTGGGACAGAGCAAGACGGCATTCCAGGCAGACATCGATACGGGTGAGATGATCGACTTCTTGCGCTTCTCCGCTCCGTGCGCATGCCAGGTATATGCGGAGCAGCCGCCTATCTCCGACAAGACCATGCTGAACCGTCAGGAGTATCGTGCTCTGGAGGGTTTCGTATTCGCGTTGACTCCGTTCAACTTCACCTCCATTGCCTGCAACCTGAACACGGCTCCGGCAGTGATGGGTAACGTTACGGTATGGAAGCCATCTACCACCTCTCTGTTGAGCAACTATCTCTTGATGAAGATATTCAAGGAAGCAGGTCTGCCGGATGGTGTCATCAACTTTGTGCCGGGTAAGGGTAGTGTTATCGGCAAGGTTGTTACCGAGAGCCCCGACTTGGCCGGTTTCCACTTTACGGGTTCCACCACCACCTTCAACACCCTGCAGCGCCAGATTGCCCAGAACCTGGACATCTACAAGAACTATCCCAAGATTGTAGGCGAGACCGGTGGTAAGAACTTCATTTTCGCCCACAGTTCCGCAGCTTCTACCATTCAGGAGTTGGCCATTGCAATTATCCGCGGTGCGTTCGAGTTCCAGGGACAGAAGTGTTCTGCAGGTAGCCGTGCCTACATCCCGGCATCTATCTGGCCGGCCGTTAAGGAAGCCATGGCTAAGGAGATTGCAACCATCAAGATGGGCGACCCGAAGAACTTCACCAACTTCATCGCTGCCGTTATCGACGAGACCTCTTTCGACAATATCAAGAGCTACATCGATTACGCTAAGGCAAGCAACGAAGCCGAGATTGTCTTCGGTGGCAACTGCGACAAGAGCAAGGGTTACTTTGTAGAACCCACCGTTATCCTCACCACCAATCCTAAGTTCAAGACGATGGTCGAGGAGATCTTCGGTCCGGTAATCACCGTTTATGTATACGAAGACGAGAAGTACGAAGAGACTCTGGAGCTCTGCGACGGCACCAGCGCCTATGGTCTTACCGGTTCCATCTTTGCCCGCGACCGCTACGCTATCCAAACAGCGTTCCACAAGTTGCGCTATGCAGCCGGCAACTTCTACATCAACGACAAACCGACCGGTGCCGTTATCGGTCAGCAGCCGTTTGGCGGTGCACGCAACTCCGGAACCAACGACAAGGCCGGTTCCGTACTCAACCTGCTCCGCTGGGTTAGCCCACGCTGTATAAAGGAGACCTACTGTCCGCCTACCGCCTACGGCTATCCGTTCATGGCAGAAGAATAAAAAGAAAAAAGAAAGATATATATAGAATTAATATGGCAAAAAAAGCACTTTTGATGATTCTCGATGGATGGGGAATCGGAAAGCACAACAAGGGTGACGTGATTTTCAACACGCCGACTCCTTACATGGATTCACTGAATGCAAACTATCCCAACTCTCAGTTGCAGGCATCCGGCGAAAACGTCGGTCTGCCCGACGGACAGATGGGTAACTCCGAGGTGGGTCACCTGAACATTGGTGCAGGACGCATCGTTTATCAGGACTTGGTAAAGATCAACCGCGCATGTGCCGACGGTAGCATCGCCAAGAACCCGGAGATTGTTTCCGCATATTCTTATGCTAAGGAGAACGGTAAGAACATCCACTTGATGGGTCTCACCTCCAACGGTGGTGTACACTCCTCTTTGGATCACTTGTTCACCTTGTGCGACTTGGCTAAGCAATACGGAGTAGAGAATACCTTTATCCACTGCTTCATGGACGGTCGTGATACCGACCCCAAGAGCGGCAAGGGTTTCATAGAGCAACTTTCCGCACACTGCGCACAGAGCGCCGGTAAGATTGCATCTATCGTAGGACGTTTCTACGCTATGGATCGCGATAAGCGTTGGGAGCGTGTTAAGGTGGCTTACGACCTGCTCGTAAAGGGCGAGGGCAAGCAGAGCACCGACATGGTAGCGGCTATGCAGGAGAGCTACGATGAGGGCGTAACCGACGAGTTCGTTAAGCCTATCAACAACAACTCCTTCGATGGTACCATCAAGGAGGGCGATGTTGTCATCTTCTTCAACTACCGCAACGACCGTGCCAAGGAGTTGACCATAGTTTTGACACAAGAGGATATGCCGGAGCAGGGCATGAACACCATCCCGGGCTTGCAGTACTACTGCATGACTCCGTACGATGCCAAGTTCACGGGTCTGCACATCTTGTTCCCGAAAGAGAACGTAGAGAACACACTGGCCGAGTACCTGAGCAATAAGGGTCTGAAGCAGTTGCACACCGCCGAGACCGAGAAGTTTGCTCACGTTACCTTCTTCCTGAACGGTGGTCGCGAGGCTGCGTTCCCGGGCGAGGATCGCATCTTGGTTCCGTCTCCTAAGGTTGCCACCTACGACTTGAAGCCGGAGATGAGTGCTTACGAAGTGAAGGATAAGTTGGTGGAAGCCATCAAGGGCAACACCTACGACTTCATCGTTGTAAACTTTGCCAACGGTGATATGGTGGGTCACACCGGCGTCTACGAGGCTATCGAGAAGGCAGCTATTGCCATCGATCAGTGCGTAAGCGAGGTGATTGAGGCTGCCAAGGCTGCCGACTACGAGGCTATTATCATAGCCGACCACGGTAATGCCGACAATGCAATCAACGAGGATGGTACTCCGAACACCGCTCACTCTCTGAACCCGGTTCCGTTCATCTACGTAACGACGAACAAGAACGCCAAGGTTAAGAATGGTGTTTTGGCCGATGTAGCTCCTTCTATCCTGCACATCATGGGATTGGAACAACCGAGCGACATGACCGGTAACAACCTTATTGAGGACTAAAGAATAATTCCCCCCGTCTTCCCTCCGGAGAGGACGGGGGATTTATTATAACAA
>CAZUTW010000046.1:0-11478 GCA_964623295.1 uncultured Bacteroidaceae bacterium | reverse complement strand
CTGTTGGTGGTCTTCTTAGACTCGTTGTAACGAGAGGTCACCTTGATGTTTACGGTAACGGCATGTGAATCGTCGTCCAAGCCATAAGAACATACGGGGTTGTCAAAGCCCTTCTGTACCCAGATGGTGTCCACCATAACCTCCGGATGCGTGGTTATGTTACGTACAGCGGAGCCGGTTGTTTTCTTACCATCTGCCTGATAGTAGGTAATCTGGTAGGTGAAGGTTGCTACGCCTTCGTCCCAGGAGGCACTATCCGGGTTCTCAATATTGGGTGATACCACGATCAAACCTATGTCGTACTTGGTCTTGAGCAGATTACGTGCGGTGAAGGTGAGGTCGGGGTTGGAGTTGTTGTTGGTTGGGATGACACTTGCATAGGTGTCATACGGTACCAAACCTGTCTGACTCTCGGCATCGTCTCCGAACGCTGCATAAAGCGGTGTTACGTAGGAGATGTTACCGGTACTCTCCTTACCCTCGGTAATCTGGAAGTTGCTGCTTGACATTACAGAGTAGATGGAGGGAGTCCATACCATGTCGACTGGGCGGAAAGGCCACTTGTCGAGCACCAATACCTGACCGTTGGAGCAGTTTACCACATTATCACCTGTGAAGCGTCTAGTCTTAGGTCCTCCGTAAAGGAATCCATAGAAAGGCTTACCCTCGTCCAGAGGATGTTCGTAGATATGACTGTGTACCTCATTTCTTCTGTAAGAAGTCTTGGGCATAGCAGAGACAGAACACATAGAGTCTTCAGGGTGCTGGTTGTACTGAGAATTCATATTGTAGGTCAAGTCCTGTACCATAGCCGTACCGGTGTACACACGCTGCAAAGAGTCGCGATACTCGTTGTAGGTAGGATACTCATAGTAGCTCTGCACCTTCTCATACATTTCGTTCCACATTTCGGTAGAGGGAACAAGGCTCACATAGTTGGAGTCCTCACGAGCGATGTATCCCATCTTGTCACGCATCAGGTTGTTGGTAATCATCACGGAGTCGGAATAGATAGGCATACCGGTCTCTGAGTCGATGGTTTCCTGGATAGATGCGTTGGCATCGAGGGAGTCTACCTGGTAAGCATTCAAGAAGGATGCCAAACCGGAAAGGTCGTAATCGGTTGTACCGCAGATGTACTGATAGATGTTGTACTCAAACGGAATCTGACCGGACAACTTATGCAAGATACCATTGCTACAAACGATGTTTGCCTGCAGATAAGGAATCTCGCCGAAACTCTGTGAAGTTGCGGCCAACACCTTGCTGTTCATCATGGTGACAGTGGTGTCAGTGAGGGAACTTACGGAATAGTTGAAACGAGTATAGTGGTTCTGAATGAAGCTGCTCACAACCACAGAGTCGCCACTAAAATCGGTCAGGGCTTGGTTGATAAGAGCCTCCTTGTCGAACGTACCGTTTACGGGAGCCCACACCGTGTAGCGCTGAGATTCGCTGAACACATCCTTATAAGTAAGGGGATTGTTGTTCGCATCCACCGCATACTTCTTGCTACGAATGAGCTTCACCGCATCGAGGACTTCGCGGAAATCGCTCAAATCCTCATCGGAAGCAATCTGGTCGTACAGCGTCTTGCCGGTGGTGAGGGATGACTGCGCATCGTAGTGGTCATCCCAGGTGTCGCTACAAGAGTAGCAGGCGAGCAGCCCCGCTGCCGCCAGCACTCCTGTGCGTAGTATATTTGATATTTGTTTCATATCTTTGTTAATAATAGGGTTTAGTTCTTATCCTCGCCTTCCGGACTATCGTAGATGCTCTTAGGACACATCTCGAAGTAGTCGAACTGGAACTCATAGTTACCACCTGTACGTGTTTGCTTGAAGCGTACGTAGTAGTCCTGACCTTCATCGATGGTTACCACCTTGATGACACGGCGCAGAAGCTGCTTACCTTGGTCACGCCATACAGCGTTCAAACCGGTTGTTGAGCAGGTACCGCAGCTAGCCGGACCCTTCATGTAACCACGGTTGTGCATAGCCTTATCGTTGGCTGCTATCAACTCGTCACGCTCGTCCTTATCCTTCACACCGCTGGTGAGGTCGGCATCGTAGATGTAGTTGATCTGACCGGTGTTGTCTTGCAATGTACCGGTACCTACCTCGCCGGACTTTCTCAAGTCCAAAGGAATACCCTCCGGTTGCAAGTTCTTAGGATCGGTTCCGCAGTAAATCTGGATAACACCACGGCTCTCGAAGGCTGCACAGTATCCCAGGCGCAACTCATAGGTTCCGGCAGGTACAGGCGGCAGACGCAGGGTGAAGTCGTACTGACCCTGGATGATGACCTCGTCACCCTCGTAAGACCAGAAGCCTACCACACGCATACGGTGAGAAATCAAGGTAGTATTGTTATTGAAGATGATGTTCTTCATTGCACCGGCCTTGAAACCACGTCCACGGTTACCCTGTGAATTGGTAGTCTCCTCCTCCTCCGGATAACCGGCGGTCATGATATCGGGAGACATGGTGGATGAGTCGAAACGGAAACGGCAGTTGAGGACTACATCACGGGTGTTCTTGTCGTAGAACAACAGCTTGTCTATGTAGTGCATAACACCGTTCTGCGGCTGTGCCTTGTTACAAGCGGTAACCAATACACCCTCGCATCCGGTAGTTACCTTGTTACGGATACCCTTACGGTTGATGTAGAGAGCATTCAACGGAGAAGAAACCTGCATTACGGAGTAAGGCATCATGGTTTCGTACCAGTCGGTGATATCGCCCATGTTCAACTTGAACTGGTTGCGGTGATACTTGGAACCACGCAACGCCATCTTACTGTACTGTGCCAAACGGTCGAGCAGGTGATAAGAGATGAAGCGGTTCAACGGGTTCTTACGGTTGGTGTAATCGCCATCGTAAAGACCTGCATCCTCTGGATAAACCTGGTCGTAAACCTGCTTTGCAAGACGCTGCATACCCGGGATATTAGCAGACATATCGGTATCGTTCCACTCCTCGCCATTTGACTGGAAGTACTCTTTGAATACCTCATCCGGCTCGCAGAAGGCGGTGAAACCATACATTCGCTTCTTAGGGAATACGGCATACTCCCACTCCGCAGCGGTGTGATAGTAAACACCAGTGATACAAGAGTCACCTGTCGGGGTTACGTAGCTCTCATCGTAGAGGGCGGTAAGTGAGTCTGCCATGTGGGTTTGCTTCAATATCTCATAGAACATATTGAGGTCGCCCGCATCGCCGATATAGTCAGCCAACAACTTGGTAGAGGTTGCCAACACGTGGTCTACGGTGTGAACCACACCATTCTCTACGGAGTCATCGGGAACAATCAGACGGCTCTTATCGTTGATGGTATAGTAGGTCTTCAAGGAACCGTCTGCCAAGGTAGCGGTATCCACACCCACATTCAAGTAGCGATCCAGCAAGTTAGTGGTCTCAATAACACCATCGGTCATATCGGTGGTGAAGTAAGAGGTACTGTTGGACTGGATGATGTGCGTACGTGCCAGAGTATCGCAGTCTGCTACGCTCAACTCATCGATGGAGCTGAGTCCGTTCTCCTTAAGATAGGCATCGACAGCATCGTTGGTAGGAGCGAACACGGTATAGTGTCCGTAGGTAGCCAAGAGGTCGTAGTAGGACGCCATATCTTCGCTGCTCTTCGCACGCTGCAATATTTTGGTAAATTCGCTGAACTTATCGCGAGAAGTCAGATAGTCGGACGCCATCTCACCGGTGAAGGTGTAGAGGTTGTCCGCATCCGGCTCATCGGAACATGCAGTGAACGTAAATTGTCCAATTGTTGCCAACAACAAGAGGAGCAAGCTATTCTTTATATTTAAAAACTTTCTCATAATAAATTTCCTTTTAGTTCTTATCGAAAGAATCTTCCTCACTAGAGTAGAATGACTTCTGCTTCAATGCGGTATTCACTTTCAACTCGTCCTTGTTGTAAGGCCAGAAGATAGCATCGAAATTACTTAAGCGCATATTCATGACGGTAGAGTTGGTGCTGTACTTCTGGAGTACATAGCTTTTGAACTGGGTCATGTTACCGTCACGGCGTGCCAGACGCAACAGGTCGAACCAACGCTTACCCTCGAACATCAGCTCACGACGACGCTCCAACAGTACCAATGAAGACATGGCTGCACCGGTCTTGTATGAGTCGGAGTTGAGCAGGTTGACGGTGTTTCCGTTAGCCGAATAAATCCAGTTGGCACGGTCGTACACTACCTTAACCAATGCAAAAGCATCCTTCAACTGAGGGCTGGTTTCGTATGTAGCCCCCTCGCCTGCCAACTGGCAGAGAGCCTCTGCCTTCATCAAGATGACGTCGGTGAGACGATAGATAATCCAGTTGGAATAACGCAGATACTTTCTGTTGGAAACCAAGTTGGTGTACAAATCCTTTGTCTCCATACCGGTCTTAGGCTTACCCATAACATCGGGGATACCTTCAATAACGTACTTACCTATGTAGTAAGACTGGTCATCGTTGAGCACGTGGGCATATACACGGCAGTCGGTGTACGGGAAGACATCGTTGGATGCAGTAGGCAGGTTGGTAAAGAGATCCTCCAACGCATACAAGCATCCCTTAACATACGCTCTGGTATCGGAATCGCTACCACCGTAATAGGTTACGATGGATGGGTTCGTCTGGCTGTAACCGTCGCGATAGTTCAACTCAAAGAGTGACTCGAAGCAGTTACCCGTACCAAAGAGAGCGTCCTGAGCATAACCGTAACCCTGAGTATCACTGGAGTTATCGCGAGACTCACGTAAGAGGGCGATACCATACTTAGCACCGGTAACGGTGTCGGTCTGCTCCTCCATGAACTTATAGAACTGTGTAGATCCATTGTAGTCGGCTACGTAGCGGTTCCACTTGTAAGTGATTACATCATCGCAATAGCTTATACATTTATTATAATAGTTCTTGCGGGTACCCTCATCCAGGTCGGCATCGCTTGCCAACATGAGGTACATATCGGCCAAGAGAGCCTTACCGCTTACGCGAGTAAAGCGAGAGGTATTCTCGTGAGCGGAGTTGCCCGGATTGCTGGAATCCGATGCACTCTCCGGGTAGCGAAGAATCAGGTTGTTGACCACAGCCTCCAGGTCGTCGATACAACTCTTCAAGATTTCGTTGAAGCTTGTTGCCCCCACGATATAGTTCTGAGAGTCATCGATGGACGGTTCCGTAACATAGGGAACATCCTTGAAGGCACGAATCAGGTAGAAGTAGCAGAGAGAACGCATAGCCGTCATTTCGGCGATGGTAGCCTGCATCTCGCCCTGTGTATAGTTAGGGTCGTTTTCCGCCACCTGCGGTGCATACTTTATAACCGTGTTACAATAATTGATACACTGATAGAAAGAGGTCCAGTTGGTATAGCCGGAGGTAGAGAGCAGGTTACCCTTGAGGATATTCTGTACATCGGTGCTCGGGCTGTTACCTTTTATAACGTTGTCGGCACGCATCTCACCCCACGCAATCATGCGGCTCACGCATGCTTCGGAGGCCAATTGTGCGTAGCATCCTTTTACGACAGACTCCACATCGGACTCCTCTTGCCAATAGTTCTCTACCACAATCTCATTCAGAGGGAGCAGATCGAGAAAATCGCCACAAGAGGTCATGGTAAAGCCTACGCCTGCCAATGCCAAAGTCTTGATACTATTTTTTATATTCATAATCTTATTTTTTTATCAGAATGAGATGTTAAGACCAAAGTTGAAGCTGCGGCTTCTCGGGGTCTTTGCAGTATCGTATACTACGCCGTAGCTACCATAAGACACCTCGGGGTCGGCACCTGAATACTTGGTGAGACAGAAGAGGTTGTTGATGGTAAGGTAGGCAGAGATTCTGCGGAGTCCCCAACTCTTAACCAAACGCTCCGGCAACTCATAGTTGAACTGTGAGTAGTTGAGACGCAGGAAGGAACCGTCCTCAATAAAGCGGTCGGAACCGAGGGTGTTGTAAACGGCCTCGTCGCTGGTATTGAAGGCACGTGGTATGGTGGTGATATCACCGTCTACACGCCATCTCCAGTTTACGGCACGGCTCTGGTTGTCGTTGCTTGACATGGACTCTGCGGTCAAACGTGCGGAGTTGATAATCTTGTTACCGGCACGGAAGTTGAACTGGTTGTTCCAGGTGAACTTACCGAAGTGAATCTTGAATCCGAATCCACCGGTGATCTTCGGGAGTGAAGAACCGAGGTAAACAATATCCAACTCGTTGATGTTACCATCGTGGTTGATATCTTCGTAGATGGCATCACCACCCTTGAACTCGTAGTTCTTACCGTTGTCTCCGTAGTCGAACATCATCTTCTTGGGACGTCCGTTCTCATCGTAAACGATGTTACCGCTTGCGTCGCGAACCACCGGCACGGATACATCGGTACCCAATTCATCGGCGTGGTTCAAGTAGTAGTCGTAGCTGTACTGATATACACCCTTACTACGGAAACCGTACATAGCACCGAAGGCATTCTTAATCTGAATACGTGTCAGATAAGAACCGTTTGACTTATCGAAGTCGCCGTTCAAAGCAGCCAACAAGGTTTCGTCCATTTCCAGGATTTCGTTCTTGTTGTTTGCGAAGGTTACGTTGAAGTCCATGTAGAACTTCTTCTTCTTGAAGACACGATTTGCGTTTACGTTGAACTCCCAACCGTTGTTACGCATCTTACCGGCATTCTGCCAAGACAGTGTTCCAAAACCGGATGAACCCGGGATGGCACGATTGGTCATCAACAGGTCGCTGGTGGTCTGGGTGTAGATGTTGAAGTCGGCGGTAATCATATCGTTCAAGAAACCTAGGTCAAGACCTACGTTATAGGTTTCCTTCTCCTCCCACTGCAGGTCGGTCAAGCGGATGTTGGTAGGTACAATAGAAGAACCGTTATACATAGCGCCGGAACCGTACTTGGAAAGGTAGAGGTAATCGGAAGTAGGAGCATTACCTACACGACCCCATCCCGGACGAACCTTCAAGAGAGATACAAACGGCAGATTATCCTTGATGAACTTCTCGTCACCGATGTTCCATGCAAAGGACAAAGCCGGGAAAGCTCCCCAACGAGAGGATGGTCCGAAACGGGTGCTACCATCGTAACGTACGGAGAAGTCGGCAATATACTTTTCTTTGTAAGAATAGTGAGCGGAGTAGGTGAAGTAAACACTTCTCCAGTGGCTGGCACTGGTAGACATACCGCTGATGATACCCTCGGCACCGGTGCTGGTAATGGTTCCGCTCGGCAGACCCCATTTAGCAGAAGAAGAGGTGTTGCTCTCGCCACTGCTTATTTGGGCACGTCCCATCATCAAGAGGAAGTGATCCTCGTTGCTGAACTTAGGCTGGAAGGTCAAGGTGTGGGTGGTTACCCATGACATGGCCTTGTAGCTGGAGGCTGAGGTGACGTTACTCTTGCTGCTGCTGGTCCAGGTGGAACCCAACAGAGAGGGATAGTAAGAATCGGTATAGTTGTTGGTGATGTTGAAGAGAATCTTTCCTTCATAGTCCAAACGTGTGCTGCTGTCGTCGATTCCCAACAGACGGTACAATACCTGGAACTCCGGAACGATGTTGTAGTTACGCTCTTCGTTCTTAGCCAACTTAGCCAGGGCCACAATATTCTCATAACCGTACTGGTCTGCCAACTTATCGTTGGACTTCGTGTAGGTATAGTTGTTGCGGCCGATACTCATATTATAATAGTCGCCGTTCTCGTCGTAGATGGCAAGGTTCGGCATCTTCTTGTAGGCGATAGACAACAAATCGCTGTAGTTCTTCTTGTTGTCCGTGTAGGTCAAGGAGAAGTTGGTAACCACCTTGATACGGTCGCTCACGAAGTAGTCCAAAGCCACACGAGTAGTGAACTGGTCGAGAGCCTGCTCTATGATGGAACCGGTCTCATGGCTATAACCACCGGAAATACGGAAGTTAGCCTTCTCACCACCACCACTTACGGAGATGTGATGCTTCTGCTTGAAACCGGTGGTCTTAACAGCGTCCGCCCAATCGGTGTTGGCAGCAAACATGTTGTACTCGCTCCAGTTCTGGTTGTAGTTGAACTCTGCCATATCGGAAGCCGTTGTACTCAACTGCGGGTTGAAGTAAGCCTCCTTCATCAACATGGTGTACTCGTCACCGTTCAAGAGCTTCATACCGGTAGGCTGTACACTGGCCTGGAGGTTCAAGGTGTAGTCCACACGGGTAGGTCCACGCTTACCACGCTTGGTCTTGATTTCGATTACACCGTTAGCACCCTGAGAACCCCAGATGGCGGTTGCGGCAGCATCCTTCAACACGTTGATGCTCTCGATATCCTCCGGGTTGACGTTCAGCAACTGTGCGAAACGCTCCTCATTGGCATTGTTGTAATCGAAGCCTTCCTCCACCTCCTGTACGTTACCGTCCACAACGATAAGCGGTTCGGAGTTACCGTTAATAGAAGATACACCACGCAAACGCATACTGGTACCGGAACCCAAGTTACCACTGTTGGCAACAATATCCAGACCGGCGATACGTCCCTGCAATGCCTCATCGACAGAGGTAACGCCGAGTCCTTCGAACTCCTTGGCATCGATACGCTGTGAAGCGGTAGAGATTTCGTGCTCCGGAATAGCCAAACCTGTACCCTGCACCTTCTTCTTAGCGGTTACGGTAACCGTCTGCATGGTGTTGGCATCTTCCATCTTAATTTTATAGGTAGTACCCTTGATAGGGATAATTCTGGTTTGATATCCTATGTAGGACACCTTCAAACGGTTCTTCGGGTTCGTGATACGGAAAGAGAAGTTACCGTTGATATCCGTGATGCCGTGTGCCACGATACGGTTGGATGCATCAATCTCGACCACGTTCGCCATCATGACGGGGCCGTCGAGATCGCTGTACACCTGTCCGCTGATGACAGAGCCGGCGGTCTGTGCCTTGACTGTTACCGAGGTGAGAGCCAAAGCGCTAAATAAACATGGAATTAATATCTTTTTCATAATCATTATCATTTACGTTTAGCTCTACGTGCTGCAGACTCAGTGGAAGTTGAGGGCAGGTTCGGATGCTTTGCACGGAATGCCTTCATCTCCTTCTGTACATCTACAAACTGATCAAGACTGGTAAGGATAGGAGAATCTATCTGGTGCAGTACGGCAAAGGAGCTTGCCTCGAGACGAGCAGACTTAATATTGGTGCTGGTAAGGCTGCTGGTTTGGTCTATCTTGTACTCACGTACCGGTTTGTTGTAGAAACCGTTTGTGGTTACCACCTTGTGTGACTGACCTGCGGGGTCGGTAAAGGTGAGTGAGTTGCTGTTGGCAGAGATGTTCTCCAACTTAACGAAGGAGATGGTGGCAATGGAGCTACCCTCCTCGTCCTCACCGCTAGCCAACTGGTCTACGACCTGAGTCTCGTACTTCTTGCCGGATACCTCTTCACCGTCTATAAACACGGCGTTATCCTGAACGTGAGACTTGATGAATCGCTCGATGGCAGCAGAAATGTCGGACGCAATGGTTCCAGCCTCCGTTACGGCAGCCAACTCACTTTCGTCTTCACTCTCTACGGTGCTGTTTGCATACTCCAGGAACCAATCGTAATCTTCCCAAGTAGGCATCTTAACCTCTACGCCGTTTACGGTATAACCGTCCATCAGCTTCTGCAAGCTTTCGTTGGTCGGGATGTAAATGGTGTAGTTGTAGAAGTTCAAGCAAGAGAGGTTGTAGTCGGAACAGATTACATAGCCGTTCTTGCTACTGCTACTTAATTTATAAAGAGGTGAGAAGAGTGAACTCTGCTTCAACAAATCGAAGAAGTCGCTCACCGTCTCCTTGTTCTCGTCGGTGTTCAACACATCGTAAACGGAGTGGTTGGTAGTCATGAGCATATTGTCGTCGAGGACATAAGAGTGTCCGTTACCGCCTTCTGCCGTGTAGTTGTAAATCTTACCTACCTTAACGCCCTCGGAACCGATGGAATCCTGCAAGGTACCGTACACTACCATGCTGTTTTCGCCGTATCCCTTGGACTTGTCCACGCGGATGATACCGTTGTTCTTGGTGCGATACCAAGTGTGACCGTCCTGTACATCACCAATGATGGTGTGTGCATCCAAGATATCCTGGAGACGGTTGGTAATCATAGTGGAAGTCGGAGTTCTACCGGTAATAGAGTCGGTAGTGCCGTCGGAATTCACACGCCATACGCTGGCAGCTACGGTGTTCTTCTTGCTGTCCCAACGGAACTTCATGATTTCGCGAGTACCACCGGTAGCCAACTCGTATGCATAGGATACGGGGTCTATATACTTGGTGATGGCCTCATCGGTCGGGATGAAGAAGCTATACTGAGTATCCATGGAGTTCAAGTAGTCATCGAACTTCAACTGCTCGATAGCCCACTTTATAATCTTCATGTTGTCATTAATCTCGGTCGGGAAGGAGACTGCCTTGAACGCTGCCGGGGTGTACACCTGGTCGGTTTCATAAAGATAACCGTTGCAGCAGAGGGTCTTGCTCACCACATGGTCGGTAGTAAGGCCGAATGCCTGGCTGGCATCGTTCAACATCTCGGAGAACTTGCTCGGTACGCTTGCAGAGAAGCTCTCGTGCATGTTCACATTAATAAGCTTACGGATTACACCGGTAGGCACGTTCTCGAGTGTACCGTACAAATCCTTCAGCACCTTACCACCACCGTTGTTCCACCATGCATCGATAGCGGCATCGTTAGGAACGGTCATTACGGCGAAGTCGTTCTTCATCAACCAATCGGAGCTGGTACTTCCGGCACCGGTGTAGTACTGGTTCCATGAGGGGTCGTACTTCAAACCGTAGGTGGTCATATCTATTGCATTGTTGTTAATATCGGTAGAGAGTTCGTTGTGACTCTGGCTTACCGTAGCAGCATAACGTTTCTCGAACAAGGTATCGATAGAGGTTCCGTAGAGTGAGTTAAACTCATCGCGAACGCTGTTGGAGAGAGCCTGTGGAATGGAGAAACGATCCAGGAACTTACTCCAAGTAGACATACTGCTCTTCTTGCCTATGGCTTGTGCCATATTGTCCAGCGGAGTGACAACCTCGTCGGTCTGATGCACGAAACCGTTCAAGCAACGGATGTTCGGATCTACCACTACGGCGCCGTTTACGCTGGCGTCTCCGGTTTTACGGTCTACGTTCTTGGCGCTGAAGAGCCAATTGTAATCCTCGTTGGTAATGTTGTGTGAGGTGAGATAGTCCTCCATGAAGAACACGATAGGTGCCGTAGTACGGTCGCATACCATGTAGAGTCCATTGGGACGATTTACACGTTGATACTCCCAGAAGCTGTTTTGGGGGAGTTGATCGGGGGTTACGAAAGCAACGGTATCGTACATGGTGACAGCCGTAGTACGACGCATGGCACCTCCGGCTACCAGATCCTCGCCGGAAACGGCAGGCTCACTGGTGGAGAGGGTGTTGATTTGGTAACTGT
>CAZUTW010000045.1:0-11511 GCA_964623295.1 uncultured Bacteroidaceae bacterium | reverse complement strand
TCCTTTCTTGTTTTGACGATGCAAAGTTACGACCGTTTTGGCGCTTATGCAAGCCTACGCGGCGAAACCTTGCGAAAACAACCCTTTTCTTGATATGGGTCAATTTGTGAGAATATCGCGTAATCGGTTCTCGATACGCTTCATTTTGGCTCGGTTTACACCATACGCCTTCAGTACGGGAAGGTCGTCGTAAAGTTTCCTCAAGCACTCATCCATTAATTCCGTCCTGTCTACAAAGTTAAGTTCCTCATCTTCGTCGAGCTCCTTGTACTGAATCTCTATTCCCTTTTCGTACCACTCCAAAGCGAGTTCCCTGTCGCCCATAACCAGTGCCGTGTGACCCGCTCTTACGAACGCATCACTGTCATTCTTTTCCTTTTCAACCATTTTTTTAGCATACTTGAACGCCTCCTCTTTTTGATCGTTCAGCAAGTAAAACTCTGTAAGGTTGTA
This sequence comes from uncultured Bacteroidaceae bacterium, assembly GCA_964623295.1. Taxonomy (GTDB): domain Bacteria; phylum Bacteroidota; class Bacteroidia; order Bacteroidales; family Bacteroidaceae; genus CAZUTW01. The sequence continues at coordinate 11,058 of CAZUTW010000045.1, read as the reverse complement.
TATGTACTCTATGTCGTCGGGATAATAGAACACAGCTCTATGCAGTGTCTTAATCCCCTTATTGTACTTGTGACAGGCCAAATAGAATTCCCAAGCTATCTCTATAATGTCCTCATCTTCCGGATAGTTCTGTTCCAACATATCGAGAATACGCAATTGTTCCTTTTTGGGTGTACGAATCACATACTCGTCTCTTCTTCTTTTGTCTTCTATCTCATTTACTTCGATGCAATACTCTATCAGCTCTGTACCGCCCTTTTTGTTCGTAGGGTCCAGAGCAAGCAGCATCCTGCAGATATCTTCTGTTCTACAATCGGGACAGGAGTTGAGCTGTTCTTTATTTAATTTTTCGAGAATCAATTCCATCATCTCCTTATTCTTTCCCCATGCAGATATGGTGCTCGTTATCAAACTGATGGCTTCTGCATTTTCGTTTATCTCCAATAAGGTGATAAACAAGTCTTTTATTAAGTCGACGTCCGTTAGAAGACGATAATAATCCCTAATCTTAAAATACAAATTGGTGAAGGGGTTTAATTTTTGAATCTCTTCGCCGGGATAAGACCGATAGAGCTTGAAGAAGCGATAGAAGTCTACCAGGAAATTGTTTATCTCCGTCTGATCCGTGTACTCCTCCGGATAGAAATCCTCGGATATGACGTTTATGAATTTGTGAATCTCTGCGTCAGGAGATACCGCATTGATGTATCGATCTATGTTGCCGATGCGATTCTCGTTGCAGAAGTGAATGTACATGCCGGGGCTTTTCCTCATGTAGCTCGGTGCATGTTTCAATACACTCGGATGTTCGAAAGAGAAGGGCAACATCCAGTTGTTCATGAAACGCAAGTCGTATCGCTCGTACAGATGGACGGGCGGCTTATGGTACAACGCACAGAAACCGAGAAGTTGTATGTCAAGACAGTTCTTGAATCCTTCTTGAGAAATCTTGACGATGTTGTCAACCTTTTTCTTGGATATTCTAAACTGCTTTTTTTTCGCGTCTGTTGCCATCTCTGCCAGTTTCTTTGCGATGTTGGTCAGTGCCTCCTCCGTATGTCTTACCTGAGCGAATGCCTTTAAGAACATGTACAGATGGTGTTCTCCTTCGCCTGTGTAATGGGTTGTGATAGGCATCTTTTGTATCTCTTCATCAATCTCATGGTCAATTGTGTTCGCAAACAATATAGTAGCACCTATGAATGCACGCATCCTCAGTGCAATAGGAGCCTGTTTGTTTTCGTATACGGTAAACAAGTCTTCCACATGTTGTCTGCTGAAGAAGAATAAACCTTGTAGTATTATTCCATTCATAATAGAACTCTGTATCAGGTTCTCGTGGTCGAGTCGGGATCCTTTCACATTGAATTCATAATGCTCCCAGGGGAGTATGCTGAGTCCCTTGGAGAAGTAACGATCGTAGGGGTCTAGTTCCTCGCGGTCGCGTTTCAATATTTCGTGCAGTTGAACTTGCTTCTGAAAGATGTCCATCTTGCCAAAAAAGTATTCGTGTGACATCTTGTCAATAAGTAGCCTAAAAGCGTCACGAGCAGGTTGCCTCTTGGCTCTCGTTTTAGGACTCTCCTCGTGAAATTCATACAGCTTTTTGGGAAAAACATCTTGGTATTTCTCCTTTAATTCTTCGTATTCCTTCCGGAGCATGCTTCCCGGAAGGAAAAGGAAACCTTCTTCAAATAAACGGAATAAACTTTCTCTCGGTAGCATGCCTAGTGCACCATATAGCATTTTAATTATATTGTAGAATGTATCCCGCTCGTCTTTTTTCATACTTTAGAGTTTAAAACGTTGAATAAAAAGTGTATCTCCGGTATAGCTCTTCTTGATGGAAGCTCTGCGTTGCAACCATTGAACGGCCTTCTGTGTGTGCTCCTGCGATAACGGTTGCAAGGGGCGCATAGTGGGGAGTGCCGGAAGAGAATCGGTATATTCACGAGGTAATGCATAGTGGGTGAGCGACTCGGAAAAGCGTTCGTATCCGTGTTTCTCTATCAACTGACACCCGATGCGGTATACCTCTATGAGTTGTTGTATCTGTTTTTTCTTGGTGGAATCGTTTACCGCCGTGTACGAAGCCATGAACACACCGCCGGGTATATCCTTCCCGGAGGTGCTATAGAGGGAAACATGTCCTTGCGATACGGCATATCCGGCAAGGGGCTCCGGCAGTATGGCACCATCTATCTGGCTGTTGAGCAACATGCTTGCGCGCAGTGCTAAGTCATTTATCTGCGGACGATACATGTCATCGTCGGCAAACCCCAGACTGTCGCCTACCAGATAGGTGAGATACTCGTCGGTAGAATTACGATTGATGGCGATAATCTTCTCTTTGAGTCCACTGAGTTTATTGACACGTTGACTCTTGTTTATCACCAATTTCCATTCGTTGTATGTTTCTCCAATCACATAGAGACCACTATCTCGGTACTGTCTCCATGCCGCGTGAACCACATCGCTCATGGCCACGTCCACAGCGCCGTTCTTCAAGGCTGTGTCGCAGTCCATTTGCGCAGCAAAAGGAACAAGAACGATGTCTATTTGGAGAGAGTCCATAACACCGGACTCCCGGGCTGCCAACAGCGGGAAGGCATCCAGGGTGGGGAGTATGGCTACTTTCAGCGCGTGCAAAGCTCTTATGGAGTCGGCACGTGCAGCCGCTTCTTGTTCTTCTTGTTGACGATGGTTGCAAGCAAACAGAGAGAGTAGTAGAATGAAACAGAGACTTGTAGTGACGAGTTTTCTCATTGGTTAACAGGAATAAAGAGGGCAGCCCTCAGGTAGAGAAACTGCCCTCGTACATATAAGTTTTACAGGATTTTATTCTCCCTTGATAGCAGCTACGCCCGGAAGAACCTTACCCTCGATAGCCTCGAGCAAAGCACCACCACCGGTAGAGATGTAAGATACCTTGTCTGCCAAACCGAACTTGTTGACACAAGCTACGGAGTCACCACCACCGATGAGTGAGAAAGCACCCTCGGCAGTTGCAGCAGCTACAGCATCGCCGATAGCGCGTGAACCTGCGGTAAAGTTATCGAACTCGAATACACCTGCAGGACCGTTCCACAGAATGGTCTTGGCACCCTTGATAGCCTCAACGAATTTCTGACGGGTCTCGGGACCTGCATCCAAGCCTTCCCAACCCTCGGGAATTGCGTTAGACGGGCAGATCTTAGTGTTAGCATCGTTAGAGAAAGCATCGGCTACAACAGAATCGGTACCCAGTACCAACTCAACACCGTTCTTCTTAGCCAACTCCTCAACACCCAGAGCTACATCGAGCTTGTCCAACTCAACGATAGAGTTACCAATCTCGCCGCCGTGAGCCTTAGCGAAGGTGTAAGTCATACCACCGCAAAGAATCAGCTTATCTACCTTGCCCAGCAAGTTCTCGATGATACCAATCTTGGAAGAAACCTTAGAACCACCCATGATGGCAACGAACGGACGCTTGATGTTGGACAATACGTTGTCTACAGCCTGTACTTCCTTCTCCATCAAGTAACCCAACATCTTGTTGTCAGCATCGAAGTAGTCGGCGATGACAGCGGTAGATGCGTGCTTGCGGTGAGCGGTACCGAAAGCGTCCATGATGTAGCAGTCTGCATAAGAAGCCAATGTCTTGGCAAACTCCTTCTGGCGACCCTTCATCTCCTTCTTAGCCTCATCGTACTCGGGAGTACCCTTCTCTACACCAACAGGCTTACCCTCCTCTTCGGGATAGTAACGCAGGTTCTCAAGCAACAGAACCTCACCCGGTTTCAGAGCAGCGGCAGCATCGGCAGCCTTAGCGCAGTCCGGAGCGAACTTCACCTCGGGTACGTTCAAAGCAGCAGCTACGGTATCCTTAATCTGACCCAAAGAAAGTTTCGGGTTTACTTTGCCTTTTGGCTTACCCATGTGTGACATGATGATGAGAGCACCACCGTCTGCCAATACTTTCTTCAAAGTAGGGAGAGCACCCTTGATACGGGTATCGTCGGTGATTTTACCATTCTCGTCCAATGGCACGTTGAAGTCAACGCGCACGATTGCCTTCTTGCCGGCAAACTTGTAGTCGTTTATAGTCATTTCTTTTACTTGTTTATTGTTGAATTAAACATTAAATCCTTATACCTTTCTCGTAATATCTCTGCAAATTTAGTCTTTTTGTGGAAAAGAAAGAAATGTTTCTACCTATTTTTTCTATGTGTGCGCTATTTTTCTTGACTTTCCTCGCATTTCGCGGATTTCTTGTGCTCTCTTTTGAAATTTTGGCAAACTTCCCGTAAGTAGCATTTGTTGCATTTCGGGGTGCGGGCTAGGCAGGTATAGCGACCATGGAGTATGAGCCAATGGTGGGCTTTGGGGATGATTTCGGATGGAAGATAGCGGGTGAGCTCCTTCTCCACACTGTAAGGAGTGGTGCATTTTTGCGGTACCAACCCTATGCGGTGACTTACGCGAAACACGTGAGTGTCTACGGCCATGGTGGCCTTGTTGAAGATGACGGCTTGAATGACATTGGCGGTCTTGCGCCCTACACCGGGGAGTCGGGTGAGTTGTTCGGTGGTATCGGGTACCTGACCTTCGTATTCCGCTACCAGCATCTGTGCCATGCCCACGAGGTGCTTGGATTTGTTGTGGGGGTACGATACGCTTTTAATGAACTCATATACATCTTCTTCGGTGGCTTGGGCAAGTGTTTCGGGGGTGGGGTAGGCGGCAAAGAGCGCCGGTGTCACCAGGTTGACACGCTTGTCGGTACACTGTGCCGAAAGGATGACAGCTATAAGTAGTTGGAACGGAGATGAATAGTGAAGTTCCGGCTCGGCTACCGGCATCTCTCGTTCAAATATTTCTACGATGTTTTTGTATAGGTCTTTTTTGCGCATAAGAATGTTTCTTTTGTAGGCTGTTCGGGGTTTATCGCATGCAAACTTACTATAAATTTCCGAGAAAACGGCTGCTTTTGTCGGCTTTTATCAATATTTTGTGCTTCGGGGGCGTCGTATATCATTTTTTTGTGCTAACTTCGCACCTAATTATGAAAGAGGAACGTTTCTTTTATGCTCCTTCTGCCGGCGAGGATTTACAGCACGGCGGGAGTGGTGAACTGCCCCAAGAGGAGGCGGTTCATGTGGTTCGTGTGTTGCGCATGCAGATGGGCGATGAAATCTTTTTGGTCGATGGTGTGGGTTCCTTCTACCGGGCGGAGATTACGGCGGCTACCCAGAAGCGTTGTACCTATATTATAAAGGAACATCTACCACAGTCGCCTGCATGGCAGGGGCATTTGCATCTGGCTATGGCACCCACCAAGAACATGGATCGCACGGAGTGGATGGCTGAGAAGGCTACGGAGATGGGTTTCGATGAACTGAGTTTCTTGAATTGTCGTTTCTCCGAACGCAAGGTTCTTAAGGGGGAGCGAATCGATAAAATTCTGGTATCGGCCATGAAGCAGAGTCACAAGGCTTGCAAGCCGGTGCTGAACGAGATGGCGTCCTTTGAGCAGTTCGTGAAGGAGCATACCGAAGGAGATCGTTTTATTGCTCATTGTTACGAGAAAGAGGATGTAGGGGATGAAGAGAAACCTTTCTTGTTCGATGTTCTGGTGCCCGGTCACGACGTTGTGGTGATGGTGGGGCCGGAGGGCGATTTCTCGGTAGATGAGGTGAAGTTTGCACTGCAACACGGCTTCCGCTCCATCTCGTTGGGACGCAGTAGGTTGCGCACGGAGACGGCAGCGCTGGCCGCGGTACATCTCATGCAGATTAAGAATCAGTTGTAAGATATATATATCTATAAGAAGATGAATAAACATGGATTTGTGTACACGATAAAAAGGGGAGTAGCCCTGGTTTGGTTGCTCTGCGTGGCACTGGTAGTGGTATCTTGTCAGTCGGAGGATACCACTTCGTTGATACCATCGAACAGCAAGGCATTGATGTCTGTCGATATCATGCAGAGTGGGTTGGAAAACATGGTAGTCAAGATGTTACCTTCTATCGACGGTGTGGATTATTCTACTCCCGTGTATGGTTTTATAGATGCCGGCGGTATGTTTGGCGTGGCGGTGGCTCTGGACGATGCGGAACGAGTGGAGGGTGCTTTGCAGCAGCTCCAGAAAGAGGGTAAGTGTGGTAAGATAGAGCAGAAGTTCGACGCTAAGTGGACACTCTTGAAATCGGGTTTCCTCTTAGGACTGAAGGACAACCGCATGTTGATAATGGGGCCGGTGGTGGCTGCCGATAAGGAGTCTCTACGTGTCTATATGAAACAGTGTTTCGAACGTAAGTCGGATGAGAGTATCGTGGGTACGCCGCTTTTCGATAAGTTGTCCGAACTAAAGGGGGGTGTCGCTGTGGTGACACCGCTTTCCATGATTCCTTCTTATGGTAAAGTTCCGTTCCGTTTGCTGTTGCCTACGGATGTCAAGTCGGAAGATGTACTGTTGTCGGCGGTGCTGACGAACGGTGCCGACGGGATGCAAATAGAGGGTACGCTCTCGGGAAGCAGTGCAACGACCCAACAGAAGTTGGACAAAGCGGTGCAGAGCAAGATTACCGATGCTTTGTTGGACGACGATATCTACCATGCGGAGAATGTGTTTTATCTGATTACCGGTCAGGAGGGTAAGACTTTGGTGGAGGCACTCAAGAGCGACAAAGACCTGCGTTTGAAGCTTACCGGATTGAACCTCAATATAGATGCCGACATGATGATGCGTGCCATAAACGGCAACGTGCGTTTATCTGCAACCCTCACAGGAGGTACGCCTTCGTTCAACCTATTGGGCGTACTGGAGAATACGGACTTTTTGCAGGATGTATCCTATTGGAAAACTTCGTTGACCGATGGAGCCAAACTCGTTGATGAAGGGCCGAACGCATATTGTTTGTCGGGGGGAGGTATGCAGTTGTACTTCGGCGTGGAGAAGACGGCCGATGGGAAGTCACTCTTGTATGCCCGTACCAAGACGGAGGGTGCGGAACAAACCGACGTAGATGTGTTGCCCGGCGGCATGAAAGCGGCACAAAAGAAATACAATAAGGACGCCATCGTCGGCACCAAACTCTTTGCCTACTTGAATGTAGCAAACCTACTGCAAGGACTTGCCTATGGTGAGAAACTTCCCATCGTCTCCGATTTGTTGGGGAATGTGGGCGCTGTCACCATCAGCTCCAAAACCGGAACCGATGTATCGATACAATTCTGGAACAACGTAGCGGAAACAAAATAACAAATGGACAAGATAGAATTACACAATGTGTTACCACAAGTGTTTGCCAATACGGCGGCCGATCTCCACAGCGATGTGTGGTTGCAGGAGAACTGTTGCTTTGAAAAAGGGAAAGTACACTTGGTGGTAGCCAATTCGGGTACGGGAAAGTCTACCCTTTGTAGCTATATATTGGGCTTTCGACAGGATTTTAGCGGTCAGTTGCTCTTCGACAAAGAGGATGTACGCCGTTATCGCATGGCCGACTGGACGCGCATTCGTCAGCGTTCCATCAGTCATCTCTTTCAGGAACTTCGTCTCTTCCCGGAGTTGACGGCCATGGAGAATGTACAGATTAAGAACCAACTGACGCACTTTAAGCCCAAACAACAAATAGAGGAGTGGTTCGAGGCTTTGGGCATCCCCGATAAGAAGGATACTTTGATTGGCAAGATGAGTTTCGGTCAGCAGCAGCGCGTGGCCATGATGCGTGCTCTGGTGCAGCCGTTCGATTTTATTATGGTAGACGAACCCATCAGTCACTTGGACGAGACCAACTCGGCCGTCATGGCACACATCATGATGGAGGAGGCACAACGCCAAGGAGCCGGAGTGATTGTTACCAGCATCGGTAAACATCCGGAACTTAATTACGATAAAACATACCATCTATGAAATTAATCTGGAAATTATTACGTCAGCATATCAGCATACCGCAGTTCGCAGGGTTCTTCTTTGCCAATTTGTTCGGCATGCTTATCGTACTTTTGGGAATCCAGTTTTACAACGATGTGGTTCCCATGTTTACGCAGGGAGATTCCTTCCTTAAGAACGACTACCTTATTATCTCGCGCAAGGTGGGGGCGGCCTCTTCCTTGACGGGGGGCGATTGTGGTTTCTCTCAAGCCGATATCGACGATATGGCTGCACAGCCTTTCTGCAAGAATATCGGAGCCTTTACGGGTAGTAGATATAAGGTGTATGCGCGCATGGGCGTACAGGGAGCCACACCGTTCAGTACCGATTTGTTCTTTGAGTCTGTTCCCGATAAGTTCGTGGACGGTACCGGAGAGGAGTGGCACTATACCCCGGGTGAACGTACGGTTCCTATCATCTTACCGCGTACGTATCTCACCATGTACAACTTCGGTTTTGCGCAAAGTCGTAACCTACCGAAGATATCAGAAGGGGTGATGGGTATGATTGATATGACGCTTTTTATCCATCACAACGGCGAGAGCGAACGTTTCGAGGGTAAGGTAATAGGCTTTAGCAGCAGACTGAATACCATCCTTGTGCCGGAAACCTTCTTGAATTGGAGCAACGAACAGTTTGCGCAGAACGAAGAGGAGTTACCGTCGCGTGTCATCATGGAGGTGGAGAACCCGGCCGACGATGCCATCATGCGTTACCTCCAGACTCACAACTACGAGACGGAAGAGGATAAACTCGATGCGGGTAAGACGACTTATTTCCTAAAGATGGTCACCGGTTTGGTGATGGGAGTGGGCGTGTTGATCAGTGTTTTGTCCTTCTATATCCTTATGCTGAGTATCTACTTGCTGGTGCAGAAGAACACGCAGAAGCTGCAGAACCTCCTGCTCATAGGTTACTCCCCGGTGCGTGTGAGCCTGCCCTACCAGATGCTTACCGTAGGATTGAACATATTGGTCTTTGTGTTGGCTATACTGGGTGTGCTCTACTTGCGCAGCTATTACATGGGCATGCTGCTGTTGCTCTTCCCGCAGATGGACGAAGGGAGCATTATGCCGACCGTCTTGTGCGGTGTGGTTATCTTGTGTCTGGTATCCATCGTCAATATCGTGGCGGTATACCGCAAGGTGATGTCGGTTCGTAGAAAGAAATAACTATATAAAAGAAAAATAGAATGGAGGAACTTTTATCCCTATATAAAAAGTGGAAGGGAGAAGAAGCGAAGAATTGTGTCCGCCTGAAGGGGGCCGGTAGCAATCGAGAATATTATCGTTTGACGTCTATGGCGGGCGAAACGGTGATAGGTGTTAAGGGTACGTCGATGGAGGAGAACGAGGCTTTCATCTACCTCTCCGGTCATTTTGACGAACGAGGTATTCCTGTGCCTCGGGTGTTGGCGGTGTCCGAGGATTCCCTCTACTATCTGCAAACCGATTTGGGAGAGGTTTCTCTTTTCGATGCTATTCGCGAGGGACGTGAGAAGGGGGGCGACTACTCCAACGAGGAGGGCGCGCTCCTGGCAAAGGTTATCCGCTTGTTGCCTAAAATACAGTTCGAGGGTGCCAAAGGGGTGGACGCTACGCATTGTTATCCACAGAGGGAGTTCGATGAAACCGGTATCTTGTTCGACTTGAACTACTTTAAGTACTGCTTTCTGAAACCTTCGGGCGTGGAGTTCAACGAAGTAAAGTTGGAAGATGCCTTCAAGGAATTTGCCCGGAAGTTGGTTCCGGAGCACAACCACACCTTTATGTATCGCGATTTCCAGGCGCGCAACGTTATGCTTTGCGATGGTGCCCCCTATTTTATAGACTTCCAAGGGGGGCGTCTCGGACCTATCCAGTACGATCTTGTCTCTTTCCTGTGGCAGGCATCGGCACACTACCCCTGCAAACTTCGCGATTTCCTGATGCAACTCTACTTTGAGGAGTTGGAGAAATACACAAAAGTAGACCGTCAAGAGTTCCTTATTAAGATGTTGGGAATCGAGGCATTACGCTTTATGCAAGTGCTGGGTGCCTACGGATACAGGGGATATTTTGAGCGCAAACCGCACTTCCTCCAAAGTATACCGGCAGCCATGCAGAACCTGGAGCAACTGTTGCAAGACGGTGCTTTGCTTTGGATTGTTCCCGAATACCTGATAGATGTGCTGCACGAATTGGTGGATAAGTACAATGCTTCGAGAACGGCCAAGGCGTCTGTTTCCAAGTACGATGGTGCCGGAACGCTCGTCGTCGATGTGTACAGTTTTGCTTATCCCAAAGGTATTCCGGCAGATGATAGTGGCAATGGAGGCGGATATGTGTTTGATTGCAGAGCCATTCACAATCCCGGTCGCTACGATGAATACAAACCGCTCACGGGATTGGATGCACCGGTGATGCGTTTCTTGGAGGAGAACGGAGAGGTGCTTACCTTCCTATCACATGTATATGAGTTGGCGGATGCGCATGCTGCTCGTTACATAAAGCGAGGTTTTACTCACTTGCAGTTTGCTTTCGGTTGTACGGGAGGGCGTCACCGCAGTGTCTATTGCGCCCAGCATGTGGCGGAACACCTGCACGAGAAGTTCGGCATAGAGGTACGCATACATCATCGCGAGCAAAACATAGAATCCACTCTTGCGGCGAAGAAATAATAGAAAAGGATGCACTCATAGGAACAGGGTGCATCCTTTTTTAATAGGCAGCTGTCGTTAATATAAAGTACACAGAAAGGTTACTTTGCCGGTACCGGTATGGTGGGGTCGCCACTCTGAGGTTTACCCATCCATTTCCGAATGGCAACCATTCTCGGAACAAAGCGCTTAACGGTTGTACGGTAGTTCGATAACAATATTGCTACCATGAGCAATAGACCCAACATTACCAAAAAGCCGAAGCTCTCTTTTAGAGCCATAAGCAAACTTTGTGTCTCCAGTATCTGCGATTTCTCTTCTATTCCGGCATAGTCCGTGATGCTTTCCGATGCAATCATGAAACTCTTCGTCATACTCCAGTTGAAGAAACGGTGAACAATGGCTGCTCCTGCAGCCGAACCCACACCACATCTTATAAAGCCGATGATGGAGATGTTCATGAAGAAGTGAGGCCACGGAATACTCTGCGAGAGATAGT
>CAZUTW010000044.1:0-11637 GCA_964623295.1 uncultured Bacteroidaceae bacterium | reverse complement strand
TAAAGTTTAAAAGTGATTCTCAGCATCACGGTTCTGCCACACAAGCCATAATCGTAACTATAGGTATTGATACCGTCGAATACGGTATAGGCATAACTGTGCCGGTTTAGTAAGTTTTCTAATTCTAAGCGGAGAGTCGAGTGCTTGAACTTGTACTGTGCAACAGCATTGAAGAGCGACATATTCTTGTATTGATAAGTAGCTATCTGTTGACGCACATGATTGTAATCTATCGAAAGATCGAGCGCGGATATGGGGAACACATGAACAGCTCCCGTGTGGGTCAGAGCCGTAACCGTATTGCGTTCGGCGTCGTAATGCGTTTGTGCCCGGTCGTAACGTATATCATAGCGCAACTCCACCCAACTTATGGGTGTAATGGAAACATTACCATGAAGACCATAGTTGTTACTTCTTACCCGAATAACCGTTTCGCTTACAGCCTGCTCGCTACGTCCAAAGCCGTATGTGGCATCCATGCCCAATTTGGCGAAGAGAGACGGAATACTCTTGGTCGTAGATGCACTAAAATTAGTGTTGCGCGTATGCGTATTACGCAGCAACGTATTGTTGCTAACCTCTATGCCGTTTATTTGTTGAGAGTTGAGTGTGTTGCGTTTCCCCACGTTGTGACTTGCCGATAAGCTCAACGTGAAATACTGCAAGGGGAGTTGCCATTTCCATCCACCGGTTGAAGACCAGGTATTCGACTCTCCTATGATACCCGACGAGGAACTTACCGTACGATAATTCACCTGCATGGGCTGAGTAAACAGCGACATCATATCGCCCAGCCGAGTGGAGTAGCCGGTACTGAACGAACATTTGCTGTTGGCAGAGAAACTGTAATGAGCACTCACAGACGGATTGAGAACCGCTTTTGTATAATTTAGAGTATTGTAATATAGTCCTTTAAGAGTAGCTCCCAGTCCGGCACTTAAGTAAAAATTTCGGTCCTTAGAGTGTATATCAAACCCGGCATTGATGTTTGGGTTGAGGTTCCACCCTTTTATGTGGTTGACATCTCCCGTTGCTGTACGATGGGTCTCTACATTGTCGTAGCGAGCTTGCATGCGAACGGGAAGCGAAAGGCGGAGAATCTTACCGACGGGAAGCGTAAGTGTGGTACCAATATTTACATCGAGTGTGGAAGATTGAGCCGTTTGTCCATACGTTTCATCGAGGTTTCGGAAGGAAAGATGCAGTGTGGGGGTGCGCATAAACGAAACCGAAGTTTCGAAGGCTCTGCGAGCTCCTTTTTGCGTCTTTTTTATCCAATAGAGTTTGTCGACGACCTCAAAAGAAGAGGTCCTTCGATGTTGGTCTATGCTACTTTGAGAGGTCGTTACAGCCCCTTCGTTCTGCTCGAACTGTCCTTTTAGCACAAGCCTATCGAGAACATAAAGATGGGCAGCATTCTTTTCATAGTTGACCGTCAATTTAGGCAGGTGAATCTTGCTCAACGGAGAGAAAAACTCGCCTACGGTTACATAATCGTTCTCGCCTGTTAGATAGGTGGTACTCTGACCTATGTCGTGGGTATTGCGATTATAGCTATAGTCGGCGTTCACTTTGAAAGTCGTTACAGAATCCAATTTACTGATACCGTTGAGCGTAACCATGGCGTTTCGCTGATAAAGGTATTCCCCCATAGGCGGTGTTCCTCCGTTGAACCCACCGAATAGCCGTGTTGCAGGGGTGCTAACACCGGAAGATTCAAAATGATCTGTCATGTCGGACTTGGCAAAGTCTTTATAGTTGCCCCCTTTGAGAGAACAGATGGTCTGGAAGTTGTCGGTAAACATCATGCCGGTGAGTCCCAATAATCTCTGGAAGGAATCGTTACCGTCTTGCATAAATCCCACTCCGGTTTCCTCTTGTCCAAAGGGTTTGAACTTGGCCTTCTTACTCAACTTTATATTCATGGCAACCTCGTCACTTGGAACATCGTTATCCACCTTGCGTGCGTGGTGATTGCGTATTATCTGCACATTGGTCACGTAGTCTGCGGGTATATTGCGTGTAGCAAGATTGTACTTACCGCCCAACAAGTCCAACCCTTCTATGTTGAACTGCGAGATGGGACGCCCCATATAGCTAATGCTACCACTCTTTCCAACTTCCACTCCCGGTAGACGTTTTAGTCCATCCTCCAGCGTAACGTCGCCCTTGCCCAGGAACATAGCCAGTGAGTGCGATAAGGTATCTCCACGTTGCCACAGAGGATTGCCCTTTACGGTCACCTCCTTCAGCTGCACCGTTTTTGGAAGTAGTACCATGTCCGGGAGGGTTGTATTTCCCTTCAAAATCAGTGTTTCCGTCTCCTTTTCGTAACTAATATGCGTGAATTCCACAGACACCTCATTTTGTGGTAATGTATTCAATTCCAACGCATATACTCCTTGCACATTGCTGACGGTAAAGGCCAAGGTTTTCTTGTCGGTTAGCAACTTTACTATAACATTGCAAACAGGTTTGTTTTGCACATCTATTACACGCCCCGTCACCTTAACTTGTGCCGGAGCCGATATAAAGCATGTCGATGCTAATATTAGTAGAATGATGCCAAGCCTTCTCAATTTCTTTGCTTTTTAGTATTCGGGTTAGATTGAACTATACTTTTACGTGGACAAAAGTAGTATTTTTTCGTGAATTTTGCAACTGTATATATTTCTTTTTACAAAAAGTGCTACTTTCTTTTCTACATTTTCATTTCTTCTTCGCCTCCAACATATACCTAAATGTGAGAGAAACATAGTGATGGAGGAAACTTTTGCCACTCTCGGTGTGGGTGGTGGCGGTGATAACGGAGTTGTAATCGGTTTCCTTGTTCAGAAGGTCGCGGGCAGCAAGAATGAGTTTGGCTCGGTTCTTCAAGAACTTGTAGGCGACTTCTGCGTTCAAGACGAACAAATTATTGTTCATTGCATCGGAGAAGTAGCCGCGATTCAGGAAGAAGTGCGGATCGAGGGTAAAACTCCACTGCTTGAGGGTATAGCGGACGTTTAGTTGCGTAGCATAGCAGAAAATGTTCTCTGTAGACTGTGCGGCATCGCTGTAGACATAGCGTTCCCAGTTGAAATCGTGGAAGAATGAAATAGATAGATTATCTATCTCATAGATAAGCCCCAGTTTCTCCCGCAGGTGTGAGGACTGTTGGCGATTGTAGCAGATTCCCGTTTGCTCGTCCACCATCGTCAGGATGCCGTAGGAGGCATTCCAATTCTCCGAGAGTGTGTTTTGGAATTGTAGATTCTTGGCCAGCGTACGGTCATAGTCCAGTGATGCGCCCCAACTGTTACCGCCCCTAACGTTCTGTTTCTGTGCCCGGTAACAACCCGTCTGTGAATTGTAATGCAGTATGGTGCCAATGGGGTCGTAGGTCTTGGCATAGTTCACCGCGATACCGAAGGACTGACTGCCACGGGTAAGCATGAAGTTATATCGGAGACTGGCTTTGAGTGTTCCGGTGGTTGCGAGGCTCGGATTGCCTTCGTAGATATACAGCGGATTGGTGTTGTCGGTATAGGCGATACAATCGATGAGATCGGCCGGTCGCTCGTCGTATGAAACTTTTCCCTTCATGCTCATCTGCTGACGGATGCGCCAGGTCAGTTCCAACGAGGGGCGCAAGAGCAAGAGGTTACGGCGTGCTACGGTATCGATGGAGGCACGGCGATAATCGGTCTGCTCATGGCGATGCGTCAGCGCGAGAGCCGGCTTCATCGTGAATTTCCGAAGTGTAAAGTTCGCATCTGTCCACAGTTCGTTCAGCCATTGGTCATCTACTCTGCGGAAGCTGTTTCCCGTGTCAATCATGTCGGTTCTCAGACGTTGCTCATCGCGAAACTTGTAATCGTAGGTAGTCGTCCATTGTGCATGAAACATAGTTTGCTTCGTGAAGGCATGACTCAGACCAATCCCGGCAAAGGCGTTCAGTTGATGGTTCGGTGCCTCATAGCTTTGCAGGTCGGTAGTGTGCGTAGACGTCTGCTGATAGTGATATTCGCCCATGGAATTGCCATACTCCTTTGCATCCGAGTAGCCTATGCCGGCCCAAGCCGTGATGGAACCTTTCGGCGTGTAGTACGTCAGGTAGCCGTTGATGTTGCCGTTAAACAGTTTGCTTGCCGACAAGGAGTGGAAAGTGTAAGTATTGACGGGAGTGAGTGTGAGCGTTTCAAACGTCTCTTGCTCCTCGTTCTTGCCTGTTTCGCCTCGTTCATACCCGGCATGAGCCATCAGATAAAGTGTGCTCTTGGGACTCAAGATGAGGTATGACGAGAAGTCGAGCGGTGCCTTGAACTGATGTTCGTAGCTATCGCGCCGATTGTTGGCCTGCGTAGGTGTGGTACCGGGCAGGAATGTCTGCGCATTCTCCCAACTGCTTTGCGGTCGGTCGGTGTGATCTACCCCTGCGGTCAAGGTCACGTAGCTGTTGCCCTCCACCTCACCCCCGGGTTTCCAAGTGTGCTTGTAGCCGGCAGATCCCATCTGCTGCCGCACGGAGGTGCCTCCGCTTTCTCCCCAGGAACTTCCCATGGTGTGCGTCAGTATTCTTTTGGGTTCATCGCCCACATGTCCGAACAGCATTATGGGGTCGGAGTCACTTAGGCGCATTCCGTCACATTCTGCACCGTAGTATTTGCCGGTATAACCTGTCGCCTCAGCGCTGCCATACCATTTATCCATGAATCCCGGCTTAATGGTCACATCGAGTACCTGTTGCTGATTGCCGTCGGCCACTCCTGTGCGCTTTTCCTGTTCACTCTTGCGTTCGTAGGCTTTCACGTCGGCCACAGCTTCCACCGGTAGTCGTTTCAGCAACAGGTCCTCGCTCAGTGCCTCCTTACCGTTCATTCTGATTTGCAGGGGTTCACCGTTCCATAGCAAACGACCGTCTTCCATCGTCACGCCGGGCAACTTCTGTATCAAGTCCAACAGGCGGTCGCCGTCCTCCATTTGGAATGCACCGGGGTTGAATACAACGGTGTCGCCGCGCATGTAGAAGCGTCGCTGTGCGCCCTTTACCATCACCTCGTTCAGCAAGACTTCGCTGGGTTGTAGCAGGATGTCATTGATGCGGATGGTGTCGTCCGCATCCGTTCCTTTCATACGAACTGTATTTGTCTTATATCCGAGGAACATGGCACGGAATGTAATGTTGGAACCACCGAAGCAACGGTAGTTGAAACATCCCAAAGAGTCTGTATACACAATCCTATAAAAAGAGGAAAAATCCGGAATCTCCTCTGTCACTTCCAAATGGGCTCCATCCAACGGTTCACGGGTTTCTGCGTCAAGCACACGACCTTGAAGGATGTCTGCATAGGCTTTGTTACAGAGGCCTATTAATAACACAAAGAACATGTATTGTATTATCTTCATACTTATTGAATTTTTACGTTAGAATGTTATATGTGCCGTCAGCATCACGCTCCGGGAGCGCAGCCGGTATTGTGCATAGTATTGTTCCATATCGCCCACGGTATGGGTGGTGAAGGTATGGATATTCGTAAGATTGTCACCATCGAGATTCAACTCCACCACCTTCGACAAGTTATACCGCAAGCCCGCACCTACAAACACATAATCTTTGCGAGCAGAAGTGAGACTGCTGTTGTGCGTGTGGTCGGAAGACAATTTCAGGAAGAGTTTTGAAGGGACAAGACGCAACGTTAACTTGGCTTGCTGCCACAAATCGTTGTAGGTGTAGCGATACTCATCCGTAGCATAGACATGTCGATTCCAGCGGAGTGCATACTCCAGTCTATACCCACGTACAATATCCAGTGCCACCGTACCTCCCAGGCTATATCCCGTGGTGCGATACTCCGTAAGTACAGACTGACGCATGAGTTCACTATGTCCCCTTGAGGCTGAGGCGTTTATCTCCAGTTGAGAGGTGTGCCAATCAAAATCCTTGCGAGCATAGCCCCGGAGGGTGAATTCCTGATGGTGGTTGGGCGTAACGGATGCCTCCACTACGGTGTGCGCTTGTTCGTCGAGCGTGGTACCGTAGACTATGTCGCTCCACGAACGATTCCATTCGCCTTGCAGATGAGCAAACAAGCTGTTAAAGACATCCTTATACGACACCTTCAACTTCGCACCCGCACCGTAACTATCCGACAGCGTGGCACGATAGCGCGAAAGACTCCGGTAGTTCTGCATCACATACGCCGTGAGTAACTGTTGCCAAGGTGTCTCGGAGGCAGTATAACGGGCATCGGCATCTATGGTGAACCGACTGCTTGCCTTCCACAACAAGGTGAAGTTGGGTTGCCAACGAAGATGTGTACGCTCCGCATCGGTTTGTTCCGTCTCTAGCGGTGTGTTATTCAAGTGCGTATAGGTCAGTACAATCGGCAGTTCCAACGAGGCATGAAACGAACCGTTTACATAGCGCGCCAGCGGACCTACTCCCACCAAGGCATTCAGGTGATACATATCACCGTTTGCCGCACCCTGCACATCGGGATGCGTAAGGTTCGAAGAGAGAGATGTATAGGTAGCATCGACCTGCGCCGATGCGGAGAGTGTCCACTTATGCGCCGTCAGGTTACGAAGAAGTTCGAAAGAATTGACGGTAGAGAGTTCGGTGATGTTTACATCCTGCCGTGCCTCCATGTTGCCCCCTACGGCAAGCGCTTGCGGTGTGGAGGTAAGGCTGTTGGTCGATGTCCAGTCGAAACCACCCCCTTGTGCGGTGCGATGCACCCAACGAGTGCGGTTGGAGAGGGAGAGAGAACGATAGTGCGAAGCTTGCTGTACAGCACCATCGGAGAGTACGGTTCCGCGCCCTTCGTTCCACTTACCGGAGAGTGAGAGGGTGTTGTTCAGAAAATGTCGCTCGGCATTTCGTTCGTACGTAAGTTGCAGTTCGGCAGCATCGGTCTCGGTACGGTCGGTTATATTCTCGGTGAGCAAAAGATTGCTACCGTCGGGCAGTATATAAGTGGTGCGCGAGAAGGAGTTGCCGTGTGTATAGTTGTGACCGTAATTGAAGTTGTAGTTCAGCGTGGCATCTTTCGATAGTTTGGCAAGATTATTGAGGTTCACACCATGGCGATACCCAAACAGGCTGTTGCCCACCGACGAGGTCCCGTGTCCCAACACCCCCACCATACTTGTTCCGGCACCCGATGAGAGTCCGTAATGAGAGGCGGCAGCATCGGTACTGCGCCCCAAATTGTCCCCACTGTAGCGCAATAGGTGCTGAGCGTTCTTGCTGAAATACATTGCTTGCAGAGTGGCACTCCACAGTCCGCCATCGCCGTATACGCCGGCTCCCACATCGGCACTCTTACTCCATACTCCCTTTGCTTTGTCCTTGAGCCGCAGATTGATGGCTGCCGATTCGGGAGGTACTTGGTCTTGGAGTGCTTTCACGTGTTCGTGGTTCTCCAGAACCTGCACGGTGGCTACGTCTTCGGCTTTAATTCCTTCTGTGGCCAGATTATATCTTCCCTGCAGCATATCGAGATTCTCTATATAGAAGTGGTTTATGGGGGTTCCTTGATACTTTATCACTCCGTTGTCTTCTATGGAGATGCCGGGGAGCTGGCGCAACACATCGCCTATGGTGCGGTCGTGGTCGCGGGTATAGGCGGAGACCAGATAGTTGAGGGTGTCGCGGCTACCCCATAGTTTGCGTGCTTTTACTTGTACCTCGCGCAGGGTGACGTTTTCCTCTTGTACGGCGAAGTCGAGTGTCTTTGTCGTGGCTGCAACGCGCTTTATTTGCTTCTTTACATTGAAACCTGTTACGCGTACCAACACTTCGTGCAGTCGCGATACGGCCTTCAGGGCATAGTTTCCCTGTTCATCGGTCATGGCATAGGCCACAATGGATGAATCTGCCGGATTCAGCAAGGATACGATGCAGGCTTCCAGGGGTTCATCGGCACAACGCACTTGTCCTTTTACGGTAAGGGTGTCGCTCTGTGCTCTTGCTCCGGCAAAGGAGAGCATCGCGATGAGGAGTGGCAGTACGGTTCGCATGGATTAGTAGTCGAGCGGTTGGTACTTTGTTGGCTTCATGTTGATGGGGACGTTGCCTAAGAGCACGGTTCCGCTCATGAAGGTGACGCTACTGAGTTCTGCAGGCTTTATATAATAGGTGGGTGAGGAAACATAGTTGTCGTTGCCGAAGAGTTTGTTGCGCAGTTGCACAAACTTGGCTCGTGTACACTTGGTGACATCCGCCGGTATGTCGTATGTTACATTCTCTTTTACGGCCTCTATGCTCCGACAGTCAAATCTGTGGATACCGTCTTCCGATTCGGCGCGCAGGATGAGACCGGGCAGTCCGTTCAGTCGCCACACGCCAAACTTTGTGGGAAGGGCTTCGGAAAACCATGCTATCCAGGTTCTTCCGCCATAGTTTCCCGTGGCTTTTTGACAGGGATATCCACAAAGGGTATCGCGGTCGGCTTGCAGTGTCCACTGTATCTCCGTCATTTTCTCGGTGGTGAGGTAGCGGTATGGGGGGACGGATTCCAGCGAGGTCATTTTTCCCTTCGGATAGTTTTGCCAGGTGGTGGGTACGTAGTTCAGTTGTTCTTCCACGTCGTTTTCACCGGCGTGTTTTTGTTGCCCCATGGTGCAGGCGAGTTTCGGTGTTACTTGCAGGGTGAGAGCGTAGCGAACGTCTACGGGCTCGTTGTTGCCGTTGACGGTGTGGCATACGTAGTCGTAGTCGGCTACAAGATTTGTGGTTGCGATAACGTTTTGTCCATGTACCGTTGCAAAGGATACGCAAGCTATAAGTACAAGAAGAATCTTTCTGTTCATTTATTTCTATTTTAGAAGGTTAGTATTCGTACTTTTCTGTTTATTTTGCCGCAAAAGTAACGATTATTTTCCGTTTTTACAAAAAAAAAAACAATCTTGCAAATTTCACTAAAAAAACACTATTTTTGCCAAGCAAACGTATATATCGAGCTAACCCGAATACTATGCAAAGGGCTTAATGAACAAGAACGTAGAACATGAAACGAATTGCGTACATACTTCTCTTGAGCATCTGTTGTGTAACAGCCGGTGCCGCCAACCGAGAGATAAACTTGGTGGGAACAATTGCCGATGCCTTTACCAAAAAAGGTATAGACGGGGTGAACATTCTCTTTATGACCCCGGATAGCACCAAGATAGATGTCCGCACGAGTATGTTACTAGGCGATGCGGCATACTATACACTGAAAGTCCCTGCCCGAAAAGCGAGATTCCTTATTAAGTTCGAACATCCGGACTATGAAACCGGATACCTCTCTTACGACCTAAAAACACCCGGACGGAATGCACAAATCGACCTTCCACCTGCTTATATAAAGAGGAGGAACACGCTACGGCATGTAGAACTGGGCGAAGTGGTGGTACAAGCTACCAAGATAAAGTTGGTACACAGAGGCGACACACTTATTTTCAATGCCGACGCCTTCAACGTAGCAGAGGGAAGTATGCTCGACGACCTTATTCGCCAAATGCCCGGAGTGGAACTGAAACGCGACGGCGAAATCTTTGTCAACGGCAAAAAAATAGACTATATGATGCTGAACGGCAAGGATTTCTTTCGTGGTAACAACAAACTGATGCTGGAGAATCTGCCCTACTACGTGGTGCAGAACATAAAGGTGTACAAACGCACTACCGACCGAATGCAGGCACTCGGAGTGACCGATGGGAAACGTGATTACGTAATGGATGTGTACATGAAACGAGAATACCGACAGGGATATATTGCCAATGCCGAAGTGGGGGGAGGTACGCACGACAGCTTCTTGGGACGATTGTTCGGACTGCGCTTTACCGACCATTCTCGTCTAACACTCATAGGCAACGGAAACAATTTGAACAGTGAATATAAACCCGACAATAACGGTGAGGACTTCATGAATCAGGCGAATCGAGACGGACGCACCAACCGCAAAACCGTTTCGGGCGGATTCCTATTGGACACTCCAACGTGGAAAAACAATCTGGAAGTCACGGTCGGAGGAAACAGCACGCATCGTGAGGAACGCCAACAGACGGAAATCGTTGTAGAGGAGAATGCCGTAAAGGAATCTCTCGACCGCGTCACCCGCGAGTCGTCTTTCCTCACCTCCGCCACCAACACCTTTACACTAAAGTCTCCTTTCTTCTTGGAGTCTACCACACGAATGGACTTTGAACACACAGACAACACCATCCGCCGATTCTACAACAGTTCGCAAGCCACGCAGACGGAACAGCAGCTACAACACACTCGTTATCTCTCTATGCAACAGCAACTCAATTTCTCTCGAAAACTAGCGTGGGGCGACATCATAGACCTCGGGGCTTTTGTGGGATACAGCGAGAAAGACCACGTAGATGAGGAGGTGCTGCAAACACAAAACGGCGATACTCTCACCCTTAAGAACACGGATATTCGGCGTCCGGAGAAAAGCTATAGCTATAGAACGAATGTGGGATACAGCATCCACGACTTCCAACGGGGTGTCTATAAAGTGGAGTTGATGTACGAACAACGACAGCTCTCAGACAGCGAGGATCGTATGGAACTGTCCACCCTCCTACCGGACATGGACAATAGTTACCATCTAAACCAACTGCAACGCACCCTGCAGGGAGCTTTGCACTATTCACGAGACGACTGGGAGAAAGAAAGATACATAGACATTTATCTTCCCGTTCGCCGAGAGTACCGTCGTGCTTATTATCGCAGATCCTTATTTGATAAACGTTTGACGCAACAATATTGGTTCTTTGAGCCAACTGCCTCCTACGAGACTTCATGGAAGCAACATACCTTCATGGGCGAGGTGAGCTATACACAGTACATGCCGGAGATTACATCACTGGCAGAAGTCCCCAACACCGTCAATCCGCTCTATACCTACCTGGGCAACGAACGACTGGGTAGCGGGGGAAGAGCCTTCGTCAAGTTGCGCTATTTCGATGACTCTTACCCCGGACAAAGACTTCGCATCAGGCTGAGCGGTTCTCGCTACTTTAACCGCATAGTGCAGTCTTACCGGTACAATCCGAACAACGGCAACTTCACCTACACCCCCATAAATGTGGATGGAGACGGTAGTATGAATCTCTATGTGGAGTATTCCATCCGTTTGGGAAAAGAAAGTCCCTTCTACTTTGGCACCAAGACCTCCGGGGACGTAGACATACGCCACGATTACTCCGGTATCGAAGGCGCTGAAGAAAGTATGCGCCGACGCATGACCGGAGTATCCGGAAGTGAAACACTGAACCTTCTGTTCGAGAAGGGAAATACAAGGATAGATTTCCGTGCGGGAATGAATTGGTATCATTCTACATCGAATAGTAGTACGTTCGAAGATGTAAATGCCAAACACTACAGATACGGAGTAGAGGCGACAACGGTTCTTCCGTGGAATATATCTTTCACATCGTCTATATTCATGGAGCACCGCAGAGGCTACACCACTTCATCGCTCAACACCAACGAGTGTCGCTGGGACATGACGGTGGGGCGTTCGTTCCTTCGGAGCAAAAAAATCTTGGTGCGCGTTACGGCTATGGATATACTGCACAATTACTCTGCCGTGTCCTACACCGTTTCTGCCTCCGGCCGTTCGGAAGTGTGGCAATACAGCCTCCCGGCTTACTGGC
>CAZUTW010000043.1:0-12665 GCA_964623295.1 uncultured Bacteroidaceae bacterium | reverse complement strand
TCGAACGGGTTCACCGGCATCACCGGAGCGTAGCCCAGCAAACCGCCGAACTCCACCACATCGCCCACCTTCTTGCCGACCGCCGGAATGATACGCACCGCCGTCGTCTTCTGGTTCACCATACCTATGGCCGCCTCGTCCGCTATGATACCGCTGATGGTCGTAGCCTTGGTATCGCCCGGAATCACAATCATGTCCAGACCCACGGAGCAAACACACGTCATCGCCTCCAACTTCTCGAGCGTCAGCGCCCCTGCGTTCACCGCATCAATCATACCCTGGTCCTCGCTCACCGGAATAAAAGCACCGCTCAGTCCGCCCACATAAGACGAAGCCATCACGCCACCCTTCTTCACCTGGTCGTTCAGCAACGCCAGTGCCGCCGTCGTACCCGGAGCACCCGCACGTTCCAAACCTATCTCCTGCAGAATATCCGCTACGCTATCTCCGATAGCCGGAGTAGGAGCCAGCGACAAATCTATGATACCAAACGGAATACCCAACCGACGCGAAGCCTCCTGAGCCACCAACTGGCCCACACGAGTAATCTTGAACGCCGTCTTCTTGATGGTTTCGCACAGCACCTCGAAGCTCTCCCCATGGATGCTCTCCAGCACATGTTTCACCACACCCGGACCGCTCACACCCACATTGATGATAGCATCCGCCTCCGTCACACCGTGGAAAGCACCCGCCATGAACGGGTTATCGTCGGGCGCGTTGCACAGTACCACCAATTTGGCACAACCCAGAGAGTCGTTCTCTTTGGTCCTCTCCGCCGTCTCCTTCACAATCTCACCCATCAGACGCACGGCATCCATGTTGATACCCGTCTTGGTAGACCCCACATTGATGCTGCTACAGATACGTTCCGTCACAGCCATTGCCTCCGGAATAGAGCGGATGAGCAGTTCATCGCTCCGTGTCATACCCTTTGACACCAAAGCCGAGTAACCTCCCAAGAAGTTTACGCCCACCTCTTTGGCAGCCTTGTCCAGCGTACGAGCTATCTTCACATAGTCCTCGCTTGTCTTGCAAGCAGCACCGCCCACAAGAGAGATGGGAGTGATGGAGATACGTTTGTTTACGATAGGAATACCGTAATCCTGAGAAATCTCTTCACCTGTCTTTACCAAATCCTTGGCCAGAGTTGTAATCTTGTGATAAATCTTATCGCACACTGCATCCACGTCGGTATCGGCGCAGTCCAGTAAGTTAATACCCAACGTGATGGTACGAACATCGAGGTTCTCCTGTTCTATCATCTGGTTGGTTTCCGCAACTTCATAGATATTAATCATAGCCGTTCTCTTTTAGTTGTTATCCTTATTTATATATATACCTAATCTTGACTATCCTTCCATATCTCCTCGTCCAGCGTTTTAATCTTCTGCTGCAACTGAGCGAGTTCCTCCTTCAACTTCTCCATTCTCTTCACCATCTGGTCCACCAAAGAGTTGCCCTTCTTGCTGTTGGAAGAGAGGAAGTTCAGGTTGTTCTCGTATGTCTTAATCTCGGCAGCCAACTTCTCGTAAGCCTTCTGCAGACGATTGCGCTCGCTCATAGGTGTAGCCGCAAAATCGCCGGCATTCTTCTTGTGTCCCTTTCGGTTGCCACCCTGAGCACCGAAAATTTGGTCGGACAACTTACGATAGCTCTCGTAGAGCGCATCCTTATCCTTGAACGGAACATGTCCCGTCTCGTTCCACTCGTTCTGCAACTCCTTAGCCTTCTCCTTAGCATCCTCCGGCTTCTCCTCAGCCAGCTGCTGCAACTGCTCCAAGATAGCACGCTTCTTTTTCAAGTTCTCGCGCTCCTCTATATGGTGTCCGCTCTGCAACTTCTTGCGGTTCTCATAGAACGCATCGCACGCCGAGATGAAACGCTTCCAAATAGCGTCACTCTGTTTGCGAGCCACCGCACCGACAGACTTCCACTCCTCCTTGAGCTTTGCAATCTCCTCGGCCGTAGCCTTCCAGTCGGTACTATCCTTCAGCGCCTCCGCCTTCTCGCAGAGCGCCTCCTTCATCGCCAGGTTCTCCGCATACTGTGTACGCATACCCTTAAAGTACAGCGCCTTCTTCTCAAAGAACTTATCGCACGCCGCACGGAAACGCTCAAAAATCTTCGCGTTCATCTTCTGCGGAGCGAATCCTATCTTGCGCCATTGGTTCTGCAGTTCCAGCACCTTCTGCGTCTGCGTAGTCCACGCCGGCATGTTCTCCACTTCGGTATCCAGAATCTCCTCGATAGCCTCGCACAGCGCCGTCTTCTCTTGCAGATTGCTCTCCTCCTTGGCCTTTATCTCATCGTAGTACTGCTGATGTCTTCTGTTGATAACAGAAGTTGCCGCCTTGAAGCGTGCCCACACCTCCTCGCGCAGCTCCTTGGCCACCGGACCTATCTCGCGGAACTCCTCGTGCAACTTCTGCAACTCACGGAACGCCTCCAGGATATCCTCCTTCTCGGCCAACTTCTCCGCCTTCTCGCAGAGCAGCTGTTTCTGCTCCAAGTTCTTCTTGAAATCGTACTCGCGCAGTTCATGGTTCATCTTCAGCAAGTCGTAGTATTGTTCGCGCAAGTGTTGATACGTCTTCCACACCTCCGTCACCTTCTCTGCCGGGATGATACCAATCTCCTTCCACTCACTCTGCAACTCCTTAAAGCGGTCGAAGTGCTTGTTCGCCTCCTCCGGAGTAGAGATGAGTTGTTGTATTTCATTGATGATGTTCTGTTTCTTCTCCAGATTCTCCAGTTTCTCCTTTTCTACCTCCGCATAGTGTGCTGCCCGCTCCTCTTTGATAGCGTTCATCACCTCCTTGAAAGCCTCCTCTTCCGGGTCGGCGACAGGCTTGAAAGCCTCCGGGTCGCCCCCCTGCTCCACGAACTGCTGCTTCAGTTCCGCCTGTTCGGCGTTGTGCAGTTTGTAGAACGTTTGCTTCGTGCGGTCCAATTCCATTCTGCCTATGTTGGCAGGATCTTTAGCCAGTTCTTTCAGGTATTCAACAACCTCTGCTTTGGTCTGTAGTGGTTTAACCTCGGCAGCTTGCGTTTCGATAGTACGCTCCTCCAGTTCGGAGGAAGTTTCGTGCAAATCACTCATATATATATCTAGTTTTTTTCTTTAATTCGTATTAATTATATACAGTTTAGGCTGACAAAATAAAGCATTTTTATTTAATCAGCCTAATTTTTAGTCGAAAATGTTTCCGAAAGTATGCAAAATTGTTACTTTTTGTCCATTTTACGGCATTTTTACAGCCATTCTTTCTTTTTAAAGTACCAATAGAACGCCGCCGTTACCCCCACGGATATGATGATGGCAATGGGGAAACCGCCCCACCAATGCTCCATGCCGTTGATAAGGTTCATACCGAAGAAACTCGCAATCAACGTAGGGAACATGAGGATGATGGAGATGGTGGTAAGCGTCTTCATCACATTGCTCATGTTGTTATTGATTAGGTTGGCGTAGGTATCCATGGTAGAGTCCAAAATGTTGGCATAAATCGCCGTGGTCTCGCGCGCCTGGCTCATCTCGATGTTTACATCCTCAATCATGTCCGCATCCAACTCATCCACCGGCAACTTAAACTTCAGTTTGGCCAACAAGTTCTCATTGCCACGAATAGACGTGGTAAAGTACGTCAAGCTATCCTGCAGACGGGAGAGCGCAATCAAATCCTTGTTGTTTACCTCCTTGTCCAAATCCTGTTTGGCACGATCTATCAACAAGCTAATCTGCTTGAGTCGTTTCAAGTACCAAACCGAAGACGACAAGAAAAGACGGAACACCATATCCACCGAGTCCGTAAAACCACACTTACGACGCTGCTGGAAGCTCACGAAATCGATCATCATGTTGGCCTCGAAGTAGCACACCGTTATGCAGATATCCCCCTTCAGGATGATACCCAGCGGCACTGTCGTGTACGGCGTCCGCGAACGAATCTCCTTCACGTGCGGAATACGTAAGATAATCAGCACCCACCCCTCATCGAACTCATAACGCGGACGCTCGTCCGTATCCGCTATGTCGAGAAGAAAATAATCCGGTATTTTCAGTTCCTGCTCCAAGAATGCCACATCCTCCGGAGAGGGGCACGTTACCTGAACCCAGCAGTTGGGTTCCCATTTATCAATACTGCGCAATCCGCCGCTTGTATTCCAGTATGTCCGCATGTTTCGGTCCTCCTTATTTTTTTGTACTAACGTTCCGTGTGGAGGCTCGTAAACTTGCAAACCTCTACCCACTACAAACTGTTATTGTTCGAATGATAATCGTCCATCTTTGGTTGATATTTATTTATTCCGACTGCAAAGGTAAGGAAAATTTCGAATTGTCGCACCTTTGGCAGCGAAAAAATTGCTATTTTCTTAACTTTTCTTAGCCGCAAGCTCCTCGGCCACCTCTCGTGTAAGCTCTATGAACTCCGCCACGCTCAACTGCTCCGGTCGCTTATTGAACACCTCGCGCTCCAAGAATTCGTGGTGATCGCGCTTCTCGCCCTCCTCGCGGGCAGCAAACACCTGCTTTATGGAGTTGCGCAACGTCTTGCGTCGCTGGTTGAAGGTAAGCTTCACAATCTGCTTGAACAAACGTTCGTCGCACCCCAAGTCCGTCACCCCGTTGCGCGTCATGCGTATCACCGCACTCTTCACCTTGGGCGGCGGGTTGAATACATTCTCGTGCACCGTAAAGAGATACTCCACATCGTACCACGCCTGTATCAGCACACTCAGGATACCATACGTCTTGCTACCCGGTCCGGCCGCAATGCGCTCTGCCACCTCCTTCTGTATCATACCCGTGCAACAAGGAATCAGATCCTTGTAGTCGAGCATCTTAAAGAAAATCTGGCTCGATATGTTGTACGGATAGTTGCCCGTCAGCACAAACTTCTCCCCCCCGAATGTATGTTCCAGGTGCATCTTCAAGAAATCATCCTCTATGATATCCTCCTCCAGCTGCGGATACGCCTCGCGCAAGTATGCCACCGACTCAAAGTCCAGTTCCACCACCTTCACCGGTCGCCCCTTTTGGAGCAAGAACTGCGTAAGCACCCCCATACCCGGTCCCACCTCCAAGACGGGAATCTCCGGACATGCGTCCACTGTATCGGCAATCGCCTGAGCTATTTTCAGGTCCTTCAGGAAGTGTTGTCCCAAGAACTTTTTCGGTTTCACCTGTTTCATAGGTCCTCTTTTTGTAATATTGTAATATGTATCCTTTCTCGTTTTGCGCACTTTTCGCACTGCAAAGGTACGACAACCCCATTAAAAAGCCAAATTTATTTGGCGGATTCCGCACTTTCCGCTACTTTTGCAGTCACAAACCGATGAATTTGGGGTATTATAGATGGTAAAAAAGATACTACAAGTGCTTTTTCCCATTCTTTTGGGAGGCATCATTCTCTACTGGATGTACCGCGGCATGGACATCCGGGAGCTCTTAACCACCATGGGGCGCGACATGCACCCGGAGTGGATGCTCTTGTCGTTGCCGTTCGGCATCCTGGCACAGGTGATGCGAGGATGGCGCTGGAAACAGACGCTCGATCCCGTGGACGAACATCCGCGCAGCAGCAGTTGCATCCATAGCATCTTTGTCTCCTATGCCGTCAGCTTGGTGGTACCCCGCATCGGCGAGGTGATGCGCTGCGGACTCTTGCGTCGCTACGACGGCACCTCTTTTACCAAGAGTCTCGGTACCGTGGTTACGGAACGTGTGGTCGACTCCCTTCTGGTGCTCCTCATCACAGGCATCACTCTGCTTTGCCAGATGCCGGTGTTCCTCCACTTCTTCCAAGAAACCGGTGTCGATATGAGCAGCTTCTTGGGACGTTTCTCTCATACCGGCTACCTCGTCACACTTGTGTGCCTGGTCGTTGTCCTCCTCTTTGTCGGAGGCATTGCCTACCGCCTCAAACTGGTATCGCGCATCAAGAACACCTTTTTGGAGATGCTCGCCGGCATGAACTCCATAAAGCACGTTAGCTCCCCCGCCTTCTATTGGTTCAACTCCATTGGCATCTGGGTATGCTACTTCTTCCACTTCTTTCTCACCTTCTACGCCTTCGGCTTCACCGAGCACCTGGGTTGGATGGCAGGACTGGTCTGCTTTGTGGTAGGCACCATTGCCGTTATCGTACCCACCCCCAACGGCGCCGGCCCCTGGCATTTTGCCGTCAAGACCATCCTGGTACTCTACGGAATAGGAGAGACCCAAGCCGTCATGTTCGCCCTCATCGTACACAGCGTACAAACCCTCCTCCTCATCCTCATGGGCTGCTACGGCGGCATCGCCCTCCTCATCTCCGGAAAGCGGAAGGGTATACAAAATTTATGACATTTTGTGTATTCCTTTTATAAAAAAGGTTCACACATCCTTTGAAAGTTCAACACAATTGTCTCACGAAAAACCTGTGAAACCCCTTTAATTTGCCCCCTACAAACGTTAAAAACGGGTGAAAAGTTCCCCTTTCCTACATTTTTTCTTTGTAATATTTGCATATTTGCGAGAAAAACTGTAATATTGTACCATAAATAAGAACATTAAAGGACATACATAAATAGAGACATAGATTATGACAACGATTAAAGATTTACATCCCGCGAACGTCTGGAATGCTTTCCACGCATTAACCCAAGTTCCGCGACCATCCGGACACTTGGAGAAAGCACATCAGTTCTTACTCGCGTGGGCTCAGGAGCACAACATAGAAGCCTTCAAAGACGGAGGCGACAACATCGTGCTTCGCAAACCCGCCACTCCGGGCTTGGAGGACAGGAAAACAGCCGTTCTACAGGCACATATAGACATGGTACCGCAAGCCGTTAAGGGCAGCACCCACAACTTCGAAACAGATCCCATCGAAACCTACATCGACGGCGATTGGGTGAAAGCCAAAGGAACCACACTCGGCTCCGACGACGGTATAGGTGTCGCCATGATTATGGCCATCTTTACAGACGATACCTTAACGCATGGACCGTTGGAAGCTCTCATAACCGCCGACGAAGAGACATGCATGTGGGGTGTAAACCACCTCTCGCCCGACACTCTTAAAGGGGATATCCTCCTTAATATAGATAATGAGAAGGAGGGCGAATTCGTTATAGGCAGCGCAGGCGGTGTCAATGTAACCGGCTCGTTGCAGTATAAGGAGGTAGCTCCTGAGGAGGGGGACGTGGCACTCAAGGTGGCACTGAAAGGACTGCGCGGCGGTCACTCCGGATTGGAGATTAACCAGGGACGTGGAAATGCCAACAAGTTGATGGCACGTTTCTTGGCTGCCGCAATTGCCGACGATGAAGCACGTTTGGCTTCGTGGCACGGTGGCAACATGCGCAACGCCATTCCGCGCGACGCAGAGGTGATAATCACCGTGCCGGCCGGTAATGAAGACGATGTAAAAGATTTGGCAGCCTACTGCGAAAAGCTCTTCAACGAAGAATTTGTAGGCATTGAGAGCGATATCCGCTTGGAAGTGAGTGCAGCGGATATGCCCGCAGGCGAACTGCCGGAGGAGATTCAAGACAACTTGGTGGACGCTGTCTACGCATGCCACGATGGTGTGCTGCGTTACATACCGAGCATCCCGAGCGTTGTAGAAACATCCAGCAATCTGGCGATTGTGGATATAGAGGGAGGCAACGCATCCGTTAAGTGCTTGGTACGCAGTAGTGCCGACAGCATGAAGGAGTATCAGGTATCCATGATTGAGTGCTGCTTCAACATGGCAGGCATGAAGGTGGAAACCGATGGCGACTACATGGCATGGCAGCCCAACTTCGAGTCTCCTATTGTAGCGCAGATAAAAGAACTTTATCAGCGCCGATTCAATACACCTGCCGATGTGCAAGTATGCCATGCGGGATTGGAGTGTAGCCTTATCGGCAAGGTCTATCCGGAGATGGACCTCGTGAGCATGGGCCCGACGCTTAAGTCACCGCATACGCCCGACGAACGTTGCTACATACCATCGGTAGAGAAATTCTACGGATTCCTTTGCCAGTTATTGGCCGAGATTCCGCATAAATAATTCTCAGGTTTTTATATGTTTTTTCCCTCCTCTCTTTGGTGGAGAGGGGGGAAATTTTTTTTGCTAATAGAAGATTCTAACAATGAAAGATACGATTCCTTTGACGCTTACTCTCCTTGCCGCCTCTCTGCTGACGGGATGTTCCGATAGTGGAGTCGATGTGCCGGACCCCAACGAAGAGCGTTTGCCGGCGCAACACGTCTCTTTGGTCTATATGATGGCCGAGAACAATCTGAGCGGCAACGCACTTCTCGACATCAACGAGATGCGCAACGGTGCCTACAACATACCGGAGACCGGACGCCTCTACGTCTTCGTAGATCGCACCTCCCAACCCTCCATGCTGCTGGAGATACGCAACACCCTGAAGATAGACACCCTCTATCAGTGGTCCGAGAATCTGAACTCCGCCAGCACTACCGTTATGCAGCAGGTCTTCGACAAAGTCGATGCATTGGCACCTGCCACCTCCTGGTCGCTCACTCTCTGGTCGCACGGCAGCGGATGGCGTCCCAATACCCGTTCCATCGGTTACGACAAGGGCGGTCCCGTTAAGGAAATCAACATAGACGACCTAGCCGATGCCCTTTCCAAGTGGCACCACCTGGACTTCCTCTTCTTCGATGCTTGCTTCATGCAGTGCATAGAGGTAGACTACGAACTCCGCCACGTGGCCGATTACATACTGGGCAGTCCCGCCGAAATCCCCTTCGACGGTGCACCCTACCAAAATATCTTGGGAGATATCTTTGCACAACCCACCCCCGATGTCGACGCCCTGCTGCAGCACTACCACTCCGACTATGCGAGCGACGGTGTACTGCTCTCCGCTTGTCGCACCGAGTACCTGGACACCTTGTTGCAAGTCACCCGTCCCTACCTGGCGCAGTGCTACGACCGCTCCACGGTAAACATCAACTACGACAACGTGCAACAGTATTATCCCACCTATCCCACGGGCACCTCACATCCGCCCTATTACGACCTGCGCAGTTTCCTCTACGCACAGACCGATGAAAATCTCGATGACTGGGACAACGTACTCTTCCTGGCATTCCCCTACCGTTACAGTTCCAATCACTGGGTAACCTCCTACAGCGGATCCACTGTCACCGGAAGTTGGGGTACAAGATATGCACAACTCATCGACGGCGAACACTACGGTGGCGTTTCCCTCTACACACCCGATGTGCAATTGTGGAATACCGACTTCAAAACAACCGCCTGGTACACCGATATGGGATGGAGTGAATGGGGGTGGTAAAGGAGTTACAACCCCTATAAACGAAAAAATTGATTGTCTCACGACAACCAATCTTTTTCTAACCTTAAATCTAATACCATGAAAAACGTGTGCAAAGGTACCTATTTCTACCAATACTGCAAGCGTTTTCGTGGTTTTTTTTCGAATTTTCTTGCAAAACTTGATTTATGTCAAGAAAATCAGGGTGTTTAAACACTTGTTTACACGTGTTTTACATTTATTCACCCTGTAGTATCACGTCTGCCAGTGCGGTTATGTCCGCCTCCGTCACCTCACCGTCGCCGTTTACATCGGCACGAGCAAGAGATATTCCACTCTCATCACCCGTGAGCAAGTAGGTAGCCAGGTAAGCTATGTCCGTCACCGTCACCACGCCATCGCCGTTTACATCTCCGGTCAGCACCTTGAAGTCGTACACACGGTTGGCCGCATTGTAGAGGTTCTTCGCCTCCGCTATGGTCATGCTGCGGTTGTACAGCAGTATATCGTCTATGTAAGCACCGGCCGTTCCGCGTTTGCTGCCCATACCGGTGTAGAAGTAGATGTTGTTTCCGCTCTGGATTAAATCCAGTATGTCCTGATAGGTAAAATCCTCGCTCTTGGTGAGTCCCTTATTGGAAGAGGTGTAGCTCTTGCGCGTACCGTTTACATACACGGCGAATCCGTTCTTGTCGATGGACAAAGTCAGGAACGCCCAGGTATCTACCGGCAGGTCGGTCAGTACACCCTCCTTCACGTTGGCCTCCATGGTGTGGCCATCGGCATTCAGAAAGGTGATGGCTGTGTTGGGAGAGAAGGCCAGGTACTGCGTTTGTGAGCTGTTGGTAAAGGCAAACAGGTCGTTGTTGATGTTGGCAACGTCGGTGCTCAAGCGCTTCACCCACATGGCCACCGTTACACCCTCCAGTTCACCGTCGTCGCTCTTCACGGAGTTGGCAAAGCGACCGTAGCTCACGGCACTGCCCTCGTACTGGCGCATGGCATATCCCTCGCGGAATTTATAATAGGTGCGAGCAGCCGACGTACCTCCGCTGGCCTTACCCAGAATACCCTTCTCGGAGCTGTTCACTTGGTTGGTCAACCCCTCCTCAAAGTTGTAGTACGCCTTCAGGCCCACCAGTTCGTTGCCCGTAAGCTCCGTAGCCGCCTTGGAGCGAACACGTATATCCTTGCTGTAGGAATGCATGCCGCAGTTCAAGCTACCCGTCAGCGTCACATACTGCACATCCTCCTCCGGTGCCTTCATGTAGCGACCATAGTCGGAGATCAGTTCCGGAGTGTCCGATTTCCACGTCACCTCCACATTGTTCTCCAGCGTATCGCCCTCCACCATCTCCAAGTTCAGGTTGGAGGTGACCGATGCACTTGCAGTCACCGGCCACTTCTTATTGTTCAAATCGTACACATACGCTATAGCATACTCATCGCGCATCTTGGCACCCCATATGTTCACACCGCTCTTCGGGTTCATCGCCGTAAAGCACAGACTCTTTATGTTGGTAGGATCCTCGGTCTGCTCCACCAATACACCGTAGTATTCGGTGCCGCTGATGGTGATGGTGATGAAAGAAGTACCCTCCGTGATGCTCCACTTACCGCTCACCGTCTTTCCGTTGACGGTACCGCTCACCTTACCGGCCTCCGTCAGAGTCACCAGGGTAGGAGTGGCCACCTCCAGCGAATCGCAATGCTGCTTGTAGTTGTGCATGATAAAGCGATACGTACCCGCAATCTCCTTTGCGGTAGCTATTTGTGTACTCTCTATATCCTCCTGTTTCACCGTCTCCCCGTGGTACTCGAACGGAGCCGCCACCAACCAGTCCTTCTCGTTCAGGAACATCTGGTGCACACGGTTCTCGAAACCCTCGTTGCCACTGTTGAAACGGCTGTGGTAAACCAGATAGTAATTACCGTCCTGACCTATGGTCACCGAGTTGTGTCCCTGTGCTATCTCGCCCAGTCCCATGAAGTTCCACTTGTAGGACCCCATGATTTTCACACCACGGTTATCGGTTCCGTTCGGTCCATAGTTCAGCGCATACCCTGTGTAGCGAGCATTCACCCCGTTGCCATCCACAAACGGACCGTCCGGGTTTTCGCTACGGAACACACGCATCTCGTATCCACCGGCAGCTTCCAGTCCACCGTAGGACAAGAACAAGAAGTAGTACTTACCTATTTTACGGATGTACGAACCCTCGCCGGACACATAGTAACCACCCGCAATCTTCTTGCCAAAGTAAGGATCGCTCGTAAAATTTGCCCCCTTGCTCGCATAGTCGCTGGAGTATGTCACCGTATAGTCGCGCAACCCCGTGTTCTCGTCCAGTTGCAGTGTAAAGATACCACCGCTCCAGGAACCATAGCTCATCCACAGTTTGCCCTCATCGTCGTAGTACACACAAGGGTCTATGTTGTTGGGATAGTACGTACCCCAGCTCGATTTATTTCCCGGAGCCGGGTTGCCCACCGCCAGATATCGAGCCGGCAGCGTTGTCAAGTCACCGAGCGCCAGTTCCAAGTCCGTCTTCTTATACGACATCTTTGTATCCGCCGTATAGAAACCGGAGTACACCACCGGAGCCTGATACACATACGGTCCCTCTATGTTATCGCTCGTCAGCAGTACAATCACCGAAGCCCAGTTGTCGCCATCCAGACTCATGTACATGCACCACTTACCCATTTTCTCGTTCCACATCACATCCGGAGCCCACATGTAGCCTGCCACCGAGGTGTTATTGTGCATCGTCATCCACTCCATGGCGTTGTAGTTGGGCAGGTCCACCTCGGTAGCCACGCCGTCCTTCAGCACGGTCACCTTCTTGGCCCGGCTCGTCACGAAAGCATCGTTGTACGACGCCTGCACCACGTTGCCGTTCTCGTCCACCACACCGTAGAGTTTGCTATCCTCCGTCTGTCCCAAGTAGGAGAGCGACGTCCAGTTGCACAAATCCTTGGTTTTGGACACCCCCATGTGCGAGCCGAAGATGTAGTAATATTGATTGTTCGGATTGTAAACGATGGAAGGATCGTGCACGCCCGTTCTGCTGCGCGTCACGCTTGTTTTCAAGGTAGGCAGGGTGGTTAGAGCCTCCGTCGTCTCCTCGGCCAGTGCGTTGCCGCTTCCCATGGACGCCAGCATGCACAAAGTAGCTGTGTAAAGAATCCGTTTCATTGTTTTTGCTTTTTTAGATAGGTTTATAGATGAAAAATGGGCGCACCGTATTCGCTACGACGCGCCCTATTATGTCTGTTACTCCCCCTAAGAAAGGGGGAAAACCATACGCAAGAATCTAAAATTAGTTGTTCTCCGGACGCAACTTACGAACGGTGACAGCAGTCTGCCACATCTC
>CAZUTW010000042.1:0-13060 GCA_964623295.1 uncultured Bacteroidaceae bacterium | reverse complement strand
ACTTCGATAAGAACTTCATGAACGACCAGAGCAACGAGAAGATCTGGGAGGCTATATACAATGTAAGCGACGAGGAGATTTGGGCTACCCGCCAGAAGCTGAAGAACAAGCTCGTGGATTACATCCGCAAGCAGTTCCGCGAGAGCTGGTTGAAGAACCAGGGCGACCCGTCACGTGTGGTTTCCCTGTTGGACAAGATCAACCCGAATGCGTTGATTATCGGTTTCGGTCGTCGTTTTGCTACCTACAAGCGTGCACACCTCTTGTTCACAGACTTGGATCGTTTGGCTAAGATTGTGAACAATGAGAAGTATCCGGTACAGTTCCTCTTTACCGGTAAGGCACACCCGGCAGACGGTGCAGGTCAGGGTCTGATTCGTATGATTTACGAAATCTCTCAGCGTCCGGAGTTCCTGGGTAAGATTATCTTCTTGGAGAACTACGATATGCAGCTGAGCCGTCGTCTTATCTCCGGTGTGGATATTTGGATGAACACCCCGACCCGTCCGTTGGAGGCATCCGGTACATCCGGTGAGAAGGCCGAGATGAACGGTGTTATCAACCTCTCCGTTAAGGATGGTTGGTGGCTCGAGGGCTATCGTGAGGGCGCCGGATGGGCTCTTACCGAGAAGCGTACCTACGAGAACCAGGAGCATCAGGATAAGTTGGATGCAGCTACCATCTACACTTTGTTGGAGAACGAGATTTTGCCGTTGTACTACGCACGCAACTCCAAGGGTTACTCTACAGGTTGGATAAAGGTGATCAAGAACTCAATCGCTCAGATTGCGCCTCACTACACCATGAAGCGTCAGTTGGACGATTACTACGATCGCTTCTACTGCAAGGAGGCTGCCCGCTTCAAGGAGTTGGCTAAGGACGACTACAAGTTGGCCAAGGAGTTGGCAGCTTGGAAGGAAGAGGTGGCACAGCGTTGGGATTCCATCAAGGTGGTATCTTGCGAGAAGGAAGAGGCACTGCAGCGCGGCCAGATCGATGCCGGTAAGAAGTACGAGATTACTTACGTGGTAGATGAGCAGGGCTTGGACGATGCTATCGGCATAGAGCTCATCACCCTCACCACCGACAAGGATGGTAAGGAGCACATCTATCGTGTCGACACCATGGATATGGTGAAGAAGGAGGGCAACTTGCACACCTTCAAGCTCACCCACACCATCGACAACGCCGGTATGTTCCGTGTGGCTTATCGTATGTTCCCGAAACATCCGTTGTTGCCACATCGTCAGGACTTCTGCTATGTTAAGTGGTTCTTGTAAAAGAAATCTTTTTTCATATTAGTGCATATTTAATGAAAGAGGGTGCGTGCGGTTTCCGTGCGCACCTTTTTTATCGGTAGGGATTTCCCCCTATGGGTTTAGGGAAAAACTCCTTGTATACCTCTGCTTTTTGCCGTACTTTTGCAGCATAAAAAAAAGAAAAAGTACAAACAATAAAAGACAATGAATATGAAACGGATGTTATTTTTGGTAGCTTTCATTGTGGCAGCAGTGCTCCATGTAGATGCAATGGATTATGAGACATCACGTCGAGAGGCTCTCTTCTTGACCGACAAGATGGCTTATGAGTTGAACCTAAACGAGGTGCAGTACGAGCAGGCCTATCAGATAAACTTTGATTACCTGATGGGGTTGGGTTCTCCGGCCGATGCTTATGGTGTGTATCTTTCCCGCCGCAACATGGACTTTCAGTACATCTTGCAGGATTGGCAGTACTCCCTGTTTACAGCAGCCGATTATTTCTTCCGTCCCGTAACCTGGAGATTGGGTGCATGGTTCTTCCCCATCTACTCTTTCTACGATACGGCTCGTTTCTTCTTCTCTAAGCCCTCCTGCTGGTTGTCTTACAGGGGTGGACACTCTTGGGCACACAACGGAGGCGCAAGCTGGTTCCGTGGTCGTAGAGCTGAGTGGAACGGAGGTTTCCGCGGTTCCGATTTCCGTGGTGGCAATGGTTCACGCGGTGGACGTGGCTATCGTATAGGTTCCGATCGTATGAATGTTCCCGGTGGAAGCATGCAGGGTGGACGTTCGAACAACGGTCGTGGTTATACCATAGGTGAGACCAATCGCGGCATGAACAACAACCGTGGCATGAACAATGACAATCGCGGCATGAACAACGACAACCGTGGCGGTTCTAACCAGGGAACGGTAGTAAGCGGTAACGACCGTGGTAGTAACCGCAGTGTAGTAGGAAACTCTCGCCAGAGTTCTACACGCAGTACCGTACAAGGCACAAGCGATGGAACGCGTACCGTAGGTGGCCGTACCGTAGGTGGCCGTACCGGAGGCAGCGTTACAAGTGGTGGCAGCCGTTTCGGAGGAACTACAAGCGGTGTCGGTGGCGGACGTTCCGGTAGTGCAGTCGGTGGTATGAGCGGCGGTCGTTCCGGAGGTTCCATGGGAGGACGTTCCGGTGGCATGAGCGGCGGTCATGCCGGAGGCGGACGCAGATAGAATGTTTGTGGTATATAAAATATGAAATGAGTGAAAAGAAAACGGCGGATGCATGTAACTTTGCATCCGCCGTTTTATATCTACACCTTATATAATATATTAAGATAGATTCTTGCATTCCTCCAGCCAAGCCGTAGCCATGGCATCGCTCGGCATTCTCCAGTCGCCGCGCGGACTCAGCGTACAGCTACCCACTTTGGGACCATCCGGTAAGCAACTGCGCTTAAACTGCTGCGTAAAGAAACGACGATAGAACACCGTAAGCCATTTCTTGATAACATCCGCCGTATATTCGTTCTTGAACGCCAGCTCCGCCATAAAGTAAATCTTGGCAGGACGGAACCCGAAACGCAGAACATGATACAAGAAGAAATCGTGCAACTCGTAAGGTCCCACCAAATCTTCCGTCTTCTGCTGAATCTCACCGTTCTCATTGGCCGGGATAAGTTCCGGACTGATAGGCGTATCGATGATATCCTCCAGTGTGATGCGCGAAGCCTCGTCCATCTCCTCGCTGTGAGCCACGTAGCCCACGAGATGCTTCACCAACGTCTTGGGGATAGAAGTATTCACACCATACATACTCATGTGATCGCCGTTGTAGGTAGCCCACCCCAGAGCCAGTTCCGAAAGGTCGCCGGTACCAATCACCAGTCCATTCATCTGGTTGGCCGCATCCATAAGAATTTGTGTGCGTTCACGCGCCTGTCCGTTCTCGTACGTCACGTTGTGGTTCTCTATATCGTGTCCCAAATCCTTGAAATGCTGTATGCAAGCATCCTTTATGCTTATCTCCCGGATGGTGATACCCAAGCTCTTCATCAAGTTGGTCGCATTGGTATAGGTACGATCGGTCGTTCCGAATCCCGGCATGGTGATGCCCACGATACCCTTACGACTCATCTCCAACTTATCGAAAGCACGCACGCAAACCAACAGCGCCAAGGTAGAATCCAAACCACCGCTTATGCCCACCACCGCCGTTTCGGCATGCGTATGCACCAAGCGCTTTATGAGCCCCATCACCTGTATATTGAAAATCTCCTCGCAACGCTCCTTCAGCGCCACCCCCGTAGGAACAAACGGATGCGGATGGAACGTTCGAGTCATGTTACTCTCGCGCACCTCCAAGCGTTCCGTCTCCACAACGATAGGCTTCTCCTTGTTTATAGTAGCAATATTGGCCGAGAACGTTGTGTTCACCCGTCGTTCCGCACGCAAGCGATCCACATCGATTTCGCTCACCACCAATTGCTCGCGCATAGAGAAACGTTTGCCCTCGGCCAAGATCTGACCGTTCTCAATAACGAAACCCTTACCCGCAAACACGATATCCTGTGTAGACTCACCATAGCCACAACCGCTAAACACATAACCGCACAAGCAACGAGCACTCTGCTGCATGAGCAACTGCTTGAGATACTCATGCTTACCAATCATCTCATTGTCGGCACTCAAGTTGAAGACAATCTCCGCCCCCCGCAAGCACAGTTCGCTGCTCGGAGGAATAGGCGCCCACACATCCTCGCAAATCTCCACCCCGAAGGTGCAAGACGGCGTTGTAAACAACAAATGGGTACTCAACGGAATCACCTGTCCGCAGATATGAACCATGCCATCTCCGTGAACACGCCCCGATGTGAACCAACGCTGCTCGTAAAATTCCTTGTAATTGGGCAGATACGTTTTGGGAATAACCCCCAAAATCTTTCCCCGTTGCAGTACCACAGCACAATTCAGCAGTGTACCGTTGTACTCCAAAGGCAATCCTATAATACTAATGACATCCAGCTGTCGGCTATAGCTCATCAACTTAATGACCGCAGCCTCCGCCTCGTCCAACAAAATTTTCTGTGCAAAAAGGTCACCGCACGTATACGACGTAATGCACAGCTCCGGGAAGCAGACAATTTCTACCCCCTGTCCCTCGGCCTGCGCCATGAGCGACTCTATCTCCTGTACATTGAAGTTGCAGTCCGCCACCTTAACGGTAGGGATGGCCGCAGCCACCTTTACAAATCCATAATTCATATATCGATGTATATATATAGTGTAATCCTCGTGCAAAATTAGCGGATTTTATTGATACCCGCTAATTTTCTTCCGTTTTTTTTGTCTGTTTCGAAAACAAATTGTACTTTTGCATTGTAATTATTACAAAAATGAACAGCCAGTCAACGGGTGCTTCCTCCAGAATACTGTTGGAGCACAACATACGTCCTTCGAAACCCAGGGTTGCCATTTTAGATTATCTATGGGCACACCGGACGCACCCTACGGTAGAGGAAGTATATTCCGCATTGCGTCCCGCTATGCCGACGCTGTCGCTCACAACATGCTACAATACGTTGCGCATGTTTGCCGATGCCGGTGTTGCGAAGATGATTACGATAGATGAGCGTAGAATCTGTTACGATGCAGATACTTCGATGCACGGTCACTTCTATTGTCGTTCGTGCGGAAAGGTATACGATATCTTCCCCTCGGAGACGCTGCAGCAGATGTGTTACAAAGAGGTAGACGGCAGATTTCGTTCGGTAGAGGAGTGCGACCTATATTATAAAGGTGTGTGCGAGGAATGTGCAGCCCGTGTGGACGCGTTCGATGATGAGAATTGATAGAAAAAATATTATACTTACAACAATAAAAACAACGAATATGAAGAAAAAATTTGTTTGCACCGTTTGTGGTTATGTTCACGAGGGTGAGACGGCACCGGAGAAGTGCCCGCAGTGTGGTGTTCCCGCTTCCAAGTTTAAGGAGGTAGAGGAGAACGCAGCCATCAACTTTGTACAGGAGCATGTAATTGGCGTAGCAAAGGGTTGCGACGAAGAGATGATTAAGGACCTGAATGCTCACTTCACCGGTGAGTGCACAGAGGTAGGTATGTACTTGGCTATGAGCCGCCAGGCTGATAGAGAAGGTTATCCTGAAATCGCTGAGGCTTTCAAGCGTTACGCTTGGGAAGAGGCAGAGCACGCAGCTAAGTTTGCCGAGCTGTTGGGCGATGTAGTATGGGATACCAAGACCAATGTAGAGAAGCGCATGTTGGCAGAGGCAGGTGCTTGCGAGGACAAGTTCCGCATTGCTAAGAACGCTAAGGCTCAGAACCTGGATGCTATCCACGACACCGTTCACGAGATGGCTAAGGATGAGGCTCGCCACGGTAAGGGCTTCGAGGGTCTGTTCAACAGATACTTCAAGAAATAAAATTCTTCGTACCGTTAAGGTAAAAAGAGGCCCGGGGATTTTTCCTCGGGCCTTCTTCTTGTTTTCCGGTAA
This sequence comes from uncultured Bacteroidaceae bacterium, assembly GCA_964623295.1. GTDB lineage: Bacteria > Bacteroidota > Bacteroidia > Bacteroidales > Bacteroidaceae > CAZUTW01. Next base: position 7,298 of record CAZUTW010000042.1, on the reverse strand, counting down.
GCATTTTCTTATATATGTATCTTCATCAGCACCGGATTGTGGTCGCTGAATTCCATTTCTTCGCTTTCGTAGCGCACACCCTCGAACTCCTCATCGTATAGTATGTAGTCTATGCGCATCCATTTACCCAAGTAGCGATACGTATATCCGTATCCGTTGCCACACTCCATGAAACCATCCTTCTTGTTCTCCACCATCTTGTTATAAGTGTAACTGAACGGAAGATCGTTGAAGTCGCCGCAAACAATAGACGGAACCTTGTCCGAAGCCATCTGTCTCTTTATGTAGTTCACCTGCGTAGCACGCTTCTTGTAAGCATCGAAATACTGTTCGCCAAACATCGTCAGGTAATCTATCTTACCCTCGTTGTCGCCCATGGCCTGGCGTTTGGTCATGTCACGCATGGCACTATTGAATGCCGTTGTCTGCAAGTGCAGATTGTACACACGCACCACCTTACCGTTTATGCTCAAATCCGCCCACATATAATCGTTGGCCGTATTTGCAAACATGAAGTATTTATACTGCAAGATAGGATACTTACTTGCAATCACCAACATATCGTATCCCGGTTTGTCCATCATAGCTATGTAGGGGAACTCCTCCTTCATCTTCTGGCAGTTGTTCTGTCCATCCTTTACATACGGACTGTAGAACTCCTGGAAGCACACCACGGAAACCTTCTTTTCGGACAGATAATCCACAAGGTCGTCCAGCGGCATAGACTTGGTTTGGTTGTTCAGCTTACCCACGTTGTAAGTAGCAAAGATTACACCGCTCTTGTCCTCGTTGCTTCCCCAATTCATGCAGTAGAAACGCTGCGTACACGAAGCATATATAAGCGCCAAGAACGGCAACAACGCTATGTATCGTTGTCTGGTGAAAATGAGCCAATAGAACAAAAGAACGATGTCCACGATATAAATAATAGGCGACATGAACCCCACGACAGCCCATGCCAAATGATCGTTCGGATCAAATTTTCCCGCAAATGTAGTACAAATCGTCATAACAAACAGTATGACGGTTGCGGCTGCCGTTACTGCTCGTGTAAGTTTGAATATTGCTTTTCTTCCCATTGTATGCTTGTTTTACTAGATATCTTTTGCAAAGTTATTTCTTTTTTTTTATTTATGTGCATTTTTAACGTAAACTTTTACATTGTGCCTGCAATTTTTTGTCATGCACGTTTGGCCCGTTCCCACGCACCGGAGTTGTCGGTAGTGCCCTGTAACTCGTTTTTCCTCTTGTTACGGTTCTTCCGGTAGAGGTACCCCATGCCACGAAACATGTTGATATTCATGAAAGTTACGTAGTAAGGTATGTTCACCAGCGGCAAGTGCATCCCCCTTCGATCGGCCATCCACCCCAGCCAACAGCCCACATAGAAAAGCAGTTGCAGCAGGAGCAGCGTGCCGTAAACCCCACTCACCGGAAACAAATAGATATTGAGCGGCAGCAACAAGAAAAAGGCAAACGGTGTAACCGCCCAACGCAGCACGCGGTGAGAGATATACTGGAAGGTAGCCACCGGGTAGGGATAGGGGATAAGCAACCTACGCAGCATGTAGATGCTCTGCCAACCACCCGCAGCGATGCGCACCTTACGCACCCCCTCGTCGGCCATGCCCGCCGAACCGCTTTCCGTAGCATAAGCATTCTTGCAGTATGCTATGATGTGTCCCCTCATGACCATACGCATGGAGAGGATAAAATCGTCGAGCAACGTATTGGACTCCATGTCCTCGTACATCTCGGTACGTATGGCATAAAGTTCGCCGGCAGCCCCCATGGTAGAGTAGAGTCGGCTATCCAACTCCTTAAGCTTAGACTCATATCTCCAATAAAAGCCCTCGCCCCGCACGGCAGCATTGCCGTCCACCTTCTGTGCTATGCGCTTTTCGCCCGCCACACAAGACACCCTCTCATCGGAAAAAGCCCGCACCATCTCCTTGATAGCGTCACGGTTCAACAAGGTGTTGGCATCCGAAAACACCACAAAGGGCGATTTTATATAAGGTATAGCACGGTTCACCGCAGCCGTCTTTCCCAATCGCGGAGCCTCGAAAAGCACACGAACGCGCTCCCCGTATCTCCCCAACCGTTCGTTGGTAGCATCGGTAGAACCATCGGTCACCCAAACCAGTTTCAGCTTCTCCGCCGGATAATCCAGTTGCAAGGAGTTCTCCACCTTGGCATCCACCATATCCTCCTCGTTCCAAGCCGCCACCAAAAGCGTCACCTCCGGCCACACCTCCGGCTCCTTCAGCGTCACCGGTTTGTGCATCCACTCCTTTATCTTTACCAAGACCCAAAGCAGTATGCCGTATCCCACAAACGTGTAGAATACCAACAAAATCATCGCCCAAAAAAGAATCTCAAGGAACATCATGCCGATTTCCTCCTTCCTTTTGAAGCCTGTTTTTCCACGACCTGCGTGTATATCTTCATTACCTCATCGGCCACCTCCTTGCTATCGTACAGATAGGTCACCATCAACTCGGCCATTTGCGCTATGGCTCCGGTCTCTTCCGGGTTGCGGTAATAGCGTAAAATAGCCTCCGCCAGCATCTTGGGATTTTTGTAGTCCACCAGCAGGCCGCTCTTGCCATTCTTTATAATCTCGTACGAACCATCCGTCGGCGTCGCAATAATCGGTTTTCCCATGGCCATAGCCTCCAGCACCGCTATGGGGTGTCCCTCCCACAAACTCGGCAAGCAGAACACATCCATGGCCTTCAGTACATCCGGCACATCCGAGCGGAACGGCTGTCGGTACACCACCTTGCGCAAATCGTGGTGGTTTATGTAAGCACTCACCGCCTGGTTCAGTTCGCCGTCGCCCACCAACAGTCCCCTTATCTTCGGTTCCTCGTTGTGCGCTATCTCTATCGCCTTCAAAAAGGTAATAGGGTCTTTCTGGAAACACATGCGAGCCATAAAGCCCACCACGTAAACCGACCCGGGTATGTTGAGCTCCCGGCGCACATCTTTAATCTCCGGATTGCCCGGATTGAAACGCGCCAAGTCGATACCGTTCTCAATCACAACAGCATTGCGCAAGTGAAACGAGTACACCCCCGTCATGCGGTTGCTGTGCGATACACAAATCACCCTTTCGCAGTAGCGGCAAAAAATCTTTTCAATCCATTTGCGAAGTTTCGATATCACGAAGTTCTGTCCCGCGTGGAAACTCCACCCATGCACCGTGTATATCATAGGAATTCGGTGGAGAAAAGAGGGGATGATAAGGTTCGATACCGCTCTCGTGCCGTGCGCATGGATGATGTCAATCTCCTCCTTCTTAAGAATATCGCTTATTTGGTGAAACACCCGAAAGTCGAAAGAACGTTTTGCATCTATGATGTAGCATTTTATCCCCATATCCTCCAGTTCCTTCGTCATCTGTCCCGGAACAAACGTCATGACAATCGGCTCGAATCGCTCTTTGTCCAATCCCTGCACCAAGGACAGCACATGGCTTTCTCCGCCTCCCACCTTTCCTTGGCGTATCACCTCCAAAACTTTGTATTTCTTCATAGTGTTTGTTTTTAGATTAAGGCCTATTCTTATTTGTCTGTTAGGCTTCTGTTTATGTCGTCTATGTATTGCAGGAGTTCTTCGCGCCCCTGCTTCTTTTCCGATGAAGTAAGGAAATACGGTGGCAGCTCCTCCCAAGTCTGTTTGAGCGTGCGCATGTATTTGGCCACGTTCTCACGAGCCTTTACCGGTCCCAGTTTGTCTGCTTTTGTGAAAACAAGAGCAAACGGAATACCGTTCTCGCCCAACCACTCTATGAACTCCAGATCTATCTTCTGTGCATCGTGGCGCACATCTATGAGAACAAACAGACACGTCATCTGTTCGCGCTTCAGTATATACCCCGAAATCATCTGAGTAAGTTGGTCCTGCGCCTTCTTGCCCCGTTTGGCATAACCATATCCCGGCAAGTCCACCAAGTACCACTCATTATTTATAATAAAGTGGTTTATAAGCATGGTCTTACCCGGAGTAGCCGAAGTCTTGGCCAGTTTTGCATTGCGACAAAGACAGTTTATGAGGCTCGATTTCCCCACGTTGCTTCTACCTATGAAAGCATACTCCGGAGCATCCGACTGCGGACACATCTCCACCTTCGGGCTACTAATAACATATTGTGCCGTTTTTATTTCCATAACTCTGTCTAATCAACAATATCATAACTTTCCTACTGCAAACTTAGTGATAATTTTTGGAAAAGCCTTATCCAAACCGTTTTTTTTGCACATTTTGGCGTTTATTCCCCCTGATATGGCATTTTCTGACGATTTTTTTGTAGATTTGCATCGGAAAATCGATGAAAACAAAGAACCCCACACGGATAAAACGATGAATCGAACATACCCATCACAACTCCTGGAACGTGCGGTCAACGAGTTTGCCAAGTTGCCGGGAATAGGACGCAAGACCGCCATGCGTCTGGTACTCTATATGCTCAAGCAGGAGACCGACGAGGTGGAAGCTTTCGGCAACGCCCTCACCACACTGAAACACGAGGTGAAGTATTGCAAAGTGTGCCACAACATATCCGACACCGATGTATGCTCCCTCTGCAGCGATGGCTCGCGCGATGCTTCGTTGGTGTGCGTGGTGGAGAACATACAAGATGTCATGGCCATAGAAAACACGCACAGATACCATGGACTCTACCATGTTCTGGGAGGCGTGATATCACCCATGGACGGCGTGGGACCCTCCGACTTGGAGATAGCATCGCTGGTGCAACGCGTGCAAGAAACCGAAGTCTCCGAGGTGATATTGGCGCTGAGTCCTACCATGGAGGGCGACACCACCAACTTCTTTATCTTCCGCAAACTGGCGGATAGTAATGTCAAGATAAGTGTCATAGCGCGCGGCATCTCCCAAAACGACGAACTCCAGTATGCCGACGAGGTAACATTGGGGCGTTCCATAGAAAATCGCACTCTCTTTACAGACAAGTAATAATACAAACAAATGAACATACACTATTTGAAATCCTCGCAACTGACAATACAACGCATCTGTTTCTATGCGGCAATGGTCGTAAGTCTTTTGCCCTATTTGCAACGGATGCTCCAGCAGAGCCCGGTGGAGGCAGGAAGTTACCTGTGCATATATGTGTTGCAAGTAGTTTCCGTACTGCTCACCATGGGGACACTCTACGTGGGCGGAAAGAGTTTTACACTCCCTGCCCTCAAACAACGCATTCACTACAAAAACGACACCGATGGAAAGCGCTACTTTAAGTACAGCCTATACCGCATCCTCTTTATGGTATCCGCTCCCGTGGTAGCATGGGTGCTGGTGCTGTTGGGAACCGAATCGGCAAGCTATCTGGGACTCATGTCCTTTGTTATGCTGCTGTTTGTATATCCCACACAAGGTCGCTATCTGCGTGAAAGCGGTCAGTTGGACGATTTGGAAGAGGAGGAACAAGCATGAAGTTATCCGTTATCATAGTCAACTACAATGTAAAGCACTATCTCGCCCTCTGTCTGGAATCCGTGTTCCGTTCGCGCGGGGTAGAAGATATGGAAGTTTGGGTGGTAGACAACTGTTCGCAGGACGCCTCCGTGCGCTATCTGCGCAAGCGATTCCCACAAGTATACTTTAAGCAAAACGATACCAACCGCGGCTTTGCCTATGCCAACAACCAAGCCATACGCAAAGCAAAAGGAGAGTATATACTCCTGCTCAATCCCGACACCATGGTCGCCGAAGATACCTTTGCCGAGTGTATCCGCTATCTGGACGAACACAAACATGCGGGAGCCGTAGGCGTGAGTCAGCGCAATTCCGACGGTAGCTTCGCCTTTGAATCGCGCAGAGGCTTTCCATCGCCCTTCACCTCGCTGTGCAAAATGACGGGACTCTGCAGCATGTTCCCCAACAACCGCGTGCTGGGACGTTACTACATGCGCTATCTGGATCGCACCAAACCCTGCGAAATAGATGTCATCTCCGGAGCCTTTGTGATGGTGCGCCACGAACTCATGGTGCAGTGCAACGGCCTGGACGAAGACTTCTTTATGTATGGCGAAGACATAGATCTCTCTTTTCGACTCCAGAAAACCGGACATGCTAACGTGTATTTACCGCTGGATATCCTCCATTTCAAGGGGGAGAGTACGCAGAAGAACTCCTTCCACTACATACATGTCTTTTACCAAGCCATGCTCATCTTCTTCCGCAAGCACTACAGCCACTACAGCTGGTTCCTGTCGCTGCCCATACGCATGGCCATCTTCCTGCGCGGATTCATGGCCTTCACGTTTCAGCAGACCAACCTCATGCAGTACCGCTACAAGAACCTGGTGAACGCCGAGAAGGATTCGCCCAGTTTCCTGTTCTGTATCTCGCCCGAAAACCGGAAACGTGCCCATGCCCTTTGCAACCGCAACGATCTGCTTGCCTATTTCCAAGAAGACGATACCCCGCTGGAAGAAGTAATAAAAGATGTAGATGCGAATGGTAAATACGAAATTGTGGTGTTCGATTCCGATGCCATGTCCTTCCGCGATATTCTTACCCACCTAACATCGGCAGGGGAGAAGGGGCACACCTGGATTCTGGGACTCTACAGTGCCAAGCGCGATGTGCTCATAACCCCGGGCTTTGTCTACGAATAGTATTACACCTTATTTATATATATAAGACATGGGAGAAGAAATGCTGCAAAACGAACCCCTCCGCCTCCGTCCCTTGGAGCCGGAAGACCTGGAAGTACTCTACACGATAGAGAACGATACCACCCTGTGGAAGGTAGGGTGCCAGAATGTACCCTACTCCCGATATGCCCTCCACAACTACATAGCCGAGAACAAAAACGATATCTATGCAGACAAAGAGGTGCGATTCGTGATAGAAAACACGGCAGACGGCGAAACCATAGGTCTGATAGACCTGTTTGAGTTCGACCCCATGCACCTTCGTGCCCAAGTAGGGATAGTGGTACGTAGTATCTATCGAGGCAAGGGATGGGCATCCCGAGCCCTGGAGATGCTCAAAGATTATGCCCGTTTTTTGCACATACACCAATTGTACGCCTACGTAGATGTAGCAAACACGGAGAGTTTGCAGCTTTTCCGCAAGGGCGGTTTCACCCGGGAATCGTTGCTCAAAGACTGGCTCTGCACCGCTACGGGGTACGAGAATGTTCTCTTGTTGCAGTGTTTTTTGTGATTTTTCTAAAAAATAGACAAGATTGTTTGGTGGAGTCCAATTTTTTGTCTACCTTTGCATCCGCAAACGGGAAGGTGTTCCGCTGGTGAAATGAT
>CAZUTW010000041.1:0-13379 GCA_964623295.1 uncultured Bacteroidaceae bacterium | reverse complement strand
GAAAAGCGCACTATAGATGCGTGGGAGAGGGGGGAGTAGGAAATACCTATTACAAACTTACCGGTAACTATCAAGAGTATCTAAAGAAAAACTGTGTTACTCCCAAACGCTTGGGAATAACACAGAAGGTTTCATATATATAAATATTTGTGATGTGTCCGCTTTCATTTATTTGAGCCACTTCACCATGCGCTCCATGGCACGCTCGCAGTCGTTGCGGTTGCCAAAGGCGGTGAGACGGAAGTAGCCTTCGCCACTGGGACCGAAGCCTACACCGGGGGTGCCTACTATGTGGGGACCGTGCAACAAATCGTCGAAGAACTGCCAACTGCTCTTGTTGTCGGGGGTCTGCAACCATACGTAAGGGGCATCTTCGCCACCGAATACATTGAGACCTACGGAGGAGAGGGCTTCGCGCATGATGCGTGCATTCTCCATGTAGTACTGTATGGTTTCGCGTACTTGCTCCTTGCCTTCGGGGGTGTAGATGGCCTCGGCTGCGCGTTGCTGTATGTAGCTGGTGCCGTTGAACTTGGTGCACTGACGACGGTTCCAGAGGGCATTCAGGGCTACACGTTCGCCGGTAGCTGTCTTGGCGGTGAGCTCCAGGGGGACGATGGTGTAACCGCAACGTACTCCTGTAAAGCCGGCTGTCTTGGAGTAGCTGTGGAACTCTATGGCACACTTCTTGGCTCCCTCTATCTCGTAGATGGAGTGGGGGATGTCGGCGTGCTGTATGTAGGCCTCGTAGGCGGCATCGTACATGATGATGGTGTCGTTGGCAAGTGCGTAATCGACCCATTTCTTGAGCTCTTCGCGGGTGATGACGGTTCCCGTGGGGTTGTTGGGGTAGCACAAGTAGACTACGTCTACGCGCTTCTCGGGCAGGGCGGGAACGAAGTTGTTCTCCTTGTTGCAGGGGATGTAGGTTATCTTGTTCCACTTGCCGTCTACCACTTCGCCGGCGCGTCCGCACATGGCGTTGCTGTCTACGTATACGGGGTAAACGGGGTCGGTAAGACCTATGCTGTTGCTCAGGCCCAGGATGTCGCCTATGTTACCGGTGTCGCTCTTGGCTCCGTCGTTTATGAATACCTCGGCGGGCTCCAGGTGGATGCCTCTGGGTTCGAAATCGTTCTTTATGATGGCTTCCTGCAGAAAGTCGTATCCGTGCTCGGGACCGTATCCGCGGAAGGTTTCTTTTACGCCCATCTCGTCGACAGCGGCATGGAGTGCCTTGATGACGGCCGGGGCCAGGGGGATGGTTACGTCGCCTATTCCCAAACGGATAACGTCGGCCTCGGGATGTTCCTGCTTAAAGGTGCTTACCTTCTTTGCTATGTCGGAAAAGAGGTAGCTGGCAGGAATCTTCAAAAAATTCTCATTTACTAATGCCATATATGTTCTATTCTATTTTTATTCTTTGTCTTACAGTTCTATCTCTCCCTCGAAGACGCGGGCTGCGGGGCCGGTCATGTAGATGTGGTTGTCTTGCTCGTTCCACTCTATGTGGAGTGTGCCGCCGTCCATGACTATGTTGCTTGCTCGGGTTGCTTTCTTGTTGAGCGCGGCTGCTACGGCTGTGGCGCAGGCGCCTGTTCCGCAGGCCATGGTGATGCCGCTACCGCGTTCCCACACGCGCATGCGGATGTTGCCGTCGCTGAGTACTTGTGCGAACTCTATGTTGCAGCGCTCGGGGAAGAGGGGGCTTGTCTCCAGGGCGCGTCCTTCTGTGGGGAGGTCTACCCGGGTTATGTCGTCTACAAATATCACAAAGTGGGGGTTGCCCATGCAGACGTAGGTGCCGGTGTATTGCTTGCCTGCGGCTTCTACGCTGCCGGCTATCATGCCGCCGTCGGGGGTGGCGAGTTGTACCTTATTATATAATAGGGGTTCTCCCATGTCTACCGTGGCGGCGTTGACACTGCCGTCGGCTTCTACTTGCAGGCGGATAATCTTTATGCCCGATTTGGTTTCGAAAGATACCGTTTCTTTTTGGGTGAGCTTGTGGTCCCACACGAACTTGGCGCAGCAGCGCACGCCGTTGCCGCACATCATGGCTTCCGATCCGTCGTTGTTGAATATGCGCATAGAGAAATCGGCTACTTGGCTTTTGCCTATCAGTATGAGTCCGTCGCTTCCTATCCCGAAGTGGGGCTTACTCCATGCTATGGAGGCTTCTTCCGGGTTTTCTATAGGATAGAGCGGGGTGTAGACGTAGATATAGTCGTTTCCCGCTCCATGCATCTTCGTAAATTGTATCTTTCTACCTATCATAAAATTCCTACTTTACTATTTTGACTTGCAAAAGTACATATTTTTTGCGAAATAGCTATCAAAAGTTCAAGAAAAAGGGAGAAAAACACATAAAAAAGATATTTTTAACGCCTGTTATGCTGTCACCAGGGGTTTCCTACGAAGATGGAGGCCTGGTCGTAGGGCACTAGTGTGCCGCTCATCTGCAGTATGTTGCCGGTGAAATTGGGGTAGATGGTGGCGTTGGCTTGGTTGCTGTCTATGGTGAGCCAGAGGTGGACGATGCAGGAGCGTCCGCCGTCCATCACGCTGAAGGCGGTGAAGAGGCAGCCGTCGTCGTCTTGCTTTTGGGTGATGGGGGAGATGGCGCCTTGTATGGTTACGCCGCCGAGTCCGTTGGGGGATGGGGCTAGGTTGTAGTTGTTGAAGGCGGTTTGGATGGTTCCTATGTCTTGGTTGACGGAGATGAAGTTGGTGCCGGAGGATACGAGGCGGACCATGCCGTTGCGGAAGGTTACTTGGTTGGCTTGTAGTACCCAGTTGCCTTGGGCTATGGCTGTGGTGGCTTGTGCAAAGGCTACGGAGTCTTGTATGGCTTCCAGGGCTTCGCGCTCGGCGCGTTCTTCTTTGCGCTTTTCGTACCAGGCGGCGCGCTTGGCGGCGCGTATCTCTTGGCGGGTGGAGTCGGTGGGGTGTTCTTCGGCTATGGCCCAGGCGGGGAAGTAGAGGCATCCTATGGTGCCCAGAAGGCATCCGCTTATGAAATCTTTCTTTCTCATGATGTAGTGTATAATAGGGGTGAATAAATGGGTGAATATCTCGTATGGGTATAACAATGGGGGTGGGGAAAAGGTTCTTCGGTGGGGTTCTTATTTTTGCAATTGGTTACCGAAAAACATTCTGTATGAGGTGCTTTTTTACGAAAAACTGCCTTTTAAAAGTGAAAAACAACTATAAAAAACGAAATTAAGTGATTTTCTTAAAAAAAGAATGTTGAAGAGGGTTCGGATATGGAAATAAAAGTGTAATTTTGCAGCCAAAGTAAGGAGCACTGGCCGTTTTAAGCGAGAGAAGGGGGTGGCGCAGTGACAGAATTTTAGAATAGGAGGCAGTATATGCAGGAAATGGAAGAGAATGGATACTCACTGGCGAGTATGGATGATCCGAGTGAGGAAAAAATGAATCAAATTATGACGGAGGCAGCGATAGATGCTTTTGCACAGGGGAAACGTACCAATGGGGAGTTCCTGATGAGTGTGCGTAAGTCGGTTTTCAATAATTATAATAAATAGGTTCCCGAACGAAGTGGGGGTGTGTCTACTCTCCCGGAACGAAGGAAAAGGAGGAAGAAATGAGTGATAACAAGCATAAACCCGTAATGAATATGGTGGTGGGTGCCGAGGGTGCCGGAAAGACCATGATCATCAATAAGATGTATGAGTACGGGTGGCTACGTGATGTCGATTTCGTGGATTTGTATAAAATGGCGGAGGATGCGTTCGACGGGTGGGGTACTGTTGCGAACTTGCGCAGTGCTCGGCGTGCTTGCGATGAGCGTGTGTCGGAGGATTTGCACGAGGGGCGTTCCATGCTGCTGGAGTGCACGTTGTCTACCGACGATATGGTGGCGCTGATCAACAAGGCGAAGAAGGCGGGTTTCTATGTGCGTGTGTTCTACATAGGTACGTCGTCGCCGTGTATCAATGCTGCGCGTGTTGCATCGCGTGTCATGGCGCAGGGGCACAGTGCGTCGGTGGGCGATATAGTGATGCAGTATCGTGAGTCTATAGCTCGGTGCTGCAAGGTGGCGCGCATGGTGAACAGCTTGTATGTGTTCGATAATTCCGTGGATGGTTCTGTTCCCAACTTGTTGTTCCACATAACGGATGGTAACTTGGGGAGCATGAGCATATCCAACCTTCCGGCTTGGGCGTATCCCATCATATCGCCGTCGGCTTTTTAACAGGAGGACACGCAATAAATGTATATAAAGAAATAGCCGATGCTTCTTTTTCAAGTTGCATCGGCTATTGTTGTATTCTAATCTAGGCGATTTTCTTTAGTATGAGCGTGCTATGAGTACGCGATACTTGGCGGGTTTGCCGGATACCATGTCGGTGCCGGGGGTCTGCTCTACGTCGAACGGTACGCAACGTATGGTTGCTTGGGTCTCTTCCTTTATCTTGGCTTCGGTCTCGGGGGTACCGTCCCAGTGGCAGAGGAAGAATCCGCCGTCCTTGACGCGCTCCTTGAACTCGTCGTAGTTCTCGCACTCGTAGATGCGGCTGTTCAGGCGCTCTTTGGCCTTGGCGAAGATGTTCTCCTGAATCTCTTGGAGCAACTGCTCTACGTACTCTTCTATGCCGTCGCAGGAGCGGGTTTCCTTCTCCAGGGTGTCGCGGCGCATCACCTCTATGGTGTTGTTCTCCAAATCGCGACCTCCCATTACGAGGCGTACGGGTATACCCTTGAGCTCGTAGTCGGCAAACTTGAAGCCGGGGCGCTTGTTGTCGTTGTTGTCGTACTTAACGGAGATGCCTGCCTTGCGGAGCTTTTCTACTACGCCGGCCATCTTCTCGTCGATGGCTTTGAGCTGTTCTTCGTTGCGGTATACGGGTACTATGACTACCTGGATAGGTGCGAGCATAGGTGGAAGTACAAGTCCGTTGTCGTCGGAGTGGGTCATGATGAGTGCTCCCATCAGTCGGGTGGATACGCCCCATGAGGTGGCCCATGCATATTCCAGCTTGTTCTCCTTATTAATAAATTGTACGTTGAAGGCTTTACCGAAGTTCTGACCCAGGAAGTGGCTGGTACCGCTCTGCAGTGCCTTGCCGTCCTGCATCATGGCTTCTATGGTGTAGGTGTCCAGTGCTCCGGCGAAACGTTCTGTCTCGCTCTTTACTCCCTGAACTACCGGCACGGCCATGTATTTCTCGGCAAAGTTGGCGTAAATCTTCAGCATCATCTTGGCACGCTCTTCGGCCTCTTCGCGGGTGGCGTGGGCGGTGTGTCCCTCTTGCCACAAGAACTCTGAGGTGCGCAGGAACAAGCGGGTACGCATCTCCCAACGCATCACGTTGCACCACTGGTTGCACAGTACTGGCAGGTCGCGATAGCTCTTAATCCAATTCTTATAGGTGTTCCAGATGATGGTCTCACTGGTAGGACGGATGATGAGTTCTTCCTCGAGACGGGCTGCGGGGTCTACTACCACTCCGGTATGGTCCTCGTTGGTCTTGAGGCGGTAGTGTGTTACTACGGCACACTCCTTGGCAAAACCTTCTACATGCTCGGCTTCCTTGCTCAAGAAGGACTTCGGAATCAACAAGGGGAAGTAGGCGTTCTGTACGCCTGTCTCCTTGAACATGCGGTCCAAGTTCTGCTGCATTTTTTCCCAGATAGCGTATCCGTAGGGCTTTATCACCATACATCCACGCACGTCGGCCTGTTCTGCAAGGTCGGCTTTTACTACCAGTTCGTTATACCACTGTGAGTAATTCTCACTGCGTTTGGTTAAATCTTTCAGCTCTTTTGCCATTTTATTTCTGTCTTTATTTCTATTTGCGTACAAAAGTATAAAAAATAACGGAGAAATGAGTGGGTTGTGCGATAAAATAAGGGCATTCGTAGAAAGTATAAGCAATATTCCCGTTTTTTTGTACCTTTTTTAAATATAATGTTGTAACTTTGCGCCGTCTTTGATGAGACGAATGATAATTAATTAAACAAACGACAATGAAGAATTTTAAGTTTTTGGCCATTGTTATGTCTTTGGCTATCGTATTGTCCGGTTGTAGTATGAGCAATACTGCAAAGGGTGGTTTGATTGGTGCCGGTGGTGGTGCTGTTTTGGGTGCTGTAGTAGGCAAGTTGGCAGGTAACACTGCTATCGGTGCTGCTGTAGGTACTGCTGTGGGTGCAGGTGCCGGTGCTATCATCGGTAACCGCATGGATAAGGCTAAGAAGGCTGCCGAGGCTGTTGCTAATGCGCAGGTGGAGAGTGTAACCGATGCTAACGGTTTGCAGGCTGTAAAGGTTACCTTCGATTCAGGTATCCTCTTCGCTACCGGTAAGTCTACTTTGAGCTCTACCGCTACTAGCTCTCTGTCTCAGTTCGCTACCAACGTGCTGAATGCTAACACCGATATGAACGTGGCTATTCAGGGTTACACCGACAATGCAGGTTGGAAGAACTGCACTACCGAGCAGAGTACTGCAAAGAACCTGGAGTTGTCTTTGGCTCGTGCTAACGCTGTTTCCAACTACTTGAAGAACAGCTGCAGCGTAGCTTCTTCTCAGATTGCATCTGTTGAGGGTCTTGGCGAGAGCAACCCTGTTGCCGATAACTCTACCACTGCAGGTCAGGCTCAGAACAGACGTGTTGAGATCTATCTCTACGCTTCTGAGGCTATGATTAAGGCTGCTCAGGCTGCTAACTAATCACGGCTCAACAGAAAGAAGTGAAAATTAAATTTGCTTTATATGTTTATTCTTAAACGTATACGGAAAATTGCAAGAATAATAGTGGTCCTGTTTTTCGGGACCACTATTTTTGCTACTGTACTGTACAAGTTTGTGCCGGTGTACTTTACGCCTCTCATGTTTATCCGTTGTTTCCAGCAGAAGATGAACGGTGAGGAGATGAAACTGGCGCATAAGTGGGTGCCGCTGGAGGAGATGTCCAAGTATATGCCGGTGGCTGTCATGGCGTCGGAGGATCAGCTCTTCCTGGAGCATCATGGCTTCTCCTGGAAGGGTATTGAGCTTGCTCTGGAGGAGCGCAAAGCGGGTAAACGCTTTCGTGGTGGTAGCACCATCAGTCAACAAACGGCCAAGAATGTCTTCTTGTGGCCCAATTCTACCTGGGTGCGAAAGGGGTTCGAGGCTTACTTTACGGTGCTCATAGAACTCATCTGGGGTAAGGAGCGCATCATGGAGGTCTATCTAAACTCCATAGAGATGGGACCGGGCATCTATGGTGCTCAAGCGGTTGCCGTAGAGCACTTTAATACTACGGCAGAGAATCTTACACGTCGTCAGTGTGCTCTCATTGCCGCTACGCTTCCCAATCCGCTAAGATATAGTTCACTGACTCCGTCGGCCTACATGCTAAAGCGTCAAAAACAAATCATGGTGCAGATGAAATATATTGATCTTTTCCCCATGTCGGAGCGTAAAAAAGAGGCGGAATGAGAAACTAAAAGGAATTGATACATATCAAGAAATTAAGCTATATTACTGTTTTTTAGCACGATAATCTTGCTCGTTTAAATGAATCTTTGTAACTTTGCGACCGATAAGTTAAAGGGCGCGTTCCTTTCCCTTGTATAGAGAGGCCGTTCTATGTATAACGGAGTTCAGATATCCCGGTTCTAATAAGGAGAACGTTTATCGCGAGTTTCATTCATTTTGTATTTGAATGCCGAGTCCAACTCAAACTCCAAAAAACAGTATTTATGACATTAAGAAGAAACATTATTCTACTTTTATGTGGATTTACCTTATGTATGCCGTTAAAAGCTACAGAAAAAGTAAACTGGAGTAAAGTAATTAATGCGATTATTCAGGTAGAGAGTGGAGGTGATGTAAATGCCAAAAGCGGTAAATCGGTGGGACCGATGCAGATAACACCTATTTTGGTAGCAGAATGTAATCGTATTCTAGAAATGAGAAACAGCCGTAAGCGCTACAGCTTGGCTGACCGTGTGAGCTTAAACAAATCCAAGGAGATGTTCTTGCTGATTCAAGATGCTCACAATCCGGACAACAACGTGGAGCACGCTATTCGTTCTTGGAACGGTGGACAGCGTTATTCCAAAAAAGCAACGGAGAAGTATTACAAGAAGGTGATGGCGGCCATGGAGGTCTAAACCCTTCTGAAAATAAGAACAGGATGCTTGCAAGTTATGAGCTGCAAGCATCCTGTTTTTTTATTTATCCGTATTCCGGTGTGCCCGGAGTCGGTTTGTTACTCCCAATAGAGGATTTGTTTGTTGATGTTCCACTTGTGGTCCTTGGGGAAGTCGTCGCCTTCCCATGCTTTCTTGGAGGTCCACTTCTCGGGTGCATCGGTCCAGAAGGCGTCGTCGGCGGGTAGACCTAGGGGCATGAAGGCTAGGGAGGTCATGTAGAGACTTCCGTTGTTGGTGTACCAGTCGGCGGTATTCGGGTGACTGCCTACGAATCCGATGGTTAGGTAACCGTCCGAGGTGAAGTTGGTTTGTCCTTTACCTTCGAACATGCGCTTCATCACGGCGGTGAGTCCTGCTCTTACTTGGCCGTTGTGCAGCTCATCGGGGAGGAGTTTCTTCCAGGCCAACAGGGCCAGCGGTTGCATCACTGCCATGCGGTAGGTGATGGAACGTCCTACTACGGGGAAGGTTCCCTCGGGGGAGATGAAACGCTCCAGGATAACGCCGTACTTCTGCATGCGCTTCAGCACATTGGCGTAGCGCTTCTGTACGCCGTTCTCGCTGCCGTTGGAACGACAGATCCAGGAATCGTTCGGATACTTCTCCTTAATCATCTGCAGGCACTCCAGGTACATGGGCTGGATGACGTAGGAGTTGTAGTAGTCGAATGCAAAGGCGGCTCCATCGCTGTACCAGCCATCGCCTACGTACCATTCTTCTACCTTATTCATAGCCATGTGGATGCGGTACTGGTCGTAGCTGGCACCTATCTTCATGAGGAAGCTTTCTTCCATGGCGCAGAAAAGCAACCAGTTGGTGGTGCAGGGGTCGTAACGACGCAGGCCTTGCAACTCCTTTATATAGCGCTGTTTGGTGACGCTATCCAGGGGTACCCAGAGGGCATCGTATCCGCGCAGAAGGCTCTCTACTACGTAGGCTGCATCTACCAGGGTCTGACCTCCGCTGCGCCATCCCAGGTAGTCGGGTGACTCGGGATCTACGGCATTGGCGTAGGCTTTGAGTGCCCATTCACGGAGTTGCTTGCGCTGCTTGCCTTCGGCGGTGTCATCGTCGGGAAGGGTGAGCCATGGGGTGATACCGGCCATCAGTCGACCGAAGCACTCCATGTATGCTACTTTCTTGTCGCGGTTGTCCCAGGAGGGGCTCAACTCCAACTTCATGTTCTTTTGCAACGTACCGTTGGCCATGTTCTCCAGCACCGGGGCTGCCATGGTGTAGGCCAACTTAACCCAATAAGCACGGTCCTGTGCTCCTGTTGTTTCCTCGCTTGTCTTTGTGCGCTTGGCTTGCACGCTCATGGTAGGTGCAAAAAGACACAAAAGGAGGGTGAATATCAATAACTTTTTCATATATATGAGTTTTTTTGATTAACAATCATCGACAAAAGTAGAAAAAAAAAGCGAGTTCTGCAAGATTTTGACGATGGAAACGGATATTTTTTGTATATTTGCAGGGTAATTAATGTGGCAACTAATTAAAAACATATATGGACAAAAGAACTATACTTTGCTTATTAGCAATATCTTCCCTCTCTGCTTGGGCCGACCCTATAGGCAGGAGTAGAGCCAAGGAGATTGCTGCCGATTACGTGGCAATACCCGGTGGGGAGCCTCAGTTGGTGGCTCGTTCCAATGGTTCTAAGTTGGTTTCCGGAACGGTGGAACGGGATGCTCCGCTCTACATTTTCTCTCGTGGAGCCAATGCGGGTTTCGTCATCGTGTCGGGTGACGATTGCTTGCCGGAGGTTTTGGGATATACGGAATCGGGTGATTTCGTGGAGAGTGAGATGCCGCCTGCTTTGTTGGAGTGGATTGCGGGCTATGCCAACCTTATCCAACAGGCTCAGGAGGCGGGGGCACCATCGCGTACGTTGGTTCGTTCCAACGCGGCTCGTGTGCAGTCTTCTTGGACCGATATCGCTACGCTGGTTCCTACGCATTGGCATCAGTCCAGTCCGTACAACGATGCTTGTCCGCGTCGTGCCAGCGACTCTAATTCTCGCTGTGCTACGGGATGCGTTGCTACGGCGGCATCGCAGTTGTTGTACTACTGGCGCAAGGATTGTAACCGTTACTCTCAGTACGATACTCCGTCTTACAAGTTTGAGTACAGCGGTTGCGATATGGAGAACACGGCCAACGTGAAGATTACCAAGGGTACTCCGTTCCAGTGGGAGCTCATGAAGGAGAGCTACAGCGGTAGCGAATCTTCGGAATACAAGAATGCCGTGGCTGTATTGGTGGCTTGTGTGGGCATGTCCAACTACCTGGGCTATGGTTCTTCTACTGCCGGACAAATTGGTGACTTGGTGAATACTTTTAGCGGTCAATTCGGTTTAAGTAGTACTTCGGCAAGTAAGGGTAGTGACTTGAGTACGTGGGAGAAAACCATCTACACGGAACTCTCTGCCGGACGCCCTATCATCTATGCGGGTGTGAGCGAAACGAGTGGTGGACATGCCGTGGTGCTCGATGGTTACAGAGCTTCGGGTACGGCTCACTTCCACTTCAACTTCGGTTGGGGTGGCCAGGGTGACGGTTACTATACCGTGGACGATGAGACGGGTATGAATGGTTTCAATACGTCACAGTCCATGGTCTACCAGATACAACCTAAGAAGAACAACCTCAGTGCTTTCATGATTGACGATGACTTCTACTATGGTGCTACCAATAGGATTCGTGTGAAGGTGACCAACAATGGTACGCTCGATTACAACGGTGGCTTCTCTCTCTATGCTGCTACGGGAACGGATATGGGTACCGCTAAGGCTACTTCGGACGTGGTGATACCGGCAGGGGAGAGTGCTCTTGTTACTTTCGAGTACAAACCGGCGTTGCTCAAGACCTATCGCATACAGGTGCGCGATTCCAAGGGTACGGTCTTGGCATCCGATAGTCGCGAGGCTACAGAGAACGAACCGAAACTGACGGTGAAGGATTTTGCTATAGATGCATCGTCCAATTCGGTAGAGGAGGGGGGCAACACCTATCAGCTGGTCTACAACACTCAGATAGATGTACATGCAACCGTACACAACGATGGTACGGCTCCTTGTACTCCTTCGTTCAAACTTGAACTCTTGCAATACGGTAAGAACTCCGGCGAACTGGTGAAGACACAGACGGCTACGATAAAGACGTACAACTTTGAACCGGGTACGGATACGCCTATTGAGTACACCTTTAAATACTTGAAGGATACGCTCAATTATGTGCTGAGTATCCAACCGGAATACACCATAGGTACTGCCAAGTATTCCTTCACGTTGCAGGATGTGGAGACGCTCTACTTCCAGGCTCCGGGCAAGGACCTTGCTGCTTCTCTCGAGAATGGTACCGCTACCTTTACCGGACACTGGGATGCCAATGCTTTCCAGGATGCCGTAGCGAAGCTTGAGGGTGTTACCAACGTGGATCTTACGGCTGTGGATGGAGTAGGGGAAGTTCCTTCTGTTTCTACCAATCCAAACATGCTCTTCTGGTGTGCTACCGATGGTAGTGCGTCCGGTAACAATGTGATAAAGAATGGGGTATGTGCATCTCTCTATCTCACCAAGGGATACGATTTTGCACCTAAAGCTGCTTTCACGGCTACCAAGGCTACCTTTAATCATGCGCTTGATAGTGCCGGTATTTTCTCTACACTTGTGCTGCCGTTCGATGCAAAGGTGCCCAATCATCTCACGGCTCGTCGCTTGGAGACGCACACTACCAACGCTATCAAGACGGCGACTGTGGTAACGGAACTGAAGGCGAATACTCCTTATTTATATATAGTAGACTGCAGCAATGCCGAGAATACGCTTATCTACGCTCGCAATGTGGAGATTCCGGCTACCCAGGGTGCAGCCGATAGCGAGAGCGATGAGGTATTCAAGGGGACATGGACAACACTGGAGACTCCGAGCGATCGTTGCTTCTTGTTGGATGAGTCTGAGACACAACGTTTCACAAAAGTGAGTCAAGGTACCACAGTACCCGCTCTCACGGGCTATATACAGAACGAGAGTACCACACTTGCTACCATCAACCTCAGTATCAACACGTACGATAAGTATATGAAGCAGTTGGCTGCCGCTGTAGCCGAGGGATACGATGCTCTCACACAGTACTACTCTCTGCGAGGAAAAGCCGATTACACGGCACTCGACTCTGTTGTGACTGCCGGTGACTCCATCGTAGCTGCCTTTGCCGAGACAAGTTCATCTACTTGTAGAGCGCTCACGAAATCTATCGCTGCTTACATAGAGGCTTTGTCCGAGCAATATACCGGAGAGTGGGATGGAACAGACAATCCGTGGGGCGAAGAGGTAACCGATCGTTACATACAGAACCCGTCCTTCGAGACCGGTTCGGGCTCTACCGTTACCGGATGGACCAAGAATCCCGAAATCACGGGTGCTATCAGCTTGAACTCATCTGCTGTGTACTACACTGTGGGTACCGATGGCGAGAAACTTTTCTATGCTAAGAGTGGTATCGATAACGAAGATATTCTGTATCAAACGATTGAGTTGCCTGCCGGTACTTATCGTTTGAGTGCTAAGGTGAATACCGAAGAGGGTAGTAGTGCTACTCTTTTGTGTGGCGATGCCGGCGTAACCGTTCAGGGAAGCGATATGGGGCAGCACTACTTTGTGGATGCTGTGATAGAGAGCTTTACCCTTACGGAAGATGCTGAAGTTACGATTGCCTTCCGCACCTCCGACAATCAGTGGTTGCGTGCCGATGATGTACGTCTATACGTTCTCGCCAAGTCCACGAGTAATGTGTTGGTAGGCGATGCTAACGGTGATGGTAATGTGACGGTTAGCGATATTGAGGCTGTTGCAGCATATCTCTTGGACAACACCTATGAGATAGATACAACCGCAGCCGATGCCAATGGCGATGGTGAGATAACCGTGGCCGATATTACAGCCATTGCAGACATGATTTTAAATCTTATCAAATAAGACTTTACGCTTTTCTTGGACTCCGTGAGGACTCCGGCGTAATAATTTTTTTTTCTTGGGTTTCGGAGAAGCATCAGCCAATCCGAAGCCCAAGTTTTTTTAATCATGCGATAAGACTCGTTTCTAAATCATCGATAGGATTTCTTTGTACGAATAGAACCGGTGCATTCGGATGCGTTATAAAGGGCGTTGAGCAGAGGTAAGTAGATGGATGGATGGGCAAAGAGCAA
>CAZUTW010000040.1:0-14004 GCA_964623295.1 uncultured Bacteroidaceae bacterium | reverse complement strand
CCTTGCCAAAGAAGGCATCCATTACATTTTCTTGCATTTTTGTTGCTTTTTCGACAAAATTGTTAATATATTAATTATCAGACACTTAATACAAAAGTTCGCTTAAGTTCGCTTAAAGTTCGCTTAAAGTTCGCTTAAAAACAGGTACTCATTCTACAAGCTCCCAGTACTTATTTTCCCCCAATTTAATCTTCCCCTTCTTCCTTAATACAGTCAAAAGGTTTCCGATTTTATTGACCTTCTGTTCTTCCGACAACACAGCCGGCAACTTCGGCATCAATCCCTTATTGAAATCTGCCCGTCTTAACTTTCCGTGCTGTGTCAAAGCTTTGAGAATGTAATCACAATAATACTCATCATCAAATCCCTTCAGGTCCGTATATTCAATTTCGGCATGCGTAGTCTTGGCGATTTGCTTACTGATAAACAGATTGGGACTTCTGCCCTCAATCAATTTCATTTTGCGCAGGTGAGATATAGCCTCTTTGGAAATAGGTTTATTCTTTTGCACACTGTCCAGCAGCATAATGGTGACAAGATCCAAATCCGAATTATCCATCAGCATCAGCGAATAATCCATGTTGATCACCCGTCCGGGAATGGTCAATGACACATGGTTGACTTCCGTAAAGTCATAGTCCGGCATCGGCAGGTACCGATTCTTCTGACGTTCGTACATATCGTGTATACCGAATCCCTGACTGTCAATCATCTTTATGTTAACCATCGCGCTAACCAAGAACGGATTACGATATTTTGTAGGAGTCTTCAATCCTTCAATGTAGTCCTCGTATTCACCGTCATAGAAGTTGCCGGCATTCTTAAATACCAGGTCCTCTTGAAGTTCAGTAACCACGATACGCTCGTTCAACCGATAGTTTTGGTGAGCGATACAGTTGTGCAGCGCCTCCAAAATGGTACGCGTATCGTACTTCCACACCTCGGTAGGAATCAGACTATTGTTGGGATACAACTTAAAACGATAATTTCGTATACAGGCCAATAACTTGGAAGTGGACGTAAGGAACGGAGGATAGAAAATCATGGCTGCCCTTTCCTCCTCGGTCTGCAATCTCCAAACCATTTGTGCAATATGATTGAGATAGTGCGCCGACTCCTCCTTACCCAGCAGCAAGAGTGCTGTAAAAGTCACCTTGCCATTGATGGTGATTTTTGCTTTGTCCAAGAAAGTAGCATTGTCCCAGTTCTTTGCTATCTCCGCCTTGTCAGGAAAGCGTTCACAATACCCTTTGAGTGCTATGGCGATGGCCTCATCGTCTAAATCAGCGATGGAGGCTTCCTCAATGATTTGTGCGGTAAAATCACTTTCGGGGCGTTCATTGCGGATTTGATCCTGTATAGCCTGGTCTAGAGGACGTAAACTCTCACCCACACGTCCATAAGCAACTCCCTTCCATTTCATCACCATGTTATGAGGCGATGCCGGTATCTTGAACATCAGCACCCGCTTGCCATCCACAAAGATGGGGGCTATATCTCTGAAGATGATATTCTCAGTGGTGTGCTGCGACATATCGTTCTTCAGCTTGTTTAAAGCCACCTCTCCATCTTTGAATGAAGTGCCCAGCACTTCCCGTGACTTATCGTGCACGCCAAAGATGAGCCATGCAAAGTCCTTATCCCGGAGATTCGCTTCGTTGCTCAACGCTGAGAAGTATTTGCCCAAGTCATCTACATCAAAGTTATTTTCAGCTTTCTTAAACTCAACCACCTCACTCTCCGAATGATAGCGTAGTTCATTGAATTTACTGATAAATTCGTTATCTTGCTGTTCCATAGTTTCCTTCGTTTTAAAGTCCATATCAATCATCGGCTCGACAGCTACCGACACATCCACATTGTAGATTACACAGGCAATCTAGCGTTCCATCATCGCCACTGTGACCACTACTGAATAGGGACTATTATACTTATTCATCTTTACTTTCTTCGTGCAAAGATACAACGCCCAAAGGAGTTTTCCAAACTTTTTCACCCTTTTTTATTAAACTTCCCATTTTAATCGGTTAAAGACATACCCTCTTGGAGAGGAATGTGCATTTACCTCCATCACCAAGACAGAACCGGGTACCATCTCCCCGCGAGCACATGCAGATTTATTTACACTTCACCCCTACTCTACCGGTGACACCCCCCTGTCACCGGTAAGTGTTGTGATTTTCAAGAGCTATGGTGACTCGGTGACAGGTTGACACGTTTTTCGATTCTTTTGTATCTGGGGAGTGGTGACAGGTGACAGAGGAACTTTTCTGCATATTTAGCTCTCTGAATATCAATGCGCGTGACAAGTAACGGGTGAACGAAGCTGCACCCGTCACAATGCCGGCTTTTCGGGACAGGTGTCACGGCGATAGACGCAAATTACTGCGAAAATATAGGACAAAGAGCTGAGGCTGAAATTTTGTGCGCGCAGAAAAATATTTTTCTTCGGCAGTTTTGCCTGGAAACCTGCGGAGATAGGAGGAGAAAGCGGGGCACTTTGGAGTGACAGATGACGGCTTCCGGAGGTTTTTTACCCCCATTTCCGGGTATTGAAAACACGAAAACTCGATGGACTTTTTTTTTGAAAAATTTGGTCTAAAAGATTTGGTAAAATCAAAAGATTGTTGTATCTTTGCGGGCTGAAAAAGTGAAGCCGGACGGCGATAAACTATAACATACTACAAATTACATTTTTAACGCATGGCGGGAAGAACAGCGGTTCATCTCTCCCCCTCCTTTTGCTCTATCCGTACGGGTGGAGTGGAGGCTTTTTGTCGAATTTTAAAAACAGATGATATATGAAGATATTAAAAAAATGGTATGAGAAAATCTGCCGTTCCATGGCGGATGATGTGACCGTAGAGGTGGAAAAATCTACAACAGTGGAGATGCTGCCGGCTACGGAGGTGACGCATAGAAACATAGCCTTTGCGCTGTCCTACGCTGCGCGGATGCAGGGGGTGGCGTTCTTGCAGGAGGAGATGGATTCTATCTTGAAGATAGTGGACCGTGCGGTGCTGCGTGCGACGGGAAAGAAGGTGCCTACCGGTGCGGAGGAGACGGATGCCAAGGTAGTGAAGGTGCCGGAGGCGAAGGAGACCAAGGAGGCGGCGTTCCCGCGTGAGTATAAGAAGTTCTTGAACTACCTGGACGATCAATACACGCTCCGCTTCAATGTGATAACCAACCAAACGGAGATAGCCAACACAAAGACGGGCGAACGGACGCCGGTGTTTCGTACGGCCAACCAACGTGTGCGCGGTAGCCTTGTGCAGAACGTGCAGTGTGCGGGCGCCAATGTGTGGGGTGTGGACGTGGAACGCTATATAGACTCCGAGGAGGTGCCGGAGTATCATCCTTTCTTGCAGTACTTTGAGGAGCTGCCGGAGTGGGATGGCACGGATCGTGTGACGGCGCTGGCTCAGCGTGTATCGAGCAACAAGATGTGGGTGCAGGGGTTCCATCGCTGGATGCTGGCTATGTCGGCTCAGTGGATGGGGTATGCGCGCCGAAAAAAAGGCGTGGGTAGCAGTCGTGCCAACAGTGTGGCTCCTATTCTTATAAGTCGCGAACAGGGATGGGGTAAGTCTACCTTTTGCCGCATGCTGGTGCCGGAGGAGTTGCAGGGGTACTATACGGATAGCTTCGATGTGGCGCAGCCGGCGAGTTGCGAGAAGAAGCTGATGGATTATGGTCTCATCAACTTGGATGAGTTTGATAGAATTTCGCCCAAACGTGGGGCTCAGCTCAAGAACTTGATGCAGATGACGGCGCTGAACATACGCAGAACGTACCAGAAGACGACGAGTGGCTGCTTCCGTTTGGCTTCGTTTATAGGTACTTCCAACAGCCTCGATTTGCTTACGGACAAGTCGGGTAGCCGTCGCTTTCTGTGCGTGGAGCTGGAGCAGCCCATAGATTGCGATACTCCGATTGAATACGAGCAGTTGTACGCGCAGCTGAAGCACGAGATTCTCCACGGGGAGCGTTACTGGTTTAGCAAAGAGGAGGAGGCGATTGTACAGATGAACAACCGTTATTTCTATAAGGAGGTACCGGCGGAGGAGCTGTTCCGCAGAACGTATCGCGAGGTGGAGCGCACCGCCGAGGGGGTTCTCCGCATGAGTGCGGACGAGATATTCAAGGAGTTGAAAACGAAGTATCCTACGGAGATGAATGGTATGAATATGGATGCCTTCAACAAACTCTTACCTACGTTTGCACACCGCCAACACCTGCACGAGGGGAGCCGATACTGCGTGGTGCGAGTGTAAAAAAAACAGTGCAGGAACATTCCTACGGGAACGCCCCTACACTGTAGTTGTTATGGATATGCTTATGGCTTACGCCTTTACAGCTGCTATCACCTCGTCCACGCCTACGAGCGACTGCTCGCCGGTGGTCATGTTCTTGAGCATCACCTTGCCCTCGTTCATCTCGTTTTCGCCCACGATGGCTACGAACGGAATCTCCTTGGCATTGGCATAGCCCATCTGCTTCTTCATCTTGGCACCGGCATCGGGGTATATCTCGCTGCGGATACCTGCGGCACGTACTTCGCGCAGGAGCCGGAGACTGAAGGCTGCTTCCTTGTCGCCAAAGGTTACAAAGAGCAGGCGGGTTCCCTGTACGCTGTCTTTGGGGTAGAGGTCGAGCTGGTTCAGGACGTCGAAGATGCGGTCGGCTCCGAAGGAGATGCCCACACCGCTCAAGCCCGGCATGCCGAAAATGCCTGTAAGGTTGTCGTAGCGACCGCCACCGGTGATGCTACCTATCTGTACATCGAGTGCTTTCACCTCGAAGATGCATCCGGTGTAGTAGTTCAAACCGCGGGCCAGGGTGAGATCCAGGTCTACTTGGTTCTTTATGCCGAGGGACTCCAGGGTGGTGAGTACAAAGCGACACTCTTCGATACCCTTAAGACCTATCTCGCTGGAAGCGAGCACTTCGCTCATCTTGTCGAGCTTCTCGGCATTGGTACCCTCCAGGCAGATGATGGGTTGCAACTGCTCTATGGCGGCTGCCGGAATACCGCAATCGGCCAACTCCTTGTTTACGTTGTCGAGACCTATCTTATCGAGCTTATCGATGGCTACGGTGATGTCTACAATCTTATCGGCCTCGCCTATCAACTCGGCAATACCGGCCAAGATTTTACGGTTGTTTATCTTGATGGCTACCCGTATGCCGAAGCGGGAGAATACCGTATCGACAATCTGCATGAGCTCTACCTCGTTCAGGAGGGAGTCGCTGCCTACTATGTCGGCATCGCACTGATAGAACTCGCGATAGCGTCCCTTCTGCGGACGGTCGGCGCGCCATACGGGTTGTATCTGATAGCGCTTAAAGGGGAGCGTAAGTTCGTCGCGGTGCTGCACCACATAGCGTGCGAAAGGCACGGTGAGGTCGTAGCGAAGACCCTTCTCGCAGATGCGTGCTGCCAGTTTGAGGGGCTGTACATCGACCAAATCGTCGGCGGTGACGCCACTCATATAGTTGCCGGAATTCAATATCTTAAAGAGAAGTTTATCGCCCTCTTCGCCGTATTTTCCCATCAGGGTGGAGAGGTTCTCCATAGCGGGGGTCTCTATCTGTGAGAATCCATAGAGTGCGTAAACGGAACGTATCGTGTCGAAGATGTAATTACGTTTCGCCATTTCAACGGCCGAAAAGTCTCTCGTACCCTTCGGTATACTCGGTTTTGTTGCCATAGTTCTATATTTTTACTGAATTTGCGTGCAAAGATAGCAAAAAATTGCGTAACTTTGCGTCATAAACGCACTTTACAATGAAATTATTCTGGAAACAAGATAAAAACAACCCGAAAAAGACTCCGGAAACGGAGCAGATGTCGGTAGATGAGATAGCGAAGGAGAAATTCGAGGAGAAGACGGGTACCTCTATGTCGCCCGAGGTGGAGGGGCTGTTCCGCAAACTGGCGAAGGCGGAGTTTGCGCTGCAGCGTACCAAGCAGGAGGTGCTGACGGAACCGGGTATGAAACATATCCTGGAGATGCAGCAGTTGCTGAATACCAAGTTGGCGAGCGTGGAGAAGGAGGTTGAGGATACGCGACGCCGCTTGCAGTGGTTCGACCACTACGATTTGCTGATTAAGCAGGTGGAGCGGACGACGGCGGATAAGTGTAAAATTCTGCAGGAGTACACGAAGCAGGAGGCGGACAGACAGGCGGTGGATCGTTTCGACCAATTCGAGAAGGTGCATGGCTTGTTCCAGAAGATTCTTATCATGACGGATACGTTGGCGCAGACGCAGCAGGAACAGGGGGCGAAGCATAAGCTGGCTCTGGAGATGCAGAAGACGGTGGGCCAACTGCGCAATGAGTATATAGACAAGGAGAAGATGATAGCCTCAACGGACCTGGAGATTCGTGCCGTGCAGCAGCGCATGAACGAGGGACTGGAGCTGTTGGGCGAGATAAATACGTGTGAACTGCGCATAGAGGCGCTGGCCGAGAACTTGGGCCGACTGGAGGAGGACCGCAGAACGTGGGCGAAACAGGAGGATGAGGTGAAACTGCGCCGGGGCGAGACCATGCGCAAACGTGAACAGGCTACGCAGGAGCAGCAGGTGCTTCTCCCCCATCGCTATGTGCTGGAGAATGCGTCTATGCTGCAGCTGAAGTTGAACCGTCTGGAGGTGCTGCGCAAGCGTTGCGAATCGGCTCAGAACGAGTTCGACCGCAAACAGCGGGAATACGAGGTGAACAACATAGCGCTCAACAATCTCTTCCGCAAGGATCAGGATTTGAAGAGCGAACTGTCCAACTTAACGCAGAAACTTTCTATCCACAAGGAGGCGATACACGGTCAGGACTTGAACCGTATACAGAAGCGTGCTTTCGACTTGGCGCTGCAGCAAAACATGTTGCGCCGGGCTTCGTTTGTGTGGGCTCGTATCTGCCGTTTGTACGATTTTATAGAGGAGAAGACGCAGGAGCTGAACCGTACGCGCTTGCACTATCAGACGGAGGAGCAGAACATAGAACAGATGCGCCGCATACTGGGTCCTATGCGCGAGAACTGCGAACAGCAGAAGTATGCGTACACGCTGAGCAAGAGCCAGGATGTGTCTTTGCTGCGCCAGGACTTGCGCGAGGGTTGTAGCTGTTCGGTGTGTGGTGCTACGCATCATCCGTACCACTCGGAGACGGAACAGGCGCTGGGCATACTGCAGAAGGCGCTGGGACGCGACTTCGAGGAGGGGCAGGCGCTGCTTAAGCAGAAGGAGAAGGCGCTCTACGAGAGCGAGGTGCAACACGCACACGAGCAGGGTGTTATGGAACAACTGGAGTTGGCGTTGCAGAACGCACGCGCTCAGTTGGCCGAGGACAAGGAGCAGTGGAAGGATTTCGGATTCCTGGGCGAGGCGTTTGCCGATTGTTCGGAGTCGGTGAACCGAGATGCGCGTACCATCATGTTGCATCAGTTGCAGGACAACACCATACGCCAGGCCGAGGAGGCGCACAAGAATATGGAGAGCTTTACGTTCCACCAGGACAACATAAACCAACTGAACGAACAGATTAGTGCGCTGGAGGCAAAGCGCAATGAGAACCGTGTGGGACTGAACGAGTTGAACACGGCTTGCCAGGTGTTCTCCGGACTGGTGGAGGAGGAGAAGTTGCGTCTGAAGACCATGAACGATGAGTACTCTAAACTCTACAGCGACCTGGAACACGATATGACACTGGCCAACTGGCACGCCGAGTGGCTGGAGAACAGTGAGTCGTTCCGCTTGGGTATACAGGAGAAGTCCACACGTTGGTATAAGATTTTGGAACAGATACAGCAGTTGGATGTGGAGCTCTCCGGACTGGATGCGCAACTGCGCGGCATAGCTTCGCAGCAGGATATGATAGAACAGAACATAGCGCTGCAGGAGGAGGCGAAGAGTAAACTTATCTATCTGCTGAACAACAAGAAGGAGACCTACGCGGAGATTATGAACGAGAAGGATCCAAAGGCGCATCTCAAAGAGCTTTCGGAGTACAAAGACCAATTGGTTCTGGAGTGCACCCGGAAGCGCAAGGAGTTTGACAGTGCCAACGAATACCTGCTGCAGACACTGGGACAGAGCACTACCCTACTGCAACAACAGCAGTGGCAGGAGCAGGAGACCATGACGCTGCGCTCCAAACTGGATATGTGGATGAACCGCTTCAATGCCAACCATCCGCCGGTACAGTTTGCGGAGTTGGAACGTACGTACCGTTCGGAAACCGATTGGTATGCACTGCGTAAGAGTACCACGGAGACTACCGTACAGATGATGAAGGCCGAGGAGCTGGAGAAGAGTGCGCGCAACCAACTCATGGAGTGGAAGAACGACCTGCATGCGCCGCAGACGCGCGGAGCGGAGTCGGACAATTCTACGCGTGAGAGCTTGCTGACGACACTCTCCGAACTGCGCAAACGGGGCGAGGAGATACGCAAGGAGTTGGCACAGATTGATGCCCGACTGGAGCGACACGAGGAGGCGAAGCAGCGCACAACCATCATAGAGGAACAGATTAAGGATATATCGGAAGAATAATATATGCAGACCTTATTAATAGCCGACAGCGGCTCTACCAAAACGAACTGGCGGATGTGCTCCCCGGAGGGGGCATGCACCGTGCGCACGGCGGGTATCAACCCGTTTATGCAGGAGCATAACTCCATACGTAAGATGCTCCTGAAGGAGTTGTTGCCTTACTTACCGGAGGTGCCTATCGATGCCATCTATTTCTATGGGGCGGGGTGTACGCCCGAGAAGTGCCCGGAGATGGGGGCGCTGTTGCAGGATTTGTTTCCGCAAACGGCGGTGATAGAGGTGGCGAGCGACATGCTGGGGGCTGCACGGGCTCTGTGCGGTCACCGACCGGGAGTGGCGTGCATCTTGGGTACGGGTAGTAATTCGTGCCTTTTCGATGGTAAGGAGATTGTGGGACAGGTGTCTCCACTGGGCTTTATACTGGGCGATGAAGGAAGTGGTGCGGTACTGGGCAAACGCTTGGTGGGCGACTTACTGAAGGACCAGATGGGGCCGGGACTCAAAGAGGCGTTCCTGGAGGAGTACCAACTGACGCCGGCAGACATCATACGCCGGGTGTATCGCGAGGAGTATCCCAATCGTTTTTTGGCTTCGTTTACTCCGTTCCTGCAGGCACACCGGGAGGAGCCGTCGGTGAGGGCGTTGCTGTTGTCGTGTTTCACGGATTTCTTCCGTCGCAATGTGGAGACGTACAAGAAGCCGGAGTTGCCGGTACATATCATCGGCGGACTGACCGTTTCGTTTGCCGAGGAAATAGAGGAGGCTGTTTCTCGTTGCGGTTTGCAGATGGGAAATAGGATAACGGACCCCATGGAAGGATTGGTCCGTTATCATACTTTATAATTAGAAGGTGTATTTTACCGCTACGGTAGGATTAATAAATAAGGTACGCGAGGAGTTCGCCCAGATAAAGTTTTGGGAGATTTCCCACTCGGTACCTACGCTGAAGGTTCCTGTACCGGTTGATGGGTGTTTAAAGTTGACCCAGAACTGTGGTTCGGTGGTAAAGACCAGTCCTTTGCGCTGCCCTTCGGCATTGAAGCGGGGTATGTAGCCGTACCACAAATCGGTGTAGCCGGAGAAGGTACACCAACCCTTGGCAAAGGTGATACCCCACACGTTGGTCCACTGGAAGGAGGCAAGCGCATCGAGATTGTTGCTTGCCTGCTTAAAGTACTGCTTGTAGAGCAACTGGGTAGAGAAGGTCTTGGAAAAATTGCTGCTGTGCCAGTTCCAAGCCGGTCCTACCAGGATGCACTGCTGGAAACGGCTGCCCACCTCGGTATATTTGTTGATACTCAATCCTCCATTGTACTCTATATGGGCTGCAAAGGAGCTCGACTTGAGGGACTTACCCAGTGTCCACTCACGAGAAACCTCCCAGTAGGCCCCTCCCACTCCATCGGAGTAGTAATCGAAATCGATAAAGAAATAGGTGGAACCCGTAGCGTCCGGACGAAACATCTCTACCGTGGAGGTAAGGTTGGCACGGGTAGATTCGGCATCGGGATTAAGGCGACGGCCCAAGTCGTAGTGCAACTGTACATTTACTTGTCCCCTTGCGACAAGAGAAGTTAGCAATGCCACAGCCATAAAAATTTTCTTCATAAATACTGTAAATTGTCTGTAGTGTAGTTCCTTTTTACCTGATCACGCTGCAAATTTAGGAAAAAATCTCCACATAATAGCGCTATACCTCATAAGAATTTCCAAAAGTGGGAAAGAGAAACATTGCACACTCTTCTTTTATATGTGCAACCTTTTGTAAAGATTTAGGAATACAAAATTTCTTACCCAGATAATTTTAGTTGTATTTGCAACAATTTTGAGTTTTCTTTTACGTATTGATTATCTGTTTGTTGAGCGTGGTTTTCGCGCGATTCGTACCACAAACAGCAAAGTTTTCGCTAAAAATAATTCTCTTTTTTGTTCCATTTTCGGAATATATTTAGTACCTTTGTAACTGCAAAAACAGTAAGAAAGAGTATGAAACTTGACAATAATCAATTCGCGACGGCACCTACGGACGCACCAACGAAGGATGTTATTTTATACGAACAAGGCAACGCTTACCGTAAGAACGGACAGTGGGACGAAGCCATAAACTGTTACCTCGAGGCCATGGAAATAAATCCGGAGAGCCCCGCGGCGACAGCCTACGAAATGCTCATGAACATACTCAACTTTTACCACAAGGATGCTTACAATCCTTGAAGCCCTAAAACAACGATAGTAAAATGAAGTGAATATGAATAAGATCTTTGGAGCTATAACGGTCAACAAGGAGCGATGCAAAGGCTGCAACCTGTGTACCTTGGCGTGTCCAAAACAGCTTATAAAGCTTACCTCGAAGGAGGTGAACCACAAAGGATATCGGTTTGCACAACAGACCGACTTTGAACAATGCAACGGATGTACTGCCTGTGCGGTGGTTTGTCCGGACGGATGTATAACCGTGTATAGAAAAAAAGCCACAACATGAGTAATAAGGAAAACGAGGCGCAGTTGCTGAAGGGCAACGAGGCTATAGCACATGCGGCCATACGTTGTGGCTGCGACGGATACTTCGGGTATCCTATCACTCCGCAATCGGAGGTTCTGGAGACACTGGCTCTGGCAAAACCGTGGGAGACTACCGGCATGGTGGTGGTGCAGGCGGAGAGTGAGTTGGCATCTATTAATATGGTATACGCTGCGGGGGCTTCGGGCAAACGGGCGATGACGTCGTCTTCCAGCCCGGGTGTGGCTCTGATGCAGGAGGGTATCACCTATATGGCGGGTGCGGAGATTCCGGGACTGATTGTGAATGTACAGCGTGGCGGCCCGGGTTTGGGTACCATCCAACCGTCGCAGGGAGACTACTTCCAGGCGGTGAAGGGTGGCGGAAACGGCGATTATAATGTGATTGTCTTGGCTCCGGCATCGGTACAGGAGATGGCCGACTTTGTGAATCTGGCTTTCGAACTGGCGTTTAAATACCGCAATCCGGCCATGATTCTGTCGGATGGTATCATAGGACAGATGATGGAGAAGGTGGTTCTGCCGCCGTACAAACCGCGCAAGACGGAGGCGGAGATTTACGAGCAGTATCCTTGGGCTGCGTGCGGTCGCAAGGGGAATCGTAAACCGAACATATTTACTTCCTTGGACTTGTCGGCACAGGTAATGGAGGAGCACAACATCCATCTGCAGGAGAAGTATAAGGCTATCCGCGAGACGGAGGTGCGCTACGAGATGCTGGGCTGCGAGGATGCGGACTACGTGATTGTGGCGTTCGGTTCGGCGGCTCGTATTGCTACGAAGACCATCGAGGAGTTGCGCGAGAAGGGTATCAAGGTGGGATTGTTGCGTCCCATCACACTGTGGCCGTTCCCGGAGAAGATTATCGGTGAGTTGGCACAGCGCGTGAAGGGCATGTTGTGCTTGGAAATCAATGCGGGACAGATGGTGGACGACGTGCGTCTGGCAACACTGAACCGTGTGCCCGTACACCACTACGGACGTATGGGCGGTATGACACCGAGCCCCGAGGAGGTGACCGAGGCATTTACTAGATTGTTTAACCTGTAAACAAGACCGAAGGAAATGACAAAAGAAGAAATCATACAACCGGAGAACCGGGTTTACGGTAAGCCGACACTGCTGAACGATGCAGACATGCACTACTGTCCGGGTTGTAGTCACGGTGTGGTACACAAACTGGTGGCAGAGATTATCGAGGAGATGAACATGACGGAGAAGACCGTTGCGGTTTCGCCGGTGGGATGCGCCGTGTTTGCGTATAATTATATAGATGTGGACTGGATTGAGGCGGCACACGGTAGAGCTCCGGCTGTGGCTACGGCGGTGAAGCGTTTGTGGCCGGACCGCTTGGTGTTTACCTACCAGGGCGATGGCGACTTGGCTTGTATCGGTACGGCGGAGACCATCCATGCGCTGAATCGTGGCGAACACATCGCTATCATCTTTATCAATAATGCTATTTACGGTATGACGGGTGGACAGATGGCGCCTACTACCCTGGTGGGTATGAAGACGGCTACGTGTCCTTATGGTCGCGATGTGGTGCTGCACGGTTACCCACTCAAGATAACGGAGATGGCGGCGCACTTGGACGGTGTGTCTTACATCACGCGTCAGTCGGTACACAGTGTGGGGGCTATCCGCAAGGCGAAGGCGGCTATCCGCAAGGCGTTCGAGAACTCTATGCACGGAGAGGGCGCCAGCTTGGTGGAGATTGTGTCTACTTGTAGCAGCGGTTGGAAGATGACACCGGAGGGTGCCAATAAGTGGATGGAGGAGAACATGTTCCCCTTCTACCCGCTGGGCGATATAAAGGATACTACAAACAAATAACTCGGTAGGAAGATGAACAAGGAATTTATAATCTCCGGTTTTGGAGGACAGGGTGTCCTGAGTATGGGCAAGATATTGGCGTACGCAGGACTGATGGAGGGCAAAGAGGTGAGCTGGATGCCCAACTACGGTCCGGAGCAGCGTGGCGGTACGGCCAATGTGACGGTTATCATAAGCGACGATCGTATCTCCTCGCCTATCCTGAGCAAGTACGATGTGGCGATTGTGCTGAACCAACCGTCGCTTTATAAGTTTGAACCGCTTGTGAAACCGGGGGGTATTCTTATATACGATGGCTATGGTATAAACGACTTGCCCAAGCGTAAGGACCTGAAGGTGTATCGCATAGATGCCATGGATGCGGCGGCGGAGATGGCCAATGCAAAGGCGTTCAACATGATTATACTGGGTGGACTCATAAAGATTTGTCCGGTGGTGACACTGGAGAGTGTTATACAGGGATTGCGCAAGACGCTCCCGGAGCGGCACCACAAGCTTATCCCCATGAACGAGGAGGCTATTAAAAAAGGTATGGAGATTATACGCGAGGCGTAAACAGAGATAAATGAAGGGACGTTTTTTTAGGGAACGTCCCTTTATTGTATAGGTACGCAAACATCAGTTTTACAGCACAAAAACAAGTTTTTAACAAGGATTATTTGGTGGGTTACAAAAAAAGTTGTACCTTTGCGGCGGATTTATCAATATAAAGTCTAACATTATTAATTTTTTAAGTAACAATTTAATGAGTAATTTTAAAAATGTAGCCCCGTTAGAGGACTTCGATTGGGAGTCTTACGAGCATGGAAGTGCAGCGGACGCAAGCAAGGAAGCCCAGGAACAGGCTTATGACAACACCTTGAACAAGGTAAGCGAGCATGAGGTTATTGAAGGAACCGTTATTGCAATGAACAAGCGCGAAGTTGTTGTAAACATCGGCTTCAAGAGCGATGGTATCATCCCTATGAGCGAGTTCCGTTACAACAGCGAGCTGAAGGTGGGCGACAAGGTAGAGGTTTACATCGAGAACCAAGAGGACAAGAAGGGTCAGTTGGTACTTTCTCACAAGAAAGCACGTGCATCCAAGTCTT
>CAZUTW010000039.1:11772-15485 GCA_964623295.1 uncultured Bacteroidaceae bacterium | reverse complement strand
TCAGCACGAGTGTTGGAGACGTTAGTTGCCAGGCTAATAGCCATGTAGCGAGATCCTTCAGAGATCTGTTTCTGGTCGATTGAACTCAGAGAATCGTCGTTGGAACAAGCAGCCATCATGACGGCAGCAAGTCCGAATAACAGAATTTTTCTCATTCTATAAAAATAAAAAGATTAATGATTAGCTCCTCTCCCTCCTTGTACTTCGGAGGCAGACTTGCACTATTTAATAAAAACTCTCAGCGAATTTAAAAGGTTTTCTTCGTTTAAAAAAGAGGTTTTCTTCGCTTTCTAAATAAAAATAAAAAGGTTTTCTTGTTCGGTTTTTTTAAGTGCACGGCAAAAGTTGATTTTGCCATGCACTCATCCCAAGGTTTTAGTAAAAATATCAAAAAGGTTTCATAAGTTAGCCCGCAAACAGGCTAAGAATATCTATCTTAAAAGGCCTTTATGGTGTTCAGCACCGCATCGGCCTCGGCTATGCCCGCCTCCTTCGCATTGTTCAAGTGCTTACGCGCCAACGTAAAGTCCTTGCGCAACACATTGAGCACACCACGCGCATACTCCGCCTCGCCACTATCGCCCGCCTTGTAGAGATACTGCGTAGCCGTAGGCAAATCGTGCTGCGTGAGCGCCACATTGGCAGCATTCAAATTGGCTATACTATCGTTCGGGTAGAGCAACACCGCCGTAGTAAACACCTTATTATAAGAAGCACTCCCCGGCTCATACGTGTTGGCCAACAAGTACAACTCGTTCAAGCTCAACTTGCGCGGGTTCTCCGCAAACATACGCTCTATCTCCTCTATGCTCGAGAACTTACGTATGCTGTAGCTCACCCGGTAGTCCGTGTGGCGCAACGTAGGATAAGACAACTCCAGCAACGCATTGTACACATAAGGATACTCCGTACGTATGCGATTGTCGCGCTCATCCGGATCGCTCACCGTATCGATAATCTTCAGCACCTCATCGCGGCCCTGCAGCGTGGTGCTCGCCACAAACGCACGAGCCCCCTCCCAATCCTCCGGTTCACTCTCACTAGAGATAACACCCTTATCCAAGTGATACAAGTTCAAGATGTAATTGCGGATAGCCTCCGTACGCCCCTGCGCCAAACGCGCATTGTTCTCGTAGCTACCCTCCGGCGAAGCAAAACCCTTCAGTTTTATGCCCGTCAGCGTTATATCCGGATCGTTGCGCACACTATCTATCACCGCATAAATCTTGCCCAACTCCTCCTTATTGTTCGCAAAGGTAGGCGAAAGACGCGTATCGTTCACCGGGAACAATATGTTCGCCCTACCCTCCAAGTTGGCCCGTTTCTCCAGTTCCGCCACCGGTTGGCGATAGAGCAACGCCGGCAAGTAATGATCTATATCGAAGAAGATACCCGCGAAGCGCTGCGAAGCACTCTCCTCGCAGTTGCAGCACCCATACTCCGTGCGCTGCAGCGTTATGCTCGCCCCGTTCATCCACTCCTCGAACGCCACGTTCACATCCAAGTGCACCGTATCCGGTTTCTCCGACGTGCGGTACACCCTTTCCTCCGGAAGACCCGACAGCATGCCATTGCCCTGGCGCAACAAGTAGTAGTAACGGCTACGACCATACACACCCACAGCCCCCAAGTTCACTATGTTCTCCCCATCCGTAATCTGCGGCGTTATCACCACCGCATGGTTCGTACGCGGGTTCACATCCGTCAAGTCTATCAAGAGATCCATCACCACATTGTCGCTATTGTCCACGCGACTTTGGTTCACCACCCTATCGGCAGCAGTCTGAGCACCCGCCGTAAGCAGCGAACCCATCACAGATGCATATAATACTAAGAATCTTTTCATGAGTAATCTATCTTAAAAGAGGTACACCAGGTTAATGGCCGCCTTGGTAGGACCCACATAGTGGTGCGATTTATCGGTTTCCAGTTTCTTGCCACATCCCGCGCAGCGGTAGCGGTCGTACTTAGTGTAAGCATAGCCCACACCTATTTCGGCCTCCAGGTTCCAGTGTTTAGAGAGCAGCCACGCATAGCCATAAGCTATACCGCCCCCCACCGTCCATCCTTGGAAGCGAGAGTCACCCAGCTTCGAGAAGTCGGTACCAAGAAACATGATATCGTTCTTCAGTCCGCCTATGTTGTATTTTCCATAGAATCCATGGATGCCGAAGAAGTGTCCCGTCCACCGGTTGCAGAACCAGTAGCGAGCCTCGGGCTGCACGTACCAGTGTTTCCAGCGGCGGCTGTGCGACATGGTCCAGTTGTTGTACTCACCGGTGACGTCGAGCGTCCAGTGTTGTGACAACGGAGCTTCCAGTCCCAAGTTCACGTTGAGTGTGGCGTCCATCAGTAGGTTGGTTTTAACACCAAGGGTTTGTGCGTTTCCCTCCGTTGCCAGGAGTAACAAGCAAGCAAGGGTTTTTACGATCTTCATTTTCGCCTATATTAATAGTGGTAATAAATTTGTTCAGAGCAGACTCTATCGACACCCCTTTTCATCACATTTTGATTGGGGAGGGCGCCGATTGTAAACTCGGCGCGGTGAGATACCGTAGCATTCTCCATCGGTTTCGTATTCGTCAATACGAAAGTTGTACGTAGCGTTTTCACTGTACTATACCTTTATATATATAGAACATGGAGGAGTGCGTTAGGATCTTTTTTTGTAGTAGCTAAATTCAAGACTATGTTTTCAACCATATTAGATTTCCCACCTGTGGCCTCAAACCCGCGACGTTTAGAACGCCTTCAACATGTCCGGACCACTCTTCATACATCGGAACGTTTTGTCCTATTTTGTAAATCGGTTACCCGACCTCCTCATAGGTATTCCTGCCTATAATCTTTAGTAATCCGCTACAAAGTTATATAAAAAAAAAAAAAAATGGCAAGTAAAACTGCTATTTTTTTCACTTTTAAAGCAATTTTTTTTGATTTTAGCCGAATTTCGGGCTTTTTTGGCAGATGAAAGTGGTGATTGATGTAAAGAAAAAAGAATTGGAGCATTCTTCTTGTACTTTGGAGGAGAAGGCTATTACCCACAAAAAACTCCTTCCGAGAACCTAACGGAAGGAGTTTTTTGTTGGAATTATAGAAAATAAGGAAGGGGTGAAAATGCGCCCCCATCACCTTTAGTCTCCGGTGGTCGAAACGGAGTACGTTCCGTTATCGTTCTTCGTAAGATTTAAAGAATCTGCCACGGGCTCTATCTTGTAGATGTTATTGGTTTCGTCTTCCAGGGTGAACTTATAGTAACAATCCACAATCCCCGGGGTAGACTTTTTAGCATCGTCCATGGGGCTCGGTGAGAACTCGTTGCAATAGATACCGAAACGAATGATGGTGGATTTTTCATCCCCGTTCGTTTCCAGCAATGTCTTCAGCAGCATGGTGTTCAACTTAAAGAAGAAGCTTATCTGCTTGTAACCATAGTGGAGGTTCTCATCGCCCGTTGTTCCCGAATCGCCCGTGTAGCTCTCCGTGAAACCACCGTAACCGTGGCCATCGAGGATGGTGTTGTAGGCATCTCTCGTGACAGAACGATGGAAGTGGAAGCTGTTGCGCGTTGTCCAGTCGAAGATGGAGTTATCGGTACCGTTGGCCTCCATGATGCTTCGCAGTGTGTTGGGGTACAACACTGCCGGCTGTGTTTCGAAGGTGAAGGTGAGCGGGAATATCTCCTTGGGCAGGTTCGTAGGTATGTCTACCGT
>CAZUTW010000039.1:9369-11672 GCA_964623295.1 uncultured Bacteroidaceae bacterium | reverse complement strand
CGCAAGTACTCCACGCGCAGCGCCTGTGTACCCGACATGATGGTGGGGTAAGAGCTGGTGATGGTGGAACCCGAAATATTGTTGTTGGCAGGACGGTTCATAGCTTCCAAGGCTGTTTCGTAACCGGAGTCGGACACACCGTTGATGGTGATATCGTAGGACACATCGCGCAGCAGGTTGAGCTGTGCATAGGTGGCGGGGTCTACCAAAGTGACGCGATAATAGGAAGGGTTTTCATCCACTGTTCCGTTACTATTTACGTAAGTTGCTTTTATAAGAATCATCGTTTCCTTATAGGTGTCACTCGTACCGGTACCCTCGTTCTCGAAGGTGTACAAATTCGTCGTTTGTTCTTTCCAATCGATATCATCCGGATTGGTAACTTCATAGAAGGAATCGGCATTGTTCTTATTGCGAGGCACGTGTCCGGTGTAGCCACTCTCGGTAAGGGTGGCGTAGTTGGCAAGGGTAGCATCGTCGCCATCGCCTATCAGGTAGTCGGCAAACTCTTGGTCGTGCATGTAGGGAGCCACGGTACCATAGACCGGCACATTGGCCAAGCCCCACGTTATGTTTTTAAGGTTTCCCACACCTTGATTTTCCGGTATATCTACGTGTAACTTTATGCGACCGAAGTTACGGATTAGCTTAAGATGTTTTAGTTTCTCCGCAGCTATTTCGGGGGTCACGGCGTCCATTTGGATGCGTTCCCAATAGACATTCCTTTCTTTTCCCACTATCATAAGATCGCTGTTAAAGATATCGCTCTCGGTATCGTAGGGGATATCGTTCAACTTACTCTCCAAATCGGTGTGGTTCACCAATATATGGAAGTAGCGAAGGTCGCTTGTTTTGTTGAGCGTCACCTCGTAATAGGTGTAATAGGCGCCATTCTTCTGTTGCTCTGTGCTCTCGTACACGCCCTTATAGGCATTGGTAAAGAAATGGTTTTTATCGAACGCCAGCAGTATGATACCGGCTTTGTGTCTTGCGGCAGTATCGTTCAAGAAGCTTTCATCGAAGCTGCGTGTACCCGATGCCTCCGTTTCCGGCACTTCCACGGGGATTCTCAGAGTGAAGGGTTCTCCGTCTTTCAACCCATCGTCGTCACCGTTTGTCAGGCTCAACAGCTCCTCGCTGCAGCCCGCCAGGGCCAACAGCAAGAGCAGGGGTAATAGGAATATAGTTATATGTTTCATAGTTGTAATCTATTTGTTGTCAACAAAAGTAGGTTGCGGGTTGTATTTATACACCGGCAAGTGCTGGTGCGTCTTGGAATCGCCGTCCTGCCAGTACCATAGGTCGTAGACGCAACGAACCCAATGCCGTTTTTCCGTAAATGTTCCATTTTCATAATATCTACTATTTTTAGTATCATAATAGCCTTTAGAGGCAGTCCAATATCCTTCGGAAGCAGAAACAAACAAAGCACTTATTACTTTTGCGTTTTGTAGGCTAATAATAAAAGCTATTTCGGCCAACGTCGGTAAACGCCAACGTCCTGCCGGATATCCAGCCTCTTGATATGTGGCACAACGCTTTTGTGCAACTTCAAAATATGCTGCATCTTCCAATGCACCATAAGACGATTGGATTTTGTACACTGGTGCAATAATATTATCGTAGTACTTCGTCGTTCCCCCGACCTTTATCGCGTTGGCCAATTTGCCCCAGGATTTTACATAACGAATATAATTACCCCCCAATTTTTCTCCCGACACATAATAATCGTACAGAGAAGTTCCGGTATACATATAGGAACCATCGTTTGCATGATCAAATTCTGTAAAATTACCATCCACACGAGAATCTCCCAATACATACGTATGGCTTTCATCTTTTCCTTGCGAATTTTTCACACTAAAAGAATTATCCGACACTGTAAATGCCGAGACATATACATCGAGTGTATTTTTAAATGTTAGAGTACTTTGTACGGAACCTTGAACATACTCATAACTTGTATTTACCAGTCCATACTTTGCAACGTGTTGACTCGGGGTACTTCTTTTTCCATAATTAATGCTTGGAGTTGTACTTTCGGTTAGTACAAAGTTATCCGAAGATGAATAATATCCTGTATAATTGTCATTACCGGATACGGAGCTATATCCGGAAAAAATAAAAGGATAAGACAAATAGTTATCCATAGATAGGGTTTTGTTTTGGTTGCCGTCTTTATACGTTAACGTTTTTGTCGTTCCGTCTTGGCTTATTCGCGCATAATATCCGTTTACAAAGACATTGTCAGCAGCAGCGTATTCCAAATATTTGGATGGATACTGTATTATCTTTACCGTTGT
>CAZUTW010000039.1:0-9269 GCA_964623295.1 uncultured Bacteroidaceae bacterium | reverse complement strand
TCATCGCGTGTTGGTGCAGCCTGTGCGCTCTCGGTAGACTCTTTGTAAGTGCGGGAGGTCTTTATGAAACCCCGCTCCACGGTAGCGCCCTCGGTTGTGGTGCGGGCAGTCTCGTCCAGCACACCAAGTGTGGCACTGTTGTTGAGCGTCACCACCATGCTACCGAGATCCGGCGTATAGGTATTCTTGTTGTCGTCCTTCACCGAACTTGCCACGCTCAGCTCCAGCGTCAGTTTGGCCAGCGCACGTTCCAACCGTATGCTGCCGCTCACCGTTTGAGAGGTAGCGTCGAGCGTCACCGTGCCCGTGCCATCCATGGCGAAGTCGCCGTTCTGCATGGTGCGCAGCGCCGTTATGCCATCGCTCCCCGCATCGCCGTCCGCTATGCTCACCGGCACCAGGTTCTTGAGAGTCTTTATGGAGTGGTCGGCAAGTTGGTCGTACTCCTCCTCCGTAAGGTTCATATTGGCCACCGCATAGACCGTGCAGGTCGTAGCACCGTCCGGGAAGACCGCCTTCAGCTCCTCCTCCGACAGACCGAAGATCACCGATTTCTCGTGATACTCCGCCACCGAAACGTTCAACCGCTTGTACACCGGTTCCGCATCGTCCTCCGAGCGATAAAAGAAGAAGTTCACCCTATCCATGTAGTACTCCGCCGTTTGGTACGCCTCGTCGGCACGCGTCGTCACCGCCAAGTCGCTGCTGGAGAGTTGCAAGGTAACCCCACCCGGCGCACTTGCTATAGCCTCATCGCTATCGGTACAAGAAACTGCGGTGAGCCACACACTCACCCACAAAAGGAGTGCGCCCCAGCGGGCCGCCCTCCACCATCGTTTGTCACTTTGTTTAATCATAGCATCATCGTCTAGTTTTGTACGAATCGCCACCCGCTAAGCTCTTCCACCTTGCGGGTCAGTCCATTTATATATTTTATGTACACATTGAGCACCGCCTCGTGCTGTATGGTAGTTTCGGCATTGGTTGCCTTTACCCGGAGCGTCACGGTGGTACCCTTGGTAATCTTTCCCGATACGGAAGTGTCATCGCCACTGTCCGTTACAAACTTAAAGGGGATGTAGTCATCGGCAGAGGTACTGCTCTGCGCCAACATGGCAAACCAGGTGGCACCCACCGGCGTCTGCATGTTGAAAGAGAGTTCCGTGGGCACGGAAGACTTCACCGTCACCAGTTTGCTCTCCTCGTTCAGGCTCTCGTAAGTACCCTCCTTCCAGCTTATGATCCACTCACCCGAAGCATGCTCCGTAAAGTCTATCTCCTCCTCCTCTTCGTCCCAGTTC
This sequence comes from uncultured Bacteroidaceae bacterium, assembly GCA_964623295.1. Classification (GTDB taxonomy): domain Bacteria; phylum Bacteroidota; class Bacteroidia; order Bacteroidales; family Bacteroidaceae; genus CAZUTW01. The sequence continues at coordinate 7,968 of CAZUTW010000039.1, read as the reverse complement.
ACGGAGAGGTCGGCATAGAGTCCGGTGGAGATGCCCGTAACGGTGAAGTTGTACACCCGGTTGCGCTGCAGCTCCGTGTAGATAGCATCCTCGGCGTACTTGTTGTACAAGTCGTAGTCCTTATAGTATATATAATAAGGAGTATCTATCTCGCTACCCCCTTTCGCCAAGTGCACCTCTATCTTGGAATCCTCCTGCGTAGCCAAGGCATGCTCCGGAGCGTAAGCAATCAGCGCAGCCGTGTTTCCCGGTTCCGCATGGAACACCACATCTGCGGTGGTCGGTTCACTGTCCACCGTCGGTGTTGTTTCATCGACCGCGGTCGGTGTCCACGGGTTAAAGCAATCCACCGTAGCCGTCTCGGTAGGGTTCAGCACATCCGTAGCAGCCACCTCCGTGTAGTGTGCCGGCAGCACATAACCCGTAGTGGGGGCGTTCAGGAGTTTCACGGAAGTCAGGGTATATCCCTCCTCCGTCATTTTACTCCCCAGGGAAACACGCGTTTTGGTGGCGGCTCTCAGGAGAGGAACGGTACCCACGCGCTGCACCTCCGCACCTTTTTTCCAGGTAAACGTTTGCACACCCCACAAGGGGATATAGTGTGCACCTTGCGTGGTGGTGGGCAGTTGGGTGAGGGCATAGCTCCATGCCGTAGCAGCCGGCAGTGCCTTGTCGGTGACGGGCAGTGCATCGGGCGTGTTGGCGGTAATCATGCAGCGGTAGTTGGCGCCATCGGTCATGGTGGCGTTTTCCTTATCCACCGTGCCGTAGTACTGGTAGATGCTGTCGCCGTCGTCGTCCGTCCCCACAAAGTAGCAGCGCAGTTCCTCCAGCGTGGCAGCCAGTGTATTGTCATCGGCCGGGTTCACCAGATAGGCCTGCACCGATTCGGGGTTGACGGCCGCATCGTACAGAGTTTGTTCGGTGCCTACGCTACGCGTACCGTTGGCACCGTTTCGTGCCACCGTGAGCGTAAAGGCCACTCGGGCCGGAGCATCGTCCGAGGATTCGCACTCCTCGTTCGTCTCCGAGATACAACCGGTAACGGCCAAAAGCAGTAGTAATAAACCCGCGTTTTCCGGGAAAGGATTGTATCGCATGTGTTTCTATTTAGAATTCATTGTCCAGGAACATTATCTTCCAGGAGTTTATAATAATTTCGTTGCTCAGCCACTGTCCGTTGTTCAGGAAGAAGGTCATGTTGTATTCGTCCTGTCGGTCCAGATAGTCCTGCGAGGAAGCTATGCGAGGATAGTTGCCGCGTATGAGCAGTGCATAGTCTATGAGGGGTATACTGAGCACCACGCTCTGTGTGGCACGGTTGTATACGGTGAGGGTGGGGCGAGTGTATTCGCTCCAGTCGTCGCGCTCCACGATGCGCGATATGGTGAGGTTGGCCACTACGGCCGATACCTGTGTATAGTCTTCGTTGTCGGCTTTGGTAGCGTTTTGTTTAGCGGCGCTTATGGCGGCCACTCCGCCTTGTTGGTTCCACGAGGTATAGATGAACTTGGGTTCATCGTTCAGTATACTGTTGTCGTGGTTTAGGTGTCCGTTGTCGGCTTCTATTATAAAGTCGTAGTCGTCGGAATTGAGGCTTTCGCCGTTGAGTTGTTGCAGCACCACGTTGACGCTGTTGGTGTTTTTCAGGAGCGACATGGTGAAGTAGTAGGTTCCCTCGGTGTTCACCTCGGGTATGGTGATGTCGAGCATGCCGTGGAAGAGGGGATCGAGATCGGTGTTCACCAGGTCCACGCCGTCGGCACCCGGCACGCGGTTCAGGGTGCAGGTCAGGTCGTCGAGTTTGGATACGCCGGGGGTCAGTTCGGGCACGCTGAAGGCGTTGTTATCTTCCAGTCCTCCCCAGGCCACCAGGTGGTAGTTGCCTGCCGGCAAGTCGCTCAGGTTCATGGAGTATTGTCCATCGGCCGGATGCAGTGTTGTTCCCGACTCCGACTTGCTGCACACGTAGGTGCCGTCCTCGTTGAAGACATATACCGTCAAAGAGTTCACCTCCTGATGGAAAGCATCGGAGAAGTTGAGTTTTATATCGTCTACGAATTGCAAACGATAGTTCACGGAACAGTCGCCCTCGTATTGATAGACCGAATTGCACGCCGTCAGCAGGGAGAGAGAGGCCGTGAATAAAAAGAGGTTTCTAAGTAGTGTCTTCATCGTTTCTTTTTAAAAAGTTTTGGAAAGCCCCTCCCCTCCGGCGCATCACGCGCCAAGGGGAGGGAAAGGATTACTATATGATTAAACTGAATTCTTCAACCTTATTCTTGTGTTGAACCGTTGTTCTTCTTGGTGGTAAATTCCACGTCGTTGTCCAACATGTTCCAAGAGAGGACGTTGATTTGTGCATCGAGGTACCACTGCTTGTCATCGTCGTCGCTCGGGTTGGTAGGATCGAAGGTGTCTTTTTCGGCATCCCAAACCGGAGTACCCAGACCGGTAATGCCGCTGATACCTACGCGATACCAGTGGTTACGAACCACTGCTTTGTTTTCTACGTCACCAATCTTGTGAGTGATAGGCGTATAGTAGTAGCACATACCGTCTGTCCAGATCTGTGCCGCCGGAACCGTAGCAAGGATTGCGTCTACTCCTGCTTTGTTCAATGCGTCTGTAGCATTGGCAGATGCATACCATGTCTTGGTGGAGTTTTCTTTCAATACTGGTAAAACGGTATAGCTTGGACCGGCTGCATTCTGCTCAAAGGTGATTTCATCCCAAGCACCGGAGATGGTTTGGCGAGTGGTTCCTCCGTCCTCGGAGTACCACAAGCTCTTACCCAGATAACTTGCTATGGCTCTCTGCAGTTGTTCTACGGTGTAGTATCTTGACAACCACTTAGCCAATTCCAACGGTGCGAAATTGCCTTTGTCATCTTTTGTATAGAGTCTGGTAGCCATAATGAAACCAGTGTTTACATCGTCATCGTCGTTTTCAGGCGTGAGTGTGTTCTCGAGTGCATACTCTATATGAGCGTTTCCGTCTACATCTTCAATAGAGGTCTTCGTTTCTGCATCGTAGACGCCACTAAGAGTAAGTACATTGTTGTAGGTAAGAGACGTTGCATCCAGGTTTGCATCCGATGGTGTGTTGGCCCAGTAAGAGCGATGGTCGCTTGCGTTGTTCCACCACGGAGTGCCGGCTTCTTTGGTCAAGCTCTTGATAAGGTTCGTCTTATCGGTCTTGTTAAAGAGTGTCCAACCCTCTACCTTTACATAGACGTTGTCGTCGCTAGCAGAAACGCCCAAATCGTCCTTGGAAGCTGCGTCTACATTGGCGGTTATATCGGCAGACTTTACCTTGTAGTATACATCGTCACCACTCTTATCGAAGTCGGTATTACTATCCGAATTACCCTTGAAGGTTACCTTAGCATCGAGGCGCTCTACGTAAATCTGTACGGGAGCAGCTGCAGCGTCAGCGATTGAGTAAGCTATATTGCTCGGCTCAATAGAGGTGGCTGTAACAATCTCGCCGCTGGCAGCATCCTGATATACGGAGTTGCTCATAAGGAAATACTCGTCTGTGCTACCTTTTACCAAAGCATTGCGAGTTTTACCATTGGCTCTGGTAACGCCTTGGAGTTCTTCCAAAGTTACATATAGATTATCATCAACAAAATCGTCGGGAGCATTGACCAATGCTACTACTTGTGCCGGTGTAGTACCGGTTTCTTTGTTGAACGTCAAGATAAGGTTGGAGATGCTGGTTACGTTGTCACCATCTGTCTGAGTGGTAAAGGAAACAGAAGTACCTTTACCATCGTCACCAAACTCTTTTGGATTAAGGTAGTTTACCGGTTTTTTTACATTATTTACCTCTACCTCATCCACTTCGTAAGGCTTTCCGTCGGCATCGAAGAAGTAGAACACGAGGTTATCTGTCTGCGAAGAAACAGCGTACTCGTTTGCACTTCCTTGTGAATACACCGGAGTGTACTCGTCGGCACGTGTGTTTTGAACATTTGTTGCCAGGCTGATAGCCATGTAGCGTGATCCTTCAGTGCCAACGCCGGGTTCCAGCGGGCTGATAGAATCATCGTTGGAGCATGCGGCCATCATGACGGCAGCAAGTCCGAAAAACAAGATTTTTCTCATTTTTACTAATAAGATTAATGATTTTTTTAAACACCTCCCCCTCCCCTGTTCGGGCAAGGAACAAGATGTCTGTTATTAAACGAACAATTCTCTACTAAATAAAAAACAAAGTCTCTCTGCTATAAGCAAAGTCTCTCTACTCAAGCGTCTCTTTTCCGAGTTTTTAGAAGGGGGCAATGGTCTCGAGGACCCTATCGGCCTCGTCTATGCCGGCCTCCTTTGCTCGGGAAAGGTGGGTGCGTGCCAACGTGAAGTCTTTGCGCAGCACATTGAGTACACCGCGTGCGTACTCGGCCTCGCCGCTCTCGCCTGCCTGGTACAGATATTGCGCTGCTGTGGGCAGGTCGTGCTGCGAGAGTGCCACGTTGGCGGCATTCAGGTTGGCTATACTATCGTTGGGATAGAGCAGTACGGCGGTGTTGAACACCTTATTGTACCGTTCGCTCCCGGGTTCGTAGGTATTGGCGAGCAGGTAGAGCTCGTTGAGGCTCAGTTTCTGTGGGTTCTCGCCAAACATGCGTTCTATCTCTTCCGGGTTGGAGAAGCTACGTATGCTGTAGCTCACACGGTAATCGGTGTGGCGCAGCGTGGGGTAGCAGAGCTCGTACATGGTTTGATAGAGGTAGGGGTATTCGGTGCGTATGCGGTCGTCGCGTTCGTCGGGGTCGCTCACGCTGTCTATTATCTTAAGCACTTCTTCGCCGCCGGGGAGTGTGGTGGTGGCTACGAAGTGGCGGGCTCCCTCCCAGTCCTCGGGTTCGCTCTCGCAGGAGATGAGTTTGGGGTCCAGGCGGTACAGGTTGAGCAGGTAGCTGCGTATGGCTTCCGTACGTCCTTGGGCGAGCTGGCGGTTGTCTTCGTACTTACCGTCGGGCGATGCGAAGCCTTTCAACTTTATACCGGTGAGGGTTATGTCGGGGTCGTTCTTTACGGAGTCTATCACGGCGTATATCTTGCCCAGTTCCGCTTTGTTGTTGGCAAAGGCGGTATTGAGGCGGGCGTTGTTGAGTTCGAAGAGTATGATGGCACTGCCTTCCAGGTTGGCTCGTTTCTCGGTCTCTGCCACGGGTTGGCGGTAGAGGAGTGTGGGTAGGTAGTGGTCTATATCGAAGAAGGTGCCGGCGTAGCTTTGGGAGATGTCTTCCTCGCAGTTGCAGCAGCCGTAGTCGGTACGTTGCAGGGTGACGGGCGATCCGTTCATCCAGTTTTCGAAGGGTACGCTCACGGGGAGGTGTACGGTATCGGGTTTTTCGTTGGCTCGCAGTATGCGTTCGTCGCTACGTCCGGAGAGCATGCCTTCGCGTTCGCGGAGCAGGTAGTAGTAGCGTTTGCGTCCGTACACGCCTACGGCTCCCAGGTCTACGGTTTTTTGTCCGTTGCTTATTTGTGGGGTTATCACTACGGCGTGGTTGGCTTTGGGGTTGACATCTTTCAGGTCTACGATGAGATCCATCACCACGTTGTCGCTGTTGTCCACGCGGCTTTGCTTCACTATTTGGTCGTTGGCGTTTTGTGCGCGGGCGGCAAGGAGGGTGCTTACCAGGGTTATGCTGAGTACGAATAATCTTTTCATAGCTTTATGGGGTCTTTAAAAGATGTACACTAGGTTGAGGGCGGCTTTGGTGGGGCCTACGTAGTTGTGCGACTTGTCGGATTCTATTTTTTTGCCGCAGCCTACGCAGCGGTATCTGTCGTAGTTGCTGTAGGCGTATCCTATTCCGAGTTCGGCTTCAAGGTTCCAGTGTCGGGAGAGCATCCAGCTGTATCCGTAGGCTATGCCTGCTCCGAGTGCCCATCCTTGGTAGCGGGTGTGGCTTAGGTTGGATAGGTCGGTGCCGAGGAACATGATGTTGTTGCTGAGTCCGCCCATGTTGTATTCGCCGTAGAAGGCGTGTAGTGCGAAGAAGTGTCCGGTCATGCGGTTGCAGAGCCAGTAGCGTATTTCGGGTTGGGCGTACCAGTGTCTCCAGCGTCGTCCGTGGGTGAGTGTCCAGTCGTTGAATTCGCCGGTTATGTCGGCTGTCCAGTGGTGTGACAGGGGGAGTTCGAGTCCGAGGTTGACACTTAGTGTGGCGTCCATGAGGAGGTTTGTTTTGAGCCCTACGGGTTGGGCGACTCCTTTTGTGCTTAGGAGCAACAAACAGCAGACAAAGGTTTTAGTGATGTTCATCTTCTCTCAATTTTGATTATGGGGTAATTGGTTTTGGGCCGTTCTCTATCGACACCCCTTTATTGTAAATTCTCTACTCAAGGGTTGGTATTGGGGTTTGTTCCAATACGGAAGATTTTGTTCTCTATCTTCTTCGTGGGCCGCATTAAACAATGCGAGTGTAGTACTTTTCATTGTCACTGTACTCTTACTGTTAGGTTGTGGGCGGCATTTTGTTTCTGTCGCTCGGTGCAAATGTATGGAAAAAAAATAATAGCTGTTATGGTTTTGAGCAACTTTTTTTTGAAATAAACTATATTTTAACGTTTATGGGTATGAATTTTACTAATTTACAGATTGTTAAATGCTTGCATACCTTATTAATATAAGAATAGTTACTTTTCTTTTGGGGGTGGGTGTTTCCGTGCGGGCGGGGGTGAGCTTGTTGGGGCGGGGTAATATTTCCCTCCACCTACGCTCCGGAGCGGTCTTTATTCGGTCGGGGTCGGGAGTTCGGGAACGCGCTTCGCTTGAACGCCCTCACTCTTTTCCTCGCCCTCCCTTTAAAGACTTTTCGCTCCTACGCTCATGGATTCCGGGAAATATCACCCCACCTCAACAAGCTCCGTGGGAAGGGTTCTTTTTTTTGAGGGGGGCTTGCATCCTTCTTGGGGTTTGGTAGGGACTCATGTAAAAGGGCTTTTTTTTGGGGGGAGTACTCTTTGGGGAGGGGTGCCGATCTTGTGATTTTGTCTCCGTAGGGGGGGGGCTTAAAAGTGGCTTGTTTTTGGAAAAAACTGCGCGCTGTTTTACTTTTTTCTGCGCGCAGTTTTGTAATTTTCTGCGCGCTGTTTTTTGGGAAAATGCGCGCTGTTTTTTTCTCTGGCCATGGTACTTGTTTTTGGGGGCTTTTCAATTTTACGGCTCTTTTTTTGAGGTATTATTTCTTTACAGATTGTTTTCTTATTTCGGAATAGGGATTTGTACAACACTTCATGCTTGTTTGTGGAGGGTAAATACTGCTTATACTCCCCTCCTATTACCTGTTTTTCATATTTCCTTCCACACCTTCCACACCTTCCACTTTTCTTGAATACCACTTAGTTAAATGTGCATAGTGCTTCCACTTTTGCTTCCACGATTCCTTCCACGGCTGTTTTATGTGTCCTTCCACACTTGTTGGTTGGTGAGATTGGGGTGGAAATTGCACTTTGTAAGGGATTATACATAATGTCTTTCGAAATAGGGTGCTTCCACTGCGAAAAAAGTGGAAGCAGATGTCGTGGAGGCTGTCTTCCGGCAGTGGAAGGTAAAGGGCAAAAAAGTGGAAGGTAAACTCCACATTTAAATATATGATTATCAACAAAAGTGGAAGGTGAGTGGAAGCAGTGGAAGGTGGATCGTATTTTTGCATTATGGGGGTGCTCTTCCGAAATTTTGCACTATTTCAACGCTGCATAAAACAGGAAACCGGGCGTTGAGAGGTGTAATTATTTTTTGTTTTACGAATATGTTCCATAGTGTTGCTTTTTGCGTCATTTTTGACTGAGTTTTATTTTACATTTACTCCGTTTCAAGACAGAGCTATTTTTCTTTTTTTGCCGGGTGTAAACCGTCTACCGACATCGGAATAAATCGCTACCGATAGACAAAGTGTATTTCGTACAGTATTCTTTTCTTTATAAAAATTTGCAGGGGTTAGAAATT
>CAZUTW010000038.1:0-16113 GCA_964623295.1 uncultured Bacteroidaceae bacterium | reverse complement strand
GCTCTTCACATTGTAAAGATATCTTAAGTACTTTTGTAGAGTTTGATGTTATACGTGGGCAGGATTGAAAAATCTTGCCCTTTCGTGCTTTCTGTCGTGCGAACGCGTATTATGAGCGAAACAGAAAGAGATGAGAGAAGGATAGAGAAGAACGGAGAAAAACAGAGAGAAATCCCCCTTTTGATGCTTTTATTTTGTAGAAAAACACTTTCTTATATCGTTTTTTTTTGCTAACTTTGTGCCAAAATAAGATATATCAGCAATGATTGAAGAAGAAGAAAAGGAAACAAGCTATTCGGCCAGTAATATTCAAGTCTTGGAAGGACTTGAAGCGGTGCGAAAGCGTCCCGCCATGTATATAGGCGATATAAGTGAAAAAGGATTGCACCACTTGGTGTACGAAACCGTAGATAACTCCATCGATGAGGCTTTGGCAGGTTACTGTACGCACATCGAGGTAACCATCAACGAAGATAACTCCATCACCGTGCAAGACAACGGACGTGGTATTCCGGTGGATATGCACGAAAAAGAGCACAAGTCCGCCCTCGAGGTGGTTATGACCGTGCTCCATGCCGGTGGTAAGTTCGATAAAGGTTCCTACAAAGTATCCGGAGGTTTGCACGGTGTCGGTGTATCCTGTGTGAACGCCCTCTCCACGCACATGCTCTCACAAGTATTCCGCGACGGTAAGATATATCAGCAGGAATACGAGTGCGGTAAGCCACTCTATCCCGTAAAGGTAGTAGGAGAGACCGAGCTCCGCGGTACCCGTCAGCAGTTCTGGCCCGACGGTTCCATCTTTATTACGACCACGTACAAGTACGATATATTGGCAAACAGAATGCGCGAGTTGGCCTTCTTGAATGCCGGCATCACCATCACCCTGACCGATCGGCGTGAAAAGGATGCCGAGGGTAACCCTCGTCAAGAGGTGTTCCACTCCAAGGATGGTCTTAAGGAATTCGTTCGCTACGTAGACTCCAGCCGCGTTCATCTGTTCGACGATGTTATCTACCTGAACACCGAGAAGCAGGAGATACCCATCGAAGTAGCCATCATGTACAATACGGCCTACACCGAGAACATCCACTCCTACGTCAACAATATCAACACCATAGAGGGCGGTACGCACCTCACCGGTTTCCGTATGGCTCTTACCCGTACTCTCAAGAAGTATGCCGAGGATATGTTCCCCAAGGAATTGGAGAAGTTGGAGAAAGCCAAGGTAGAGATCTCCGGCGAAGACTTCCGCGAAGGACTCACCGCAGTCATCTCCATCAAGGTAGCCGAGCCCCAGTTCGAGGGACAGACCAAGACCAAGTTGGGTAACAGCGAAGTGGTAGGCGCCGTACAGCAAGCCGTAGGCGAAGCCCTGTCGGCCTATCTCGAAGAGCACCCCAAAGAGGCAAAGCTCATTGTCGACAAGGTATTGTTGGCAGCCACCGCACGTGTAGCCGCACGCAAGGCACGCGAAAGCGTACAGCGTAAGAGCCCGATGAGCGGAGGCGGTCTGCCCGGTAAGTTGGCCGATTGCTCCGACAAGGACCCCGAGAAGTGCGAATTGTTCATCGTCGAGGGAGACTCCGCAGGCGGTTCCGCCAAGCAAGGACGTAGTCGTCAGTACCAAGCCATCCTGCCTATCCGCGGTAAGATCTTCAACGTAGAGCGCGTTATGTGGCACAAAGCCTTCGACCACGAAGAGGTAAACAACATCATCCAGGCTCTGGGTGTACGTTTCGGACTGGGCGAAGACAGCAAAGAAGCCAACTACGACAAGTTGCGTTACTATAAGACCATCATCATGGCCGATGCCGATGTCGACGGACACCACATTGAAACCCTGTTGATGACCCTCTTCTACCGCTACATGCCCGAGCTCATACGCGACGGTCACCTCTTCCTGGCCACTCCACCGCTCTACCTTGCCTCCAAGGGTAAGTACAAGCAGTACTGCTACAACGATGTAGACCTGCAGCGTTTCATCGACGAGTATGGTAACGGAAGCGATAGCGGTATCCACATACAGCGATACAAAGGTTTGGGTGAGATGAACCCGCACCAGTTGTGGGAAACCACCATGGACCCATCCACTCGTCTGCTCAAGCAAGTATCCATAGAGGACGCTGCCGCAGCCGACTATGTATTCTCCATGTTGATGGGAGAGGACGTAGGACCACGTCGTGAATTCATAGAGCAAAACGCGGTTTATGCACAGATCGATGCATAACGTTTTGCAGATATAGATAAAAAAGAAGGCGGACAAAATCTCGTTTGTCCGCCTTCTTTTTTTTATTTTATTCCTTGCCGCTCAGCAAGCCGAAGTATTTATCTATAAGTTCGCGTGCCGCAATAAACGACGTCTGTTTACCATCCAGCACCGACTGCTCCGACAGCGGCAGCATCTCCTCTATAATCTTGTTCCGGTAGAAACTCTTGTGCAGCTGTTCGTTGATGCTCTCGTACATCCAGTACTTAGCCTGCTCGTTGCGACGCAAGTCAAAGTAGCCGTTCTTCTTCACGAAATCAATGTACTCGTACACCATGTCCCAAATCTCCTCTATACCCAAGCCATAGAAACCCGAATACGTCATCACCTTAGGGAACCAACCGCTCTCCGGTTTCGGGAACAAATGCAACGCATTGCGGAAGTGGCTCGCCGCCAGCTTACACGCCTCCACATTCTCGCCATCGCACTTATTGATAATGATACCATCCGCAATCTCCATGATACCACGTTTTATACCCTGCAACTCATCGCCCGTTCCCGCCAACTGAATCAGCAAGAAGAAATCCACCATAGAGTGGCAAGCCGTCTCACTCTGGCCCACGCCCACCGTCTCCACAAAAATCTTATCGTAGCCCGCAGCCTCGCAAAGGATAATCGTTTCACGCGTCTTGCGCGCCACGCCACCCAGCGAACCCGCCGAAGGACTGGGACGAATAAAAGACTTCGGGTGAACCGACAGTTTTTCCATGCGCGTCTTATCGCCCAAGATACTACCCTTGGTTCGTTCACTACTGGGGTCGATGGCAAGAACCGCCAACTTACCCCCATATTTGTTCAGCACGTGCACACCGAACTCATCGATACTCGTACTCTTACCCGCCCCCGGAACACCACTGATGCCCACACGGATAGAGTTCCCCGACAGCGGTAAACACTTCTCGATCACCTCCTGCGCCACCACCTGGTGGTCGGGGTTGGTGCTCTCCACCAGTGTCACACTCTGTCCCAAGATAGATACATCGCCCTTAACGATACCCTCCACATAGTCGGAAACCGTAAGTTTGCGAGCCTTGTATCGTCCTCGCTTCAAATAAGGGTTCACAATAGAAGTCTGTGTCACGCCGCTGTTCACTTTCAGTCCGGCAAATTCTGCGCTATTTTCTGGATGCTCCATATAGTGTTTTTTTTATTTTGGGTTCAAAATTACGATAAGATGAAGGAATATGCAAGTTTTTCGCAAGCTATTTTCGCCTACGAGGGTTCAATTTATGAAAGACAATGCCCATTCCCTACAGTTGCAATGTCCGCAAGGCCGCCTCCAACAGACGTATATCCTTTCGCTTGTCCTGATTCGGGTTGAATACAAATCCCTCCGTCACAATGATTCTACGATTCTTCTCGTCCGGTGTCACGGTCGACACAAACGGTCCCCCCATAGCATCGTTCTCCATCTGCCACAAGCCACGGAACGTGATGCCCTTGTTGGGCGTTTCCATCAACGAATCCTTTAGCACCGTCCGCGCATCCGTCGCCATATATTGGTCCGGCCTACCGCCCGGAATGTTCTTTCGCATCACCGAATCGCGCAACTCCACAAAACGTTCCGGAGAGAGTCCCCGCACATCCTCCTCCCAAGGGAGCGCGTAGACGCATACATTCAACGAACGATCTTGTTTCCCGCTCATCCACAAGAAGTGATGTCCCGCCTTGTTGATATTCAGTTCGGTAGGGACATACAACCCTACGCCAAATTTCTTATGGACAGCGTTGTATTGCTCCCGGTTATAGGTCTGCTTGTTTGCCACCGATTGGCGCAACAGCTCCTCCTTTATGTACACCCTGCAAATATCCTCGCCGTGTTGCGACACATACCGGATAGCCTCCGCCACCGTAGGCGCCGTAAGTTCCCCCATCAACTGCGGACGAGCATATCTATTGCGCACCGTTCCGAAACTTGTGCGCGTGCTATCCTTACAGATGTTTATTCGCAATATGTTGCGCGCCGATACAAACCACCCGCCAAATCCCGCAGGAGCAATCTGCGACAAGCGCAACATAGACTCCCGCTGCGGCAGAGCCGGCATGTCGGCTGCCAAGTAGCTGCGGAGCGAATCTCCCAGTCGCCCGCTCCACAACGGTTTGTCCACCACCACCTGCAACTCATACGGTTGCCCCGTGGCGTGGTTCACAATCTTCACTTTCTCTTTGTCGCCGCAGCCCATAAGCAGCATAACTGCCATTGCTACGGGCCACACACCAAATCTTTTACGCCATTTCATCGGAATCTTTTTCCAACGAAACAATCTCCTCCGATACATTGTTCTCCGCCTCCGGTTCCTCCGGTATCACCGCGTTCTCCTCCGGCAACTCCTCGGTACACTCCCGTACCGCACGTGTTTCCCCCTGCACCACACCATCTTTCAGATGGATGGTACGGTCGGTCGTAGCCGCCAACTCCTCGTCGTGCGTCACTATGATAAACGTCTGTCCCATGCGGTCGCGCAAGTCGAAGAACAACTGGTGCAACTCCTTCTTGTTCTCCGAATCCAAGCTACCCGACGGTTCGTCCGCCAGTATGATGGAAGGATGGTTTACCAGCGCACGCGCCACCGCAACACGCTGTTTCTCACCACCCGAAAGCTCGTTGGGCTTGTGCTTGGCACGTTCCGAAAGTCCCATGAACGACAGCAACTCCTCGGCCCGTTTCTTCGCCTCCCTGCGGCTTGTTCCCCCCAGCAATGCCGGCAACATGATGTTTTCCAGCGCCGTAAACTCCGGCAGCAGCTGATGAAACTGGAACACAAAACCGATATGTTTGTTGCGAAACTTAGCCAACTGCTTCATAGAGAGCTTCGCCACATCCGTACCGTCAATTGTCAGCGACCCACAGTCCGCTTTATCGAGCGTACCCATTATTTGCAGCAAGGTAGTTTTGCCGGCACCACTCGGTCCCACAATACTCACCACCTCCCCCTTCTCTATGGAAAGGTCAATCCCCTTAAGCACCTGCAAAGCACCGAAGCTCTTCTTTATACCCTTTATCTCAATCATAAATATATATATGTCTTTTTATTACCTTATTCTTTCACCCATCACTCCGGGTCGCGCAGATGGTTGCGCACCTTGTTGTACACCCATCCGCTAACAGGCTCCGCCAATCGAGCCGCATTCTTCTCCATGCCCAACGGATTCACAAACGACGTGATGTTGCGCGTCTCCTCCCGCTGGTCCGGATAGATAATCATTAAGCTATTGTTCGACAGATATTTCGTAATCTGCATAGGCAACTCCTCGAACAGCGGAGTGTAAGAGATGCTTCCCTTACGAGCCGTCACAATCACCACCAAGTGATCGTAGCTCACCTCACCTGTAATCATCAGCAAGTCCGCCCAATCCTCCAGCAAGTTGTACTCCGGACGCGCCTTCGGGTGACGGTGCTGCAAGAAATTCTGTATATGTTTGGTCGTCACCTGCGTAGCATGGAACTCTATGCGGCATCCCAGCTCTTCATCCAAGCGCGCCAAACGTTCCAACCAACGGTAGAATCCCGTCTCCTTCTCCGCCTTAGCCGGCACCGCCACATGGATGCGACGAATGGTGTTGATAGGCGCCACACACTTCACAATCATAATCTGTCGGTGCGTATTCTCAATCAAGTTGTGCGAGAAAGACCCCATGAAAGAATCCGCCAAGTGGCGTTTGCGGTGCAACCCTATGATAATCTCCGACGCCTCCTTCTCCATCATGGCATGAATCACACTCGTCGACACATTGGCCGTAACGCGCAGTTGCGTCTCCAACTCCACCTCCGAGCCCGCAGCCAGGTTCTTCGCCTGTTCCAACAGCTTCGTACCCAGTTCCTTCTTCTTAGGACTGTTCTCATCGTCGTACACCACATTCACCGCCTGCAACGGACGGTTCAGTTTACTGTTACGAATCATCACACCCAAAGCCACCAATTGCTCCATACCTTCAACCCCGTCAATCGGAATCAAGATGCGCTCGTCATCGTGCGCCCCATCGTCCTCCTGCGTCACCTCCTCGGCAAGTCGCAAGCACGCCTTCTCCGTGGCAAGAGAACTTATTATGCAAGAAAATAGAATCATAATGATGACACCGTTCAGCATGTTATCGTCCATGAGATACACTCCAGGAGCAACCTCCAGCTGCGTACCCATCATTACCATGGCCAGTGCACCCGCTGCATGCGCCTCCGTCAAACCGAACATCATCAGCTTGGAGTGCTTTCCGTAGCGGAAAATACGAGCACCTGCATCGGCCGCCAGGTACTTGCTCAGCGTACCCACGCCCACCATCATGCCCACCACAAAGAGCGTCTCCACACTGTAGAACAGTAGACGGATGTTAATCATCATGCCCACACCAATCAGAAAATAGGGGATGAACAAAGCATTGCCCACAAACTCGATACGGTTCATCAGTGGCGAAGTCTGCGGTATGTAGCGGTTTAGAATCAAACCCGCCAGAAAGGCACCCAAGATACCCTCCAAACCACACATCTTGGCGATGCCCGCACAAAAGAACACCGCCGTAAGCACAAAGATAAATTGTGATACACGCTCCTCGAACCGCTGGAAAAACCAACGAGCTATGCGCGGCACAATCAAGAATATACCCAGCAGATACAGAATGCATTTGAGCGCAAAGAACACCCAAAACATGCCATCCGCCGATTGCGAAAAGCTACCGCTCAGCGCCGCAAGGGTAAACAACGAAATCATCAGTGTCACCAGTGTAGCACCGATGCTCACCGTCACACTCGGTTGTCCCGCCTGCCCGTAGCGACTCACAATAGGGTAGGAGACCAGCGTGTGCGAGGCCAGGATACACGCCAACAGCGCCGATGCCGCTATGCTATAACCCAGCAGATAGTGTCCCGACAGCAAACCGCAACCGAACGGCAGTGCAAAGGTCAGCAGACCGAATATCAGACTCTTTACCTTCGCCCGTTTCAGTCCCTCCGTATCCATCTCCAAGCTCGCCAGGAACATGATATAGTAGATACCCACCTGCCCGAACAGTTCAAAGCTACTGTCCGAATCCAATATGCCGAATCCATGCGGTCCCATCAGGTTACCCGCCAGAATCATCCCCACGATGTGAGGAATCTTCAGTCGTCCGAACACGATGGGCGCCAGCAATATGATACACAACACCACAAAGAAAATCCATGTGGGGTCCGTTATGGGAAATCCATGAAATATATCGGTCATAGGCAATCGGTATCTAATTTTACACTGTTTTCTGTGCTGCAAATTTACTCAAAGATGTTGAAATAGGCAAAAAAAGGCGGTTTAAATCATTATTATTTTAAAATATGGCCGTTATTCTGATAAATTGTCGTATTTTTGCAGCCGAATAGGAGAAATTATAAACAATAAGATATATGAAAGTTGCTATTGTAGGTGCAAGTGGCGCGGTAGGACAGGAGTTCCTGCGCGTGTTGGAGGAAAGAAATTTCCCCATTGATGAGTTGTTGTTGTTCGGTTCCTCACGCAGTGCAGGTTCCAAGTACACCTTCCGCGGTAAGGAAGTGGAGGTGAAGTTGCTCCAGCACAACGACGATTTCAAGGGCGTCGACATCGCCTTCACCAGTGCAGGTGCCGGCACATCCGTTGAGTTTGCCGATACCATCACCAAGTACGGTGCCGTTATGATCGATAACTCCAGTGCCTTCCGTATGGATGCAGATGTGCCATTGGTAGTGCCGGAGTGCAATGCCGAGGATGCATTGACCCGTCCGCGTGGCATCATTGCCAACCCGAACTGTACCACCATCATGATGGTCGTAGTATTGCAGCCCATCGAGCAGTTGTCACACATTAAGCGTATTCACATCTCCAGCTACCAGAGCGCCAGTGGTGCGGGTGCAGCGGCCATGGCCGAGTTGCAACAGCAGTACAAGGAGTTGGTAGAAACCGGAGAGTGCAAAACCATAGAGAAGTTCCCGCATCAGTTGGCCTACAACGTTATCCCGCAAATCGATAAGATGACGGAGACCGACTATACCAAGGAGGAGATGAAGATGTACAACGAGACGCGTAAGATTATGCACAGCGACGTTCGCACCAGTGCTACTTGTGTACGTGTGTCCTCTCTCCGTAGCCACTCAGAGTCCGTATGGATCGAGACCGAGGCTCCGCTCACCGCAGCGCAGGTTCGCCAGGCTCTTACCGGTGCTCCGGGTGTAACCGTGGTAGACGATCCGCAGAACTACGTTTATCCTATGCCTATCGAGAGTGCAGGTAAGGACGATATCTACGTAGGTCGTATCCGTCAGGACTTGGCCAACGACAACGGTATCACCTTGTGGCTCACCGGCGACCAGATTCGTAAGGGTGCTGCCCTCAATGCCGTGCAGATTGCCGAGTACCTTATTAAGGTAGGTAACGTGAAATAATGGCAGACGGTAAGTTTAACAGATGTATCCTTCCCCACGGTCAGTTCCAGAGTGGACTTTCCGCGGGGAAGTCTATTATGCGCATGAAGGCCATGGATGCTTTCCGCCGATATATAGACGAAACGTACAAGGACAATCCTCTCTCCGAGGAGGAGCGTAAAGCACTCTTGGACCGTTTCGAGAAGATGCTCACGGTGTAAGAGTGTACGTGTGTGTTCACGCACCGACATAAAAAAGCCCGACCATAAGGCCGGGCATTTTTTTGTGCTTCGAAAATTAAGCGTTGAAGGTTCTCTTCTCCTGGATTCTCGCCTTCTTACCGGTGAGGTTACGCAGGTAGTACAACTTAGCGCGACGAACCTTACCAATCTTGTTTACGGTAATGTTGTCGATGTTCGGGCTCTCCATAGGGAAGATACGCTCAACACCTACAGTACCGGACATTTTGCGAACGGTGAAACGCTTCTTGTCGCCGTGACCGCTAATCTTGATAACAACACCACGGTAAAGCTGGATACGCTCCTTATTACCCTCGACAATTTTGTATGCTACGGTTACGGTATCACCAGCCTTGAAAGTAGGCCAAGACTTACCGGTAGCAAATGCTTCTTCTGCAATTTTAATTAGATCTGCCATTTTAAATAGACTTATTAATATTGTTTGTCGTCCCGGCGCAACATAACAGGGAACTCTTCATCCTGCCAGCGATTACGCGGAAAGCGCTGCAAAGTTACAAAATAATTTTGATTTCCACCTCCTTAATCGTTCGAAAAATAGTAGTTCCCCTCGTTTTTTTAACGATTTCCGGGATGTTTGGTGCTTTTCTTCGAGAATATCTTTTGGGATAGAGTTGTATATTCTTTTACAAAATCTCGCTGAAGGATGCTGAAGGATGTTCCTTCAGGTATAACTGCCGTGATTATAAGAGGTTTCAATCCAATCCTGAAACATTGAAAGCAATCGCCGAAAACTCGTTGTTGGTGTGGTTGAGGCTGAAAGCAGTTTTTGGTAGTACTTACATGTGCTTGATATGCTGTTTGTTGAAAGGAAGTATATGTGCCTCTATTTTTAGTTTCATTTCTTGAATCCACGCATTCTGAAGGGAAGAAAACGGCGTTTACGCCTTTTGCGTAGCGAAAAATAACAACAAAACTCGGAGCCGAGAAAGTAATGCGCGCAGAAAATTATTTTTCTTCCCTGCTTTCCTGTCAAAACCGGGTACGTTTTGTACAAAACTCAGCGCATTTCCAACGAACTTTCAGGGAGACTTTATCGTGAAAAGAGCTCCGGTAAAAACTTTTTCTCCTCGTTTCCTTACCCCCAAATGAACCTACCAATTTTCCGGGGCTTTTTATCCTTATAGAAGCAAGAATAGGCTTTTATAGAGAAAATAGTTGCAAAATACAACTAAGTTGTAAAATGCAATGCGTTGTATGTGAGTGGAATATAAACTTTTTTCGACCATGTAGGTGAAAACACTTGCATTTGGCTTAAAAATTTTGTATCTTTGCAGTCGGAAAGCCGAAACGTCGGCGATGTGTGACCCTATATAACACAATATTTATTCCTCCTGAACAATGTGTATGCCTCCTTGGTGGAGCATGCTACGGCGTTCGGCGTTTTTGCCGGGAACGGTAGAGCGATAGGGAACTTTTGGCTTTTCCGAAAAGGGAACAAACAGATTAAACAACATAAATATAAATATGCAGATATGAAATTTTTTAAACTTTTCGCAAAGAAGCAGCAGCCGAAAAAAGCTGCAAGTGAGATGCCTCAGATGAGTGGCACAACAATCGTAACCGATGCCGCTACGCGAGCAAAGGTAATACAAGACAACTTTGCCTTCGCGCTGTCCTACGCTGCAAACATGCAAGGCATCACCCTCCGTGCGGAACAACTCTCCACCATCCTGGAGACTGTAAACCGTGTGGTAAACGGAACCGAGGAAACATCCACCGTAGCCACACCGGCACCAAACCTCCCTGCCGCAGCAAACAACAATCGCTCCTTTAAGACGCACTTCCAACGTTTCGACGCTTGGGTGCGATTGCACTACGCACTGCGTATCAACACCTTGACCGGATGCACGGAAATAGCCGAACGCCGCGAAACGGCATGCGAACAAGTGTACCGAACCGTATCCAATTACGACACCTGTTCCCTGACACAAGACGCCATGTGCGACGATATCAACATATGGAAGGTAGATGTTGAAAACTATTTAGCCTCCAACCGAGTGGCGCTCTATCATCCTTTCTTGCAATACTTTGACCTGTTGCCTAAGTGGGACGGAAAAGACCGTGTAACCCAATTGGCAGAACGCGTATCCACCAACAGCGCCTGGGTACGCGGGTTCCACCGTTGGATGCTGGGCGTCACGGCACAGTGGATGGGCTATGCCCGTAAGCAACACGGCATCTGCAATGTACGTGCCAACAGCGTAGCCCCCATACTCATCAGCGAACATCAAGGATGGGGCAAGTCCACCTTCTGCCGCATGTTGCTGCCCGAAGCCCTGCAAAACTACTATACCGACAGCTTCGATGTGGCACAACCCACAGCCTGCGAGGTGAAACTCACCGAGTACGGATTGATAAATCTGGATGAGTTCGACCGCATTCCCGCATCGCGCAATGCACAACTCAAAAACATTATGCAGATGACCGCACTCCATGTGCGCAAAGCCTATCAAAAGAATGTGAACAACCGCTTTAGAATAGCCTCTTTTATAGGAACTTCCAACCGTCGTGACCTTTTGAGCGACACCACCGGTAGTCGTCGTTTCTTGTGCGTGGAGTTGGAACACGCCATCGATTGCGAAACCCCTGTAGAGTATACGCAGTTGTATGCCCAGTTGAAGGAGGAGATACTCTCCGGTGAGCGCTATTGGTTCAGCGATAAGGAGGAGAAGGAGATACAAGCGAACAATCGCCTCTTCTACAAGTCTACCCCCGTAGAAGAACTCTTTCACAAGCAGTTCCGCATGGCCGACGAGCACACCGAAGGTGCAGAACATCTTCCGTCCATCGACATATACACCGTTCTCAAGACCACGTATCCGTCGCAGATGGCCGGTATAAGTTCCCACAAGTTTGCCCGCATGCTACCATCGTTTGCCAACCGTAAGCACACCTACGAAGGAAACGGCTACTATCTGTTACGTCGGTAAAAGTTCCCCTTCCGCCGCAACTCAACGGGTGCTACGGATGTGGTAGTTACTACTCCAAAGTACATCTTAAAAAACGCAGTCACGGGCGGGATACATCCACGAAGTTGCCTACGTGGATGGGGTTCCTTCCTTATTCAAAGTAGAAGGAAAGGACAATCATGCTCGATTTTAGCTTGTCTACAGAGTTGGTGAATTTCATGCGACTCTTGTCTATAAGGTCGCTACGATCTTTGTTCAGGACGTTGGAAAGACCATAACTGAATTTCAGTTCCGGAATAAACTTAAAGAAAGGAAGGTAGAAGTCGCAGCCTACACCCACCTCGGCCATGCAATCGAACGTCTTGGTGAGAAGGTTGCCCTGCTTCTTAACCGTAAGATCCGTCATGGGCATGACACCCAGCATGAGGTACGGACGATAGTTGTTGAAACGCTGTGCCGCATACTTAAACTCCACCGGCACCGCCAAGTAGGTAGACTTTATCGTCTGCATGGTATCACGCTGCGTCACCTGCTCGTGGAACGTAACATGCTTCTGCCCGAAGTACAGCGACGGAATGACACGCACCGACCAACGCTCCGTAAGTTTCCATTCCCCCAGTACACCCACGTTGAACCCCACATTGTAGCTGTCCGCATCGGCATACCACTGTTCGCCCGTATCGGGGTCCACGAAGCCATTGTTCGTGAACTCCAAGTCCTGCGTGTGCACACCAAAGACAAAACCATAATGAAACGTACGCATGTCCAGGTACGGACGGTTCTGCACCTTGCGAGTTTGAGCCTGAGTCGCCAACGAACACAAGCAAATCATCATCCACAACAAGAATCTTTTATATTGTTCCTTCATATTACGCGCATATATATCTACTAGATAAAACGCAAAAGCCACCAACTTATTGTATCGCCAAAAGGCGTCCGGGCACGCATTTATTTAGAAAAATAACAAATAGAGAAAGATTTTTCGGAAAAACAGCCCATAATTCGAAATAATGCATTACTTTTGCATCGATTTATTTAGTACTAATATTTAAACAACGAAAGAAAATGGCTTACGTAATTGGCGATGATTGTGTTGCATGCGGAACTTGTATCGATGAGTGTCCGGCAGGTGCAATTTCAGAGGGCGACAAGTATTCAATTGACCCGGATACTTGTACTGAGTGTGGAACTTGTGCAGACGTATGTCCGTCAGGTGCTATCTCTCTCTAAGCACAATCTGAGATGACAAAAGATTAAGGGCGTTCGAAAGAACGCCTTTTTTGTTCCTAATCATCAAAAAAAGAACGGAATGTTTGTTTCGTATCTCCTTTTTCGCTATATTCGCAGCTAAATACGTTATTCATGAAAGAATTTGTGATATCAGAGGCACAGGCTGAAACCGCCGTACTGGTAGGTCTTATCACCAAACAGCAGGACGAGGCAAAGACCAAGGAATATCTCGATGAGTTGGAATTCCTGGCCGAGACAGCCGGTGCAAAAGTTATAAAGCGCTTTACACAGCGTGTGGATGGTCCCAGCTCCATCTCCTATGTAGGAAAAGGTAAGCTGGAGGAAATTCGTGCCTTCGTGGAACAAGAGGAGGAGGCGGAGCGCGAAGTGGGTATGGTTATCTTCGACGATGAACTTTCGGCCAAGCAGATTCGCAATATAGAGGCGGAACTCAAGGTGAAAATACTGGATCGTACCTCGCTCATTCTCGACATCTTTGCCATGCGTGCCCAGACGGCCAATGCCAAGACGCAGGTGGAGTTGGCGCAGTACCGCTACATGTTGCCCCGTCTGCAACGCTTGTGGACGCACTTGGAGCGCCAGCGTGGTGGCTCCGGCGGTGGCGGCGGAAAGGGTAGCGTGGGCTTGCGTGGCCCGGGTGAAACCCAGTTGGAGATGGACCGCCGTATCATCTTGAACCGCATGTCGTTGCTGAAACAACGTCTGGCCGAGATAGACAAGCAGAAGACCACTCAGCGCAGCAACCGAGGTCGCATGATTCGTGTGGCTCTGGTGGGCTATACCAATGTGGGTAAGAGTACTCTGATGAACCTACTCTCCAAGAGCGAGGTGTTTGCCGAGAACAAACTGTTTGCTACCCTCGACACCACCGTACGCAAGGTGATTATAGAGAACCTGCCCTTCTTGCTCTCCGATACGGTAGGATTCATCCGTAAGTTGCCTACCGACTTGGTAGACTCCTTTAAGAGTACCCTGGACGAGGTGCGCGAGGCCGACCTGCTGCTGCATGTGGTAGATATATCCCATCCCGACTTTGAGGAGCAGATTGCGGTGGTAGAGAAAACGCTCGCCGACCTGAAGAGCAGCGACAAGCCCACCATGATTGTGTTCAACAAGATAGATGCGTACACCTGGGAGGAGAAGGATGCCGATGATCTGACCCCCGCTACCAAGCGCAACGTATCCTTCGAGGAGCTGAAGAAAACCTGGATGGCCAAGTTGCAAGACAACTGCATCTTTATCTCCGCTAAGGAGCGCAGCAACATAGACACCTTCAAGGAGGTACTCTACGCCAAGGTGAAAGAGATGCACGTGCAGAAGTACCCCTACAACGACTTCCTCTTCCAGAAGTATGACGAGCAGGGTAGCGAAGAATAGAATATACATTATACAATAATATAGATATAAAAATTATGGCAAATACACCTGATTTTAAGTATGCACCTATGTTCCAGACGGGCAAGGACGATACTAAGTATCGTTTGCTCACCAAGGAGGGTGTAACGGTAAGCGAATTCGAGGGACACGAGATAGTAAAGGTGTCCAAGGAGGCTCTTACCTTGTTGGCTCAGCAAGCTTTCCACGATGTGGAGTTCATGCTGCGTCGTGAGCACAACGAACAAGTAGCCAAGATTCTCACCGACCCGGAGGCAAGTGAGAACGATAAGTATGTGGCTTTGCAGTTCCTGCGCAATGCGGAGACGGCTTGTAAGGGCATTCTGCCTTTCTGCCAGGATACGGGTACCGCCATTATTCACGGTGAGAAGGGTCAGCAGGTATGGACCGGTTTCGAGGACGAAGAGGCGCTTTCTCGTGGTGTGTACAACACCTTTACGCAGGACAATCTGCGTTACTCACAGAACGCTCCGCTGAACATGTACGATGAGGTGAACACCCGTTGCAACTTGCCGGCACAGATTGATATAGAGGCTGTAGAGGGTGCCGAGTATCGTTTCATTATGGTAGCAAAGGGTGGTGGCTCTGCCAACAAGACCTATTTCTACCCCATGACCAAGGCAACCATCCAGAACGAGGGTACGCTGTTGCCTTTCTTGGTAGAGGAGATGAAGCACTTGGGTACTGCCGCTTGTCCGCCGTACCACATTGCGTTCGTTATCGGTGGTACTTCTGCCGAGAAGAATCTGTTGACCGTTAAGTTGGCTTCCATAAAGTACTACGACAACCTGCCTACCACCGGCGACGAGACCGGACGTGCGTTCCGCGATATCGACCTGGAGAATAAGTTGCTCGAGGAGGCTCACAAGATTGGTTTGGGTGCTCAGTTCGGTGGTAAGTACTTGGCACACGACATCCGCGTGATTCGTTTGCCGCGTCACGGAGCAAGCTGTCCTATCGGTATGGGCGTAAGCTGTTCTGCCGACCGCAACATAAAGGCAAAGATCAACAAGGATGGTATTTGGTTGGAGCAGATGGATAGCAATCCTACCGAGCTCATCCCCGAGGAGTTGCGCAAGCCGGGTGAGGGCGGTAAGGGTATCGAGATAGACCTGGATAAGGGTATCGATGCCGTACGTGCCGAACTCTCCAAGTATCCGGTTTCTACCCGTGTCAATCTGAAGGGTACCATCATTGTGGCTCGTGATATAGCTCACGCTAAACTGAAGGCTCGCTTGGATGCGGGTGAGGGTATGCCTCAGTACTTCAAGGATTATCCGGTGCTCTATGCCGGTCCGGCGAAGACTCCGGAGGGTTATCCTTGCGGTTCTATGGGTCCGACTACGGCCAACCGTATGGATCCGTACGTAGATGAGTTCCAGGCAAACGGTGCATCTCTCGTGATGATTGCGAAGGGTAACCGTACGCAGCAGGTAACCGATGCATGTAAGAAGCATGGTGGTTTCTACCTGGGAACCATCGGTGGTGTAGCTGCCGTTCTCTCTCAGAGCAGCATCAAGAGCATAGAGTGCGTAGAGTATCCGGAACTGGGTATGGAGGCTATCTGGAAGATTACCGTAGAGGACTTCCCTGCATTCATCTTGGTAGACGACAAGGGCAACGACTTCTTTAAGCAACTCAAGCCCTGGACGCCTTGCGCAAAATAAA
>CAZUTW010000037.1:0-16980 GCA_964623295.1 uncultured Bacteroidaceae bacterium | reverse complement strand
ACTACCGCCAACGCAGCATCGCGTGCATCACTCGGAGGGGTGTAACCAACTGATTATAGATAACGAGGCTATTCTAATACGAAGTGGCTTCTCCGTAGGGGGTACCGACGTGTGTAAAAAAAATAGGGATAGTATTCATCAACGAACCCTATCCCCCAGTATACTATTTATTTTGTTATTTTGCCTCACTTTCAGCCGGAGCTTGATCAATCAAATCCATGAACTGATCCAACTTCGGGGTAATAATAATCTGCGTTCGACGATTGCGCTGTTTGCCCAATTCTGTATCGTTGTCCTGGAGCGGGTTGTATTCACCGCGTCCGGCTGCCGATAAGCGCTTGGGGTCTACACCGTATTTCGTCTGCAGTGCTTGAACGACGGAAGAAGCACGCAAACAACTCAAATCCCAGTTGTTGCGAATATTGGTGCGAGAGATGGGCACATTGTCGGTGTTACCCTCTACCAATACTTCGTAGTCGCTGTAGTCTGTAATAATCTTAGCTATCTTGCTAAGGGTCTCTGCTGCACGGTCGTTAATTTCGTAACTTCCGGACTTGTAGAGCATGTTGTCGGCCAAAGAGATGTATACTACACCTTTGAGTACTTGTACATCAACTTCTTTCAGCTCGTCGGTACTCAACGAACGGGTCAACTTATTGGTAAGTGCCAGGTTCAGAGAATCCGACTTGGACTTTGCCTCTACCAGATGCTTGATGTATGCATTGCTGGCATTGATCTCGTCTACCAACTTGGAGATGTTGACATTGCCCTGACTGTTCTGGTCCAAACTGCGATCGAGCGATTTCTGCAGAGCCTCGTAGGCGCTCTTCTGCTCGGCGTTCAACTTCTGCGCTTCCTCCAGACGACTGTCCAGTCCTTTGCTGGTGGCCTTGCACTCGGCCAACTGTACCTTAGCGTCCTGGTATTGCTCGTTGAGCTTATCGTAATTTGTCTTCAATTCCTGGTATGCCTTTTTACTGGCACATCCGGAAAACATGACAACTCCTATACAGAGCATCATGCCCATAAAAACCTTTTTTACACTCATTTTCTGTCTCATTTTATCATTTCGGGACGCAAGTTATGCATTTTCTGCGAAGGATGAGGACGTTTTTTCCCGAAAAGTGCTCCGAGCGCCTTCATTTTTAACATTGTATTGAAGTTTTGCGCCCGGATTTAACACTTGTTTTGTCAATTACTTGAGATATTTCGCCAATGGGCTCTTTATCTTCTTTAGCCCCTTTGCAATGCCTTTTGCGTTCAACTTAGCGCCCTCCAGGGAGGTGTGCGTATGGTCGTGGTTGTAGTAGGCTTTGGCCTTTTTCTGTCCCTTCTTGTCGAGGGCATCGGCGGTGATATTGTGCAGATCCAGGAACTCTACTCCTGTCTCTTCGGCTACCTCGCGGTACCATTTACCATAGGTGTCGTTGCGACGTTCTATCTTGCCGTTGGGCCATTCGTTGCGTGGGGTGAGAGATACCAATATCGGGGTTCCTCCTTTTTCGCGTACATCGTCGATAAACTTTTTGAGATACCAACCGAAGGAGTAGATAACCTCGTTGCGTTGTACCTTATCGGTAACCACGCGATAGACGTGACTGGTATCCTTGCTGCAGGCGATAACACCGCGTGCTTTACCTTTATCGATATCGCCTATATCGTTGTGACCGAACTGAATAAGCACATAGTCTCCGGGACGAATGGAGTTGTATACTTGTTCCCAACGTCCCTCTTCCAAGTAAGTACGCGTGCTGCGGCCGGCTTTGGCTACGTTGACGGGGGTTATCTTGTCGAGATTGAAAATGCGGTCGGCTTGGGAGCCCCAGCCCCACATTCCGTCTTCTTCTTTATCGGTATTCTTCACCGTACTGTCGCCGGTGATGAAGACAACGGGTTTACCCTCTTCGCGCTTTACATCGACTACGGGTAACTCTATGTTGACGAGGGCGTTGCGCAGCGGTTCCAACACTTCGTCGGTAGACTGTGCTATGCCCTCGGCGGCACTACGTGCGTTGTGCTTTGCACCAAACTCGCTGGTGTGAATATTGTCGAGATAGAAGTGATAGTCGAATTTCCAGTGGGAGAAGCGTTCGTACTTGCCTGCAGAGATATCTGCCAGGTCGATGAAGGGTACTCCTTGCTCCTCGGCTACGGCTTTCGCCCAGGCACCGAAGGTTTCCGATTTACGGTCTACCACCTGCTCACTCTCCCCCACGTAGGCATGGCGTGGTGTGAGAGATACTAAAATAGGGGTAGCTCCCAGCGCTTTTGTTTCTTGAATGAAACGGCGCATGTATTCTCCGTAGCTGTATACCGTATCTACGCGACCGGTCTCCTTGATGACAACGACCAGTGAGTCGGTGTGGCTGATACCACGGATACTGGCGCGTGCTCTACCGCTATCGAAGGGACCATTGTCGTTGTGTCCCAACTCTATAATCACGAAATCGCCCGGACGGATGCCGGTTTTTACGGCAGGCCACAACTGTTTATAAAAGGTACGACTGCTCGTGCCGCCCAACGCATGGTTCTCCACGGTAATCTTATTCTCGTCGAAGAAGTTGTGGGCAAAGTATCCCCAGCCCCATTGTCCATTGTCGCCGTTGCCCTTGGTGCCCGTACGCATGGTGGAATTGCCCACCAAGAAGAGCACCGGGTTATTGCCGCGTCGCGAAGAACCCGCCACCGGGCGTACTGTATTTGCCTTCTCCAAGCTGTCGAGCGTAAGGTCGGTCACCTGGTTTACATCCTCCATAGGACGGAAATCGCCCGTATTTTGGGCTTCTCCCCAGAGACACCAAGATGCCAACAGCACTGTCAAAACTGATTTTTTCATCCTGTATTATCTTTAAATTCGTCGCAAAATTAAAACTTTTTACGCAAATTGAGTACTATATGTGCAAAAAATCTAACGTTATATTTGTTACTCCCCTTGTTTTTCTGTAAATTTGCAACCACTACGAGTCATGTGACCCGCAGTAAGGAACAATAGTTGAACCTTAAAACGAGAATCGTTATAATCAATTAAAGAAAATATGAGTTTGAAAATCGTAGTACTTGCCAAGCAAGTTCCCGACACAAAGAATGTGGGTCCCGAGGCTATGACGCCGGAGGGTACCGTCAATCGTTCCGCTCTTCCGGCTATCTTCAACCCGGACGATATGAACGCACTGGAACAGGCTCTGCGCCTGAAGGAAGCGAACCCGGGGTCTACCATCTCCATGATTACCATGGGTCTGCCTAAGGCAACCGAAGTGTTGCGCGAGGGTTTGTACCGTGGCGTAGACGAGGTTTATTTGTTGACCGATCGTGCACTGGGTGGTGCCGATACGCTTGCTACCAGCTATTCTCTGGCACAGGCTATCCGTAAGGTGGGCAATTATGACATTATTCTGTGTGGTCGACAGGCTATCGATGGTGATACCGCTCAGGTGGGTCCACAGGTTGCCGAGAAGCTGGGTCTTACACAGATTACGTATGCCGAGGAGATTTTGGAGTGTGCCAACAACCGCATCAAGGTTCGCCGCCATATCGATGGGGGTGTGGAGACTGTAGAGGGTCCGCTGCCTATCGTTCTTACCGTGAACGGAAGCGCTGCTCCTTGCCGTAGCCGCAACACCAAAATGGTGATGAAATACAAGAATGCAAAGGTTCCGGCCGAGATTGAGGCTTTGAGCGATGAACAGAAGGCGTATTATGCTGCTCGTCCGTACCTCACCATCAACCAATGGGGGGCTGCCGACATAGATGCCGACCCGGCACAGATTGGTAAGGCGGGTTCTCCTACCAACGTGAAGGCGGTGAAGAACATTGTGTTTAAAGCTAAAGAGAACAAGTCTCTTACCGATAGCGATGCGGACATAGAGGGACTGATTGTTGAACTGTTGGAAAGCAACACTATTGGATAAAAGAAGAATATGAACAACGTATTTGTATATTGCGAGTTGGAGGAACAACACGTAAAGGAGGTTAGCTTGGAGCTCCTGACAAAGGGTCGCAAGCTTGCCAACCAATTGGGCGTACAACTGGAGTGTATCTGCGCCGGACACAACCTGGAGGGTGTGGAGAAGCAGGTTCTTCCGTTTGGCGTTGATAAGGTACATGTATTCGATGCCGAGGGACTTTTCCCTTATACTTCACTGCCGCACACTTCGGTTGTGGTAAATCTGTTTAAGGAGGAGAAACCGCAGATTTGTCTGATGGGTGCTACCGTTATCGGTCGCGACTTGGGGCCGCGCGTTTCTTCGGCGCTGCATAGTGGACTGACGGCCGACTGTACGCAGTTGGAAATCGGCGACTTCGATATGAAGGTGAAAAACAGTGCGGGTGAACTGGAAAACCGCCACTACGAACAACAATTGTATCAGATTCGTCCGGCTTTCGGTGGTAGTATCATTGCTACTATCGTGAACCCGGAGCATCGTCCGCAGATGGCTACCGTCCGCGATGGCGTTATGAAGAAGGAGGTTTTGGATCCGAACTATAAGGGTGAGGTGATTAAGCACAATGTGTCCGACTATGTTGCCGATACCGACTACGTGGTAAAGGTGCTCGACCGTCACATAGAGAAGGCTAAACACAACTTGAAGGGTGCCAACATTGTGGTAGCCGGTGGTTATGGTGTGGGTAGCCGCGAGGGATTCGACTTGTTGTTTGAGTTTGCCAAGGAGATACACGCCGAGGTGGGTGCCAGCCGTGCTGCCGTAGACGCCGGTTTCTGCGATCACGACCGTCAGATAGGTCAGACGGGTGTTACCGTTCGCCCCAAGGTGTACATAGCCTGCGGTATCAGCGGTGCCATCCAGCACATTGCCGGTATGAAGGATAGCGGTATCATCATCTCTATCAACAGCGATGAGAACGCTCCTATCAATCAGATTGCCGACTATATCATTACCGGTACGGTGGAGAATGTTCTGCCGAAACTCATTAAATATTATAAGAATCATACAAAATAGTCATGGCTAATTTTTATACAGATAATCCGGAACTCAAATTCCACTTGAACAATTCGATGATGGAGCGCATCGTCGAACTGAAAGAACGCAATTACAGAGATAAGGACGAATTCGACTATGCTCCGCAGAACTTCGAGGATGCTTTGGACTCTTACGATCGTGTGTGCGAAATTGCGGGCGATATCAGCGCCAACATTATTGCTCCGAATGCCGAGGAGGTAGATGCCGAGGGTCCTCACTGCGAGAACGGACGTGTTCGCTATGCAAGCAAGACGTACGAGAACTTGGAGGCTACCATCAAGGGTGGTTTCAATGGTGTCACCATGCCGCGTCGCTATGGTGGACTGAACTTTGCTACGGTGCCTTACACGGTCATCAACGAGATGATTGCTACGGCCGATGCGGGTTTCGAGAACATATGGTCTTTGCAGGATTGTATCGAGACGTTGTACGAGTTTGGTAACGAGGACCAGCACCAGCGTTACATTCCGCGTGTTTGCAAGGGTGAAACCATGTCTATGGACCTTACCGAACCGGATGCGGGTTCCGACTTGCAGAGTGTTATGCTCAAGGCTACATACGATGAGGAGAACAACTGCTGGAGACTGAACGGTTGTAAGCGTTTTATCACCAACGGTGATTCCGATATTCACTTGGTTCTGGCTCGTTCCGAGGAGGGTACCAAGGATGGTCGTGGTTTGTCTATGTTCATCTACGATAAGCGCGATGGCGGTGTGGATGTTCGTCGTATAGAGAACAAGATGGGTATACATGGTTCACCAACGTGTGAATTGGTGTACAAGAACGCTAAGTGTGAGTTGTGTGGCGACCGTAAGTTGGGTCTTATCAAGTATGTCATGGCTCTTATGAACGGGGCACGCTTGGGTATCGCTGCTCAGTCTGTCGGTTTGAGCCAGGCTGCCTACAACGAGGCTTTGGCGTATGCTAAGGATCGTAAGCAGTTCGGTAAGGAGATTATCAACTTCCCGGCTGTATACGATATGTTGGCTACCATCAAGGCGAAACTCGATGCGGGTCGTGCGCTGTTGTACCAGACCGCTCGCTACGTGGATATCTACAAGGCTCTGGAGGATATCTCTCGTGAACGTAAACTTACGCCGGAGGAGCGTCAGGAGTTGAAGAAGTTCAGCAAGTTGGCGGATGCATTTACTCCGTTGGCTAAGGGTATGAACTCCGAGTTTGCCAACCAGAATGCGTACGATTGTATTCAGGTTCATGGTGGTTCCGGTTTCATGTTGGAGTATGCTTGCCAGCGCATCTATCGCGATGCTCGTATCACCTCTATCTACGAGGGTACCACTCAGTTGCAGACTGTTGCGGCTATCCGCTACGTGACCAATGGAACGTATAGCAGTATCATCAGCGAGTTCGAGAACACGCCGTGGGCTCCACAGTACGAGGGTATTCGTAACCGTATCAAGGAGATGGCCAACAAGTTCAATGCTTGCACCAATGCGGTGAAAGAGGCCGGCAACCAGGAGTTGCTCGACATCTGTGCTCGTCGTCTCTACGAGATGGCTGCTTACACCATCATGGCACAGTTGCTGTTGCAGGACACATCCAAGGCTCCGGAGCTCTTCGAGAAGAGTCTTACGGTATTCGTGAACTATGCCGAGAGCGAGGTGGAGAAGCACTTCAACTGGTTGCGTAAGTTCGATGCTACCCAGCAAGAGGCTTACAAGGCATAAGAAAGCTCATTATAAGATTTGAAGAAAGGTTCCGAATGTGTATTTCGGAACCTTTTTTATGCTTGTACCATCTCGAGAGAAAGGTACATACAGTAAAAACGAGAGGTGAACCCCGAATGGGATTCACCTCCTTTTATTAAGTTCAAAAAAGAAATTTCCGTAGAAATTCTCAGGCAGATACTTATAAAGAATCGGCCAGCGCTCTAAGATCATCTGCACTAATCAAGCCCTTCTCTACCATGAAAGAAATGGCGTTGACTGCCTTACCGTTGAAATAACGGTCGATAGACACTGTGCGAGTAAACAGATCGTACTCATCTTGTGTAACAGCTGCGCTGTACAAGAAATAACGTCTCTTTTGTACCTTGTGTTTAACGAGACCATTCATCTCCAAACGCTTTACCAGTGTGGAGAGTGTATTAAAGTGCGGAGTATAATCCGCATCCAAACCCGCTAAAATCTTGGTCATTGGAAGCTCTTCCTCGGCGTTCCAAAGGACCTTCATAATTTTCTTTTCTTTTTCTGTTAGAATCTTCATAATACCGTGACAAGTAATATTGTTCAGTAATCCGTGCGCTACAAAAGTACATAATTCAAACAAAACAACCGCCCTTTTTGCTCATAAAAATTCGGACAAGCAGTGTTTTTTAACATGGATTATTCTTTTCGTAACGCTTTGTAACTATTTCCGCAGGGTAAGCAGAACGAAAGCTGTAGTATCATACCGTTTCGGTTACGTGCTACAGCTCTCGTTTTTTATTACATTTGCATCAATTTCACTAGAAGAGTTTTGCCGGATAAACACCCTCGTCTACCAAAGACTGAATCTTGGCAACGACTGCCTCGCGATCGGCTGCATAGGTAACGCCGAACCACTTACTGGTTGTATCCAGTACCTTACAGGTGGCAACGCCACGGTTGATAAGGTTGTCTACCATCAATGGAATAAAGAACTCTGCCTTGAGGTTCTCCATGTTCTTGGGATCGCTCAAGAAGGTCTTGAAGTACTCCTCGCTGTGCTCGAAATAGTCGGGAGTGAAACCCCACATATTCATAGATACCGGGGTGTTGTCCTCGATGGGGGTCCAAGCACCGTTCTCGTCCTTGTAGCAGATAGGACCGTTAACGCGCATAATCTCGGTGCGCTCTACCACGTCGGTCAAATTGTTGTTTGCATCCTTCTGGCAGATACCGCGTGCTACGGTTCCATTCTCGGACAGAGTGTTGGCACAACGGAAACCTACCATTGCGTAGGTGTTCTTGCTGCCCTCGGGAAGCTCGCTCAAGAACTTACCGATGGTCATGAAGGCATCACGATTGTAAAAGTCATCGCAGTTGATAACGCAGAACGGCTCCTTGATGACGTCCTTACCCATCAATACGGCGTGGTTTGTACCCCATGGCTTAACACGGTCTGCAGGGCAGGTAAAGCCTTCGGGCAGTGCATCCAGTGACTGGAATACCAATTCTGCGGGAATGTGGCCTTCGTACTTGCTCAATACCTGTGAACGGAACTGCTCCTCGAAATCCTTACGGATAACGAATACTATTTTACCAAAACCGGCTTGAATAGCATCATAGATGGAATAGTCCATAATTGTCTCTCCATTCGGACCCAAAGTGTCCAACTGCTTCAAACCTCCGTAACGACTACCCATGCCGGCAGCCAATAAAAACAATGTAGGTTTCATATTCTTGTTAAATTTGTTATTTGTAATTGGATATAGCAAAGCTACAACTTTATTCGTTAATAGCCAAACATTTGATGATTTTTAAGAGCTTTTTAAGCAAAAAAAAGGATATAAACCCTTTCTTTTGCTATTAATAGGCTCTTTTTCTTGTTTTTTCCTCCATTTTAGAATGGATAACCAACGGCGAAGTGTATGCCGAGTCCGTCCTTGAAACGGGGGATATTGTAGTACCCGCTCTTGCCGGTGTCGTAGGGGAGGTGTATGCCTATTCCTACATCGAGGCGGAGTACCAAAAAGTCCATGTCGTAGCGGAAACCGAAACCGGTTCCGGTGGCGAGTTGGTCTCCTAAGTTCTTTAACTTAAAGACTCCTCCTGGGCGATCGGCGTCTTCGCGTACGAGCCATACGTTGCCGGCGTCGAGGAAGATGGCGCCGTTGAGACTTCCATAAAGAGGAAAGCGCAGTTCCACATTGGCTTCGAGCTTAAAGTCGCCGGTTTGGTCGAGATAGGAGTAGTTCGAATCGTCGGTGTGGTAACTACCGGGACCTATGGAGCGTACGGTAAAGGCGCGTATGCTGTTGGCACCACCTACATAGAACTGCTCGGAGTATGGGGCTTGGTCGGAGTTTCCATAGGCATACAGGATGCCGGTACGGAAACGGGTGGCCAATTCCAACTTACGGCTCAGATTGAAGCTTTCGCGATATTCGGCGCTGAGCTTCACAAATTGAGCAAAGGGGTTGCCAAAGAGTTGTTTGTTTTTCTCACTAAACGACTTTCCGGTAAGTGCAAAAATTCCGGAGGTTACATTTCCGGCTTCCTTTATCTCGGCGGTAAAGGATCGTGGATTGTGAGCTGTTGCTCTGCTTTTAAGAGTGATGCCATAGCTCATGGCGGGCACAAACTGATCGCGCATACTTATGTAGAGGGCTTCGTGACTGTTTACAATCTCGTCGAAGGCTGCCGTGGTACTCATAAGTTTGTCGAAGTCGAGTGACAACGGGGTGAAGGATTGTATCACCTGGTCGTTGGGCTGGCGCTGATAGGTTGCGCTCAGTCCCACTCCTACCATGTTATAATAACCGGAACGGTTCAGGCGGTTGGCATCGAAGGCAAAGACGGATGTGTTTTTACTTCTACGCAGACGTCTACCCAGGAAGGGGAAGAGCAATCGAGGGGATTCCAACTTAAGGCTTGCGCCGTAGCTGTAGGAGTTTATATCTGCGCCCGAGGAGTTACCGCCACTTGTTTGCCACTCATAGGAGGCATTCACGGCGAGGGATAGTTTCTCTCCGCCACGGAATGCATTCAGTTTGGTAAGGGTAAATTCTGCGCCCGGTCCCGTCTGACTGTTGCTCTTGGTAGTGACGCTTAGGTCTATCTCGGCATCGTAGGGTTTATCGAGGACTCCGGCTATCTCCACATCGAGTGTATCGCAGGTTTCCGTGGAGTCTCTACGTACACAATTCATCTCCAGAGAACTGAAGATGCCCATGGATTGGAGGTGACTGAGCGTCAAACTCTGATAGTCGGCATTATAGGGTTCACCCTTACGATAGGCTACGTTGTGCAGAATGGCTCCGCCACGCACCGGCATCTTGTTGCCTCCGAAGTGGAAGGTGAAACCGCCACGACGCATACGCCGCACGGAGTCCAAGGCTTCGGTAGAACTTCTGCGTAGATTTACCGATGTGTTTCCTATGTACCACTTGCGATTAGCTTCGTCGGGAATGCCCTCCATGGGTACCACCTGTAGTTGTACTTGTCCGGGTGTCTGCACCGTATCGGCACGATAGGTGATGAAATTGCTCTGATAGTAGTAGTATCCGTTGTTGCGGAATAGGTTCAGAATACGTGTACGTTCGGCATCTAGTTGGAGCACGCTGAAGGCATCGCCGGTCTTCAACAAACGAGAA
This sequence comes from uncultured Bacteroidaceae bacterium, assembly GCA_964623295.1. Classification (GTDB taxonomy): domain Bacteria; phylum Bacteroidota; class Bacteroidia; order Bacteroidales; family Bacteroidaceae; genus CAZUTW01. Next base: position 6,705 of record CAZUTW010000037.1, on the reverse strand, counting down.
CCTGCGGTTGCATCCAACATCTCTTGTTCTGCCTGTGGGAAGCTCAGGTACTCTATATTGCCCAAACGATACAGGGTGCCTGTTCGTACCACGTAATCTATCTTGGCTTTCTTGGGGTTCTTACCCTTCACCACATCGTATTCTACTTTTCCGTTGAAGAATCCATAGTTGTGCAACACGGTGGTTGCCACCATGGTGCGCAAATCGGGATTGACGCTGCTCACCAATACCGGGTAGGAAGCAAACGACTTAAACAGCCATTTTCCTACTGCCGTCTTGGAATCGAGGAACGCATTATAGCACCACAGACCTATGGGGAAGGGGGTTCTGTAATAGGAGCTCCCCATGAAAGCACCGTTTGGAGCACACTCCAGTGCGGCATCTACTTCCTCCTGCACCAGACTGAGCGCAGCTTTGTCCACAGCGGCAGCGGCCTTGGCCTTTTTCTTTTCGGCCTTCTTATCCGCTTTTCCGTTGTTTTTGCCGAACTGTGTCTTTACCGCTTCGCCTATACTGCTAAAGTCGTTTCCGGTAAGAGCTTCGTCTACTGCCTGATATGCGCCAACCAACGAGGCGACGACGCCCCCTTCGGTCGTTGTTTTCTTTTTCTTCTGCTGTGGGTTATAGTCAATACTCCCTATACCGGTGTAGAGCACATCGCCCTCCTCCAGTTTATCGGTGGTGCTGCACGCTCCCAGTAGGAGCAACGCACAGAGTGTGAGTAGTAGGGTGGTTATTTTCATTGCGTTGTTGTTTTACGGAATATAAAGAGATCGCTCAACTTATCCATCTTCTTGCGCAGTACCATACCGGCACCGGCTTCGGAGAGATTTCCTTCCAGGAGGTCTTCTACATCCTTGTCGTAGAAGAGACGGACGTAGCGTGTACCGCCGTTGTCCAGACGATATTCGAGTGATACATTGTCTATAAAGGTTTGGTCGGCCGACTGCACCTCTTTACCGGTGGATACTTTTCCGCCCACAATTACGCTGAAACGATTGTTCCAGAAACGTTTGGCAAAACGGAAGGAGTAATCGGTGGTGCTGGCTCCGGTGGAAGTGGTGCCGTCTTCTACGCCCACAGAGATGTCGATACTCTTGAGGGCGCTTCCGGCAATATTGCTTATCTCACTCTGCAAGAATGCATTGAGTGCACTGTTTACATTGAAACCGCTGCTGGTATTGCCTTCGGCCAGATAGAGTCCGGTGGCGAGCATGGTGAGGGCCAACTTACCGCGTTCCTCGGCAGACATGGTGGCGAGTTGGTTCTGTACCGTTAGGTTATCGGGGGCTTCGAGGGTAAATTCAAGTCCCATATTGTTAAAGGTTTGCGAGATAACCAGTCCCACATCGAAACTTACGGTTTGTGGCACATCGTTCTCGGTGACGGAGGTACGCACGCGTTCCGTTGCGGTGATGTTGAGGGTTGGGTTCATAACATCGCCCGTAAACTCCACATAACTGCCGTCGGCTATCGTAAAGGTCTTGAGCGGAATGACCGGAAGCGTATACTTCATGGTTCCATCGGAGATGGAGTACTTTCCGGTAACGTAGATGTTGCCGTCCGGTGTGTAGCGCATCACGAGGTCGCCACCACCCTTGAAGTCTACATAGCTGTCGCCGTCTTCGCTTATATCACAGTGTACGTGTGTACCGGGATCCACACTGATGCTCATATTCATAGTAAGTCCGGAGGGAACTTCGTACTCTTTTTTCTTCTCAACGCCCAGAGTGTCGGCAAAGTTCACAAAGGTTACCAGTTCGCTCAATCGGTCGTCGGCACTTACCGGCATATCTTTTACAATGTATGTAACATCGGTAGAACCCAACACTTTCAGGTTGCCGCGGAACTGCAAATCGGAGAGCAATCCGCGCAGATAGCCGTTGTAGTCCACATATACCTTACCATAGGCAACGGAGTTCTTTGTTTTCTTCGCATTGATAAGTTCGAAGTTCGATGTCGCCATCGTGATATCGGTTCGGATAGCATCCAAGTTTCGGAAATCTACATAACCATCTATCGTCAACGGATTCTTTCCCGTGGAGTAGAACTTCAGGTTGTCGAGCGTCATGCGGTTGTTGTCTATCCCTATCGTATTGTCCTCCATGGCCAGGTTGAGGCTGTACATGTCGGAAAGTATTACTAGTGAATCTGTTAACAACGCGCCATTTACGGTCGGTTTCGAAGTTGTTCCGTTCACCGTTAAGTCGCCGTCGATATCTCCCTTAAAGGATACCATCTGGTCGGGAATAAATCCATCGACCAGTGTTACGGGGAAATGCGATAGTGTTACGGTAGCGTCCACTTGGTCGTTGGAACCGTTGTAACCGCCCTCGGCAATAAAGATTTCTTCGCCTTCGCGTGATACATTGCCACGTACATAGTGAGTTCCGTCTTCGCGTGGAAGATAGAGGAGTTCGGTTTCTATATTGCCCAATTCGCATCCTTCGTAGGTCATGTCGGCCACTTGCAATTCGCTGTAAACCGAAAGATTCTCTGTGGTTTGTATCATGTGGGCATCTCCGGAGAGCAGTCCTCCTACCTTGGGCATATAGGGCAGCACGGAGGTTAACTCACCGATGTTGAAATTCAATAGAGATACGGAAAGGTCTTGTAGCGCCTCTTCGTTGGGGGTTGAGTAGAACTTAAGACCCGTGCCGTCCTCGGCCAACAAATCGATATTGGCTTCTATTTTGTTGTTCAGACGTCCCAGGGATAGGTAGTTATCATCGTTCAACCGGAAATTTCGGTATGCCACCACCGGGTTCTCCGGGAAGAAGGATACACGCAACCCCTCCTCGGAAACGGCTGCGCGAGCACCTATCTCGATGGCTTTCTGATTCTTTTCATCGAGCAATACCAGGTTTGCCTCGGCACTCTGGGGTGTTATGTAGCCATTCAAGGCGGCATCGAAGGTGATTTGTGGATTCTTGGGACCATTGCATATCTCCATATCGTAACGCACCATGGCCGAATCTTGTTTCATCACCATTCGTATGGTATCGAGATGCAAACTATCGACAACCAATCCTTTGCTGTATACCATTGAGTTGAAACCGGTTTCCGGATGCAGGTCGAACGACATGTCCAAATCTTCGAAGCTGATTCCTTTTACTTGTCGCAGGAAATTGCTCAACGGATTGTCATCGCCTACGTGACAATCGAACGTAAGTTCCGGCAAGTACTGCTTCACCTCGTCCGGGTTCAGACGGTGTTCCTTGAGTTGTTTCAGGGAGATATCGGCAAAGTTGGTGAGTTTCTTCAGGATGGTTTCGTATCCGCTCTTACCGTACATATCGAGGTCCAAGTTGCCTGCCTGCAAGTGTGCATAGGTGGTGTCCCTATTCGTCAACATACTCAATTCCAAATCCTTGGGACGAAGCGTAGTATCTTTGAGTATTACATGTGCATCGGCTATGCTGGCGTCCAACTTATAGTACTGTTTCATGTCGGTCTCGGCATCTACATGCATGCATACACCTGCCTTAAAGGGCTTGTCCATGAGTTGTAGGGCGTAGAGATCTACCTCTTGGGCATCTATAGAGAAGGTGGCATCTACCCTACTCTTACTCATCAGGGCATCCAAATTGGAGGTGAGACAAATGAGTGGGTTGTTGCTTTGTATGTTCATTTGCAGACGCTGTTGCTGCAACAGTGCGTTCAGTTGTACACCCGAGAAGTCGCGACTGCCATATCGTACATTGTCTATTGCAGCATCTACCGTGCTCAACGCACCGGCCGCGAACGGGTCGGTACCTCGTCCGTCTGCATTGAGGTGAGCGGTGATGGCGCAGAGAGAGTCCATGCTTACAAAGTGCTCTACATGGAAATTGTCCATCTTTGCATTGAGGGTATATCGCTCGGTATTGGTATTGAACTTACCGTTTGCATCCACTTTTCCGGAGCCTTCGGTAAGTTTCACATCTCCTTGGTATTGTGCGCCTTGCATAGCGGCACAGAGTGTTACGCCCATGTTATGGGGAATCTTAACGGTCTTGCCGGCATCACCAAGGAAAGAGGTGATGAAGTTGAGATTGTATGTCTTACCGTCCAACTGCAATTCGGCACTGCGTTGCACATCGTCCAGGAGGTTGGCTGCGCTGGCTTGTCCCCGGAAGTCGAAGGCTCCGTCCAACTTCATCAACAAATTGGAAACCTCCACATTATCGGTATTTCCATAGGCTGCAGCTCGTACCACCAATGGTGTATTGGGATAATCGCGCACAAAAGCTGCCGGCAAACCGCCTACGAAACGGAGGATATCTTGTTTGCCGAGTTCCGCATTCATCTGCAAAACCGTCTTTTGAGTGGGGTGTTTCTCATAGGAATCGAAGCCGAAGTCTATATTGCCGTCTACGTGCGAATCGTCGGTTTCCAACAGCAAATCCGAGACTTTCAGGTGCAGGGTATCCATCTCCACACCACACGTAAACTTATTGACACTCAGTCCGGATTTTTCTTTTAGCATGCAGGAAGCCACCCGCAGTGCCATGGCGCCCGATTCCGTATCGTATTGTATCTTATCGGCCTGTAAAAGTATGTTTTCCAGTGCAATGTGCTGTACGTCCAGTCCGGCGGAGGCTTCGGGTTCATACCGCATATCGTACTTCAAACTTGGAATATCTGCCGACACATCGGCCAACGCGTACGACCCTTTCTTTAGGTCGAGTGCCACACTATCGGCATCCAGTTGGCGCACCGTAGAGGCCACCGACATGGAATCATGGTTCATGAAGAGCTGTACCGAACTGTTACGCAGTGAAACCTTTTCTATGTTTACCAACCATGGTGTCTCGCTCTTTGTCGTATCTTCCGGTACGGAATCGCGCAAACACACCACGGCATCGGCACCATCAATCAGTACCGTAGGTATACGTACGGTGCTGGCATTCAGGTCGGCATCGTGTACATCAAGGAAGAGTGACTTAAGTTTGCCTCGTATTTCGGCGGCATCCACCAGGTCGAGCGTATTCAGCGTGGCATCCGTAAGTTCCACGGCATCTACCTCTACCTTTCCACTCAACAAAGGCAGGAAACGCACATCTACATACACCTCGTCGGCATAGACCAAGGTGTCTGTCTGCTGCATTACCAACGTGCGTTGAACTCTAAGATCCAGCGGAAAAGATAAACGAACCCCACCCACGGATATGTCCATACCCGTTTGCTCGGATGCATATCGAGCCACTGCCTGCACTGCCATATTCTGTATGGGAGGTATGTAAAGCAGGATTACCGCCAATAGGAATAGTGCAAACGGAGAGAGCAATATCCCTATGAGCCATTTATACTTCTTCGCCATCTTCATAGCTTAACTTCTTAATTCGTTCACTTATACTTCTTTAAATATACGCCACAAGGGTGTGTCGGGCAGGGGGGCCGTACACTCTATCCGTTCCTTGGATACGGGGTGGATAAAGGCTATCCGTCGAGCGTGCAGACAGATGCTGCCATCGGGGTTGCTGCGGGGGGCGCCATACTTTAGGTCTCCTGCTATGGGACATCCCATGTGGGAGAGCTGACAACGTATCTGGTGATGTCGCCCGGTGTGCAGCTGTACCTCCAGGAGGTAGTAGCGTTCCGAGCGGGCCAGCACCCGATAGTCCAACTGTGCACGTTGACTGCCCTTCACCTCTTTGTCGTAGGCATAGGACTTATTTTGTTTCTCCTTGCGAATCAACCAATTGTCCAGTAATCCACTCTCATGTGGAGGGGGATTCTTCACCACCGCCCAATAGGTTTTCTGCACTTCGTGCAAGCGAAACATGTCGTTCAAACGCGCCAGCGCCTTGCTTGTTTTTGCAAACACAACAAGACCGCTCACGGGACGGTCCAGTCGGTGAGTTACACCTATAAAGACATTACCCGGTTTGTGGTACTTCTCTTTCAGATAAAGTTGAACCTTTTCCGACAGAGGGGTATCTCCCGTTTTGTCTCCTTGGACGATTTCCGAAGCGGCCTTGTTGACTATAATGATATGATTGTCTTCATATACGACAGTCATAACTGTGCCTTCTTTTGTTCTACATTACATATTCATGCCACCGTCAATCTGTATCACCTGACCGGATACATAACTTGACATATCGGATGCCAGGAAGAGACATACATTGGCGATATCTTCTACCTGACCACCACGACGAAGTGGAATCTTCTTCATCCAGTCCTTACGAACCTCTTCGGGCAGCTGAGCGGTCATAGCGGTCTCGATAAAACCGGGAGCTACGGCATTGGCACGTACGCCCTTAGGACCGAGTTCCTGTGCAATAGACTTAGCCAAACCAATCATACCTGCCTTGGATGCAGAGTAGTTGCACTGACCTGCGTTACCGTGAACGCCTACTACGCTGGACATGTTGATGATGCTACCACCGCGCTGACGCAACATGATAGGTGCACATGCGTGAATAAAGTTGAAAGCAGACTTCAGGTTGACGTTCAATACGGCGTCCCACTGAGCCTCGGACATGCGCAACATCAAACCATCCTTGGTGATACCTGCGTTGTTTACCAAAATATCGATGGTACCGAAATCGGCATGAATCTGCTTTACGGTCTTCTCGGTCTCCTCGAAGTCGGCAGCATTTCCGGCATAAGCACGACAGGTAACACCCAGAGCTTCAATCTCCTTGCGTGTTGCCTCGAGGCCTGCAGCCATATCATCGTTGAGTACCAAATCGGTAAATGCTATATTTGCTCCTTCTT
>CAZUTW010000036.1:0-17016 GCA_964623295.1 uncultured Bacteroidaceae bacterium | reverse complement strand
GATACGATATCTGTTCTGGTCCTTCAACTTGTAGATGTTTGCCTCATATGGTTCAATAGCACCATAAGTATCGAAGAAATAAGCATTCTCTATGTACATCTCCCAATCGGCAACCAGTACGCTCAAGTCAACAGAGGTAGCAAACTGCGTGTAGGGGTTTACAAACTTGCTATCTGCAATAACGATAGTACAGCTATAAGAATCTACCACATCGGTAGCCTTAAACGAAACCGGAACCTCTACGCTTGCAACACCATCCTCGAACGTTACAGACTCCGGAACCTCGAAGTTCTCGGAATCTGTTGCACTCAGGGCAACCGTAACCTCACCTTCGGTATTCTCTCTGGTAAGTGTGAGCACATAGTCCTTACCCTCGTTCGGCATAACCTCGTCCGAAGCGGAGGTTACGTTCTCGAAGTATACCAGAGCCCCGGGCTGTTCGCCGGGAGTCCAGTTATCATCATCGCTACAGCTGCTGCAGAGCGCCAAGGCTGCCACTGCACAAGCTGAACGAAACATATACTTATTTAAATTCATATTACTTTTTCTTTTAGTGTGATTACTCTATTACAAAGACGGATCCGGGTTGGCAATAATCGCTGTGTTACGTCCCAACTCGGTAGTCGGAATATAGAGGTTGAACCACTTAGCGCAATAACCTTCGTTGGAATCAATCTGATAGTTTGTCGGGAAGTTGGAACCATCGTAAGTTCTTACCACCTGCAAATTCAAACGTTTGTAGTCGAAGTAGATGATACCCTCACCCCAGAACTCGATGCGCTTCTGCAACATGAGCTCCTTACGGAAGGAGTCCAAATCGGAAGTTCTGCACACATACAACGGAATGTTGTAGCGGTAGGTATTCATGAAGCTCTGCAGTTCGCTCTTGGCAGCGGCCAACTCACCGGCAGCAGCCTTTGCCTCTATGCGGATAAAGTACATCTCCTCCACACGCATCAACGGATAGTCTACGGCAGCACCCGTACTGTAATCGGTAGTCTCGCCCACATTCGGACGGAACTTGAAAGAAGCGTATGCCGGGATGGCAGCAAAGTGACCGTCGGCTACGTTGGTCTTGTACTTAGACTTAGCAGAAGCATTACCTGCATCGCTCGGATTCACCCAAGTCTTTTTACGCCAGTCATTGTCGCTGATAGACTTGTACAAGCTTGCACCGATGGTACGCTGTGCACCGTAAAGGTTGGAGTACTTACCGGTAGTTGAGTTGTAGTAGATACCACCCACACCAAAGAACTGCTCGGGTGACATGTGACCGGTAAAGTTACGCCATGCACTGGAGCTCAAGTCCTCCTTGTTGATAGCTACGCCCAACATCCAAGAGCTAACGTTCTTGCTGTTGAAACCGGTCTTATACTCGCTACCACCATACCACTCACTCTCGGTAAGCGGAGTAGCGCCACTGGTAGTAATAGCCTGGTCGGCATAAGAAGCAGCCAACTTATAAGCCTCGACAGCGGTAGAAGCGCCCAAGTCTACACCGGACTCAGCCAGGATGGACTCATCCTCTTCGTTCTGCTCCAAACGGGTACCCAACTCCAGGTAGAGACGAGCTTTCAATCCGTAAACAACACCCAAGTTCGGCATATCCTTGGTGGTACGTTCGTAGTCTGCAAGGTACTCCTCGGCAGCATCCAGATCGTCCAAGATAAAGCGATACATATCGTAGAAGGTAGCACGCGGTGTGTTGTGTGCCTGCTCCTCGGTAGTGCTCTCGGTGATGATAGGCACGGTCAGTCCGTGGAGACCACGACTCTCGGCCAACTGGTCGGTTTCGTCGATACCCGTCTTCTTGAACTCGTACAAACGAGCCATATCCAGGTATGCCATAGCACGATAGTAATGTGCTATACCGAAATACACCTTAGTATCCTCGGTCGGAGTAAGACGCAAGATGCTGTGCGTATTGTTTATCATCTGATAATAGAAATTCCAGGGGATAAACGCAGTAGCATAATTACTTCCCAGATAAGAAGCACTCTCCCAGTAGGTGAAGTAGTCGTATGTTGTATTGTTGACAGCGAAATCGCTGGTGTACATATCGCGAATCATACCCAGACCCGGATAACCCATATCGTACTCATCCGAACCATTGTATACCGTGTTCACCTGAATAAGGTGTTCAACGATACCGGTAGTCAGTGCGCTCATGGCCGAAGCCGAGCCCTCCACCTGACGGTCTATCATGGTGTCGTCCTTCGGTGTTGTCTCGTCGATACAACTGGTGCACAAGCCCAACAACATGGAAGCTCCGATAATATATTTATATTTCATATACATTGTCTTGTTTTTGAATTATACCTTGTTTGATACTTAGAACTGCAGAGAGATACCTCCGGAGATGACACGCATAGGGCTGTAGGTTCCGTAACCGGAAGAGATACGTGGATCGTAACCCTTACGCTTTGACCACAAGTAGAGGTTGTCACCGGCTGCGAACACACGCAGACTGCTGATGCCGTACTTGTTAGTAAGAGTCTTAGGCAACGTGTAACCAATCTGCGCATTCTGGAAGCTCAGATAGCTGTTGCTGATAAGGAAACGATCGGAGTATGCGTTCACGTTGGTGTCATCGAGCTGCCAACGAGGAATGTCTGTGTTGGTATTCTCGCTGGTCCAAGCGTTGAGCAAATCCTTGTGGAGTGCATAACCGGTACCGTTAGAGGTTGCAGTCGGGTTGGTCATCAACATGGCGTAAGCGGTGTCGTAACCCTTACCACCGATAGAGTAAACAAACTGTACGCTTGCATCGAAGCCCTTCCAAGTAACGCTGGTACCTACACCTCCGAATACCGGAGTAGAAGACTTAATCAACGTCTTACCGTAGAGCTCTGCGGTTGAGTAATCGGTTGTCACCTGACGGTCGCCGTTGTCATCGGTGTAGTACCACTGAGAGAGACCCTCATCGGATACGCCGGCATAGCGAACCACATACCAAGTGTTGATAGGAAGACCCTCACCGATGAAGTTGGTGTTACCGCTCTGGTAACCTCCGTGACCCTCTACGGTCAAGCTCTTGTTGGCATCCGGAATGTAGGTAATCTTCTGATTGTTGTAAGTAAGGTTCAAGTTGATGTTCCAAACCAAGTTCTTCTTTCTAATAGGAGAACCGTTCAAAGAAAGCTCAACGCCCTGGTTACGCAAATCACCTACGTTCTTGTAGTAACCCAAGTAACCCAAGGTGTTAGGTACATCGAACCACATAAGCATGTCGCTGGTTGTTCTGCAGTAGTACTCAATACTACCCCCCAAACGATTCTTGAACAATTCAAACTCGAAGCCCATATTGAAGTTGCGGTTGGTCTCCCAAGTGATATCCTTGTTACCCTTCTGGTTGAACACCAAAGAAAGAGAGTTGTTTACGGTACCTACGCTGTAGCTATCGGCATAGCGGTAGTAACCGATGTTATCGTTACCCTGCTCACCGTAAGAAATCTTGAACTTCAAGTTGTTTACCCAATCTACGTTGAAGAAATCCTCCTTACTGATAATCCATGCACCACCGACAGACCAGAAGTTACCCCAACGGTTGTCCGGATCGAAACGAGAAGAAGCATCGCGACGGAAAGATACAGAACCGAAATAGCGAGTATCGTAATCGTAGAGAGCGCGGAAGAAGTAACCCTCGGTATTGTACTGTGTAGCGTAAGAGCTAGGAATACCGTTAGAAGTGAGGTAACCGTCCAACTCACGATTGTTCAGATAATCGGTAGCACCGGTCTTGGAAGCGGCGAGATATCTATAGTCGTACTTGTAGTACTCGTGACCAATCAAAGCAGATACATTGTTCTTACCAAAGCTTCTGGTCCAGTTCAACAACTGCTGCAAGTTCAGCGTAAACACTCTGTTGTGCTGTACACTGAGAGAACCACCGGTCTGTGCATAGTAACCATAATATGGGTTCTGACCTGCATCGGTTCTGGTATCCAGTACGGAAGTACCTGCCTTGAAGGTAAACTTGAAGTCGTTCAAGAAGGAGATATCCGCATACGCATCGGCGTTCAAAGAGTTGGACTTAGCCGTGTAGAAGTCAATCAAACTTGCGCTCAACGCATTGCTACTTGCAGACTGCGGACGCGTATTGGTATTGTAATATCCGTTACCATAGTCGAACACCTTGCCATTGGAATCGTACAAGATGTTACCGTTTTCATCGCGAGCGTACATAGGATAAATAGGACCCATAGTAGCTGCAGAGCTAAATACATTGCCGGACAGATAGCTGGAAGAAGAGTAAGAACTTCCCGTTGAGCTACTGCTGGAAGTATAGAGTTCGTTGTCCTCGGTAGCCAGCGCATTGCGAGTAGCATTGGTATAGGCTACGTTTACGCCGGTCAACAACCAAGGCTTAGCCTGGAAGGTAGAACGCAACTTACCGGAGAAACGCTCGTAATCGTTGGAACGAATGATACCCTCGTCCTTCAAGTAACCGAAGGATGCATAACTCTGCAAATCCTTGTTACCACCGGAGATGCTCAGGTTGTACTCCTGACGCAAGCCATTGTGATATGTCTCATCGGTCCAGTCATCCGGAGTGATGGTGTAATTGTTACCATCCACCGTAACCACACGACCCAGAGTCGCATTCGGATTCAACTTACCGTTGGTACCAATCAAATATTCGTTTTCGGGAACCGTATACACATTGTAACCCAAACCACCCACATCGCTGGAACCGCACAAGTTTTGGTTCGCAAGAGCGTGTGCAGCAGACTCGGTCATGCCGTTGGACACATATTTATTGTACAAGGCCTTGTAATACATTTCGTAGTATTGACCCGGGTTGGTAATACGATCGTAATCGCTTGTAGAACGACTGTTTACGCCCCATTTTGCATTCAAAGAGATTTGTGTTTTACCATTATCACCCTTCTTGGTCGTGATGATAATCACACCGTTGGCACCACGTGCACCATACAGTGCATTGGAAGCGGCATCCTTAAGCACCGTCACACTCTCCACATCCTGCGGGTTGATGTTGTTCCAACCACCCTCGTAAGGCATACCGTCCAAGATAATCAACGGAGAAGTGCTCGCATTGATAGAGCCCTCGCCACGAATAAGGATAGACGATGATGAACCCGGAGATGTTGACGGACTCATCTGCAGACCTGCCACCTCACCGATCAAGCCTTCCAACACATTGGAAACCTGCTTGCGAGACAACGCCTCTTTGTCAACCACCACAGCAGAACCGGTGAATGCCGATTTTTTGGCAGTACCGAACGCTGTCACAATCACTTCATCTAACTCTGCTACATCAGCCTGCAGCACGATTTTCATTTTCGGGGATGCCGTAACTTCCTTGTCCAGCATACCTACGTAAGTGACGCGTAATACAGATTTCTCTTTCACACCGGAAAGTTGGAACTTTCCATCGAAATCCGTTTGCACACCAAGCGTAGTGCCTTTCACTCGAATGGCCGCTCCGATAACAGGCTCTCCATCTTCATCGAGAACCGTACCCGAAACATTCAAGCTCTGGGCCATTCCATACGTTATTCCCACAAAAAGGAAAAACATCATTACATAAAATCTTAATCTCATAAGTTCTATTTTTGAACGTTACTATTGTACTTTTTCTACCAATCCTTTCCCAAGAATTTGCGCACTCGGGTATTTTGTAAAAGTATTCTACCGTACCAAACAGCTTCCCACTTACACACCCCTTCGGTAAATTCAACTTCCTAAAATCATTCGATACTTAATGTAATCTTATTTTGAGGGCAAATTTATAAAAAAGGATTAAACCGAGCAAGAAAAGTTAGTTAAAAATGGAGTTTTGGTAGCAAAATAACATGAGATAGGACAGATTCGTAGGAATTATGTCACCTATCAAATCTGTCCTACCCGTTGTAAATTAAAAATCACTTTCTTTACAAGCAATTTATTATTTTTACCGGATTACGTAAGAGAATTTCCGCATTCTGTAAAGTATTTTCCTAAATCACATACCGCCGGGGCCGCCCATGCCGCCGCCCATACCGCCGCCGGGGCCGCCAAAACCGCCGTCCATATCACCATCACCTCTGCGGTTTCTGCCGCTGTTACCACCGGCCTGCTTACCGCCTATCAGGTTCAGCTGGTAGATGAAGTGGAGCATGCCATACGCGGTGATGGTATTGTAGCGCATATCGCTACGAGAGATGGCGCTGATAGTGCGGCTCACATTGCTTTGTTGATGCAATATATCGTAAAGTTGCAAAGAGACGGTTGCGCGTTTCTTGGCCAGGAAGCGTTGTGCTATCTGGAAGTTCCAAAGCAGTTCGTTGGTATTCATGGAGGCATCGTCGTAACCGCGACGACTGTTTTCGCTGATGTTGGTAGAGATGCTCATGTTCCAAGGCAGGTTCCAGTTGGCGCTGGCACCGTAAGCGAAGGTATAGGTATCCATATTGCCGGTGGTACGGATATCGTTGCGGGCGTGACGGTAGTTGATGCTTCCGTTCAACGTCACCTCGAAGGCATCGGTTCTGTAGGTGAATCGCAAGTTTTCACCCAGGTTCAAGTTCTTGGAGGTGTTCTTACGGGTGCTCTTATCCTCGTCCAAATAGACGTAGCTTACACTGTTGGTGTAGCCCACATTACTATTGGTGCTAAAGCGGAAACGAGTATCAAACGGCATGGCGGTGTTGAAACCCAAACGGAAGTTGGCGTTCCAGTTACCGTTTATGTTCATGGGTTGCGTTACGCGTCCACCGGTAGTTTCATCGTATCGAGACATGGAAGAAACACTGTTCTGCGTGGTTCGGAAGTCGAAACTGGTATTGAAGAAACGCAGCAGGTCGCGAATGGACTTGTTATACTCCGCCCGTATATTGTGGGTGAACGACGGGTCGAGAGCTGCATTACCCAAACGTATGTTCAGCGGATTGGCGTTGTCCAAGGTATCCGGTATCAAATCGGTAATGGAGGGTTGGCTGCTACTTCCGCGATAAGTAAAGCGCAACTGCTCCTCCTTGGAGAAACGATAGCGGAACTGTGCCGTAGGCGACCAATTAAAGACGGTACGCGGTATATCGTAATGCTTTTCTCCCTTTGTATAAGAGGTGGTAGAGTGCTGCGGCTGCAGAGAGACACCGAACGATAAATTGTATTTGGTACGAATCATGCGCAACTGTACGCGTATGTCGTGGTTGTAGTATCGGTTCTCCACATAGCGACACTGGTCGGTATCCAGCGTATAGTAAAGGGGATTGTTATAAGCCTCGTAATTGTACAGACCGATGCCGTAATCACCGTTCAACGGATTGAAGATGGAGGACACGGTACGATCGCTGTTCTGATAGCGGTACTGAAAGTTGTAGCTAAACTGCAGGTAGGCCGCATAGAAGATGGGTTCACTGTAGGAAAGACGCACATTCCAGTTGTGGTTCTGTGTGGGTGCATCGCTGTATTGTACCTTACTATATATAGAGTCGGCTCCGGTAGCTGCCAATAGTTGGTAATAATCAATCTGGGAGTAAGAGGAACTTTCGTTCTCGTTTCTACCGATGCCTCCGCCCACATTCAGGGTAAGGTTGCGACCTTCGTTGTTCAACTTACGGTTCACCTGCAGAGAAAAATTGCCACTGTAGGAATCCCCCTTACTATGATTGCTGTTTTGGTTATGGTTCACACGAGCCGAGTCGGGAACCTCCAAGTAGCTCTCCAACGGGTCGGTCACGTAGAGATACGGATCCTCATTGAAGGTGATGGAATGCCCGAAGGAGCGGTTGTTGGTGTGCGTATAATTAAAGGTAGGACGCAACAAGATATTCGTCATCGTATCCGGCTTCCACTCCAAGCGGTAGTCGAAGGAGAAATTCAACGACTTGTTCGTACTATTGGAATAGCTGTTCGCAAAACTGGAATTACGCGTTTCGAACGACTGAGAATTGGTCCACGACTTGGAATCCGTACCCACCGTATTCACCTGCGCACTACCGCCCATCTCCAGTTTGGAGTTTTCGAAAGCAAAGTTCGCTCCCGCTCTACGGTGCGTATTCTGTCCGTTGCCACCGCCGCCACCGCCGCGGAAGCCACCGCCACCACCCGGGAAGCCACTATCGTTCACATTGTTGGTACTACCCATCAACGTAAAGCGCTTCGCCTCGCCGAAACGGTTTACCGACATCTTCTCCGAGTATCGATCCTTGGAGCCATACGAAAGATCCAGATTACCGAACCATCCCTGTTTCATACCCTTCTTCACCGTAAGGTCAATCACCGTCTCCTCGTTACCATCGTCTATACCGGTGATGCGCGCCAGGTCACTCTTCTTGTCGTACACCTTCACCTTATCCACGATATTCGCCGGCAGATTTTTGAGCGCAGCATCCTTATCGCTGCCAAAGAACTCCTTGCCATCCACCAGCACCTTGCTCACCGTCTTTCCGTTTACCGTAAGGTTACCGCTATCATCGGTCTCCACACCCGGGAGTTTCTTCACCAGCTCCTCCACCATGGCCCCCTCCGGCACCACAAAAGCCGCTGCATTGTAGACCGTCGTGTCCTCAACAATCTCCATCTCCGGTATTTTACCCTCCACCACAGCCTCCTGTAGCATCTTGGAAGAAGGGCGCAGCAAGATATCTTTGGCACGATAGATACCCTTTTTGCCCACCATGTTCACCGACATGGTTTGCGTTTCGTACCCCACAAAGGAAACCTTCACCACATATTGCGCCGGACGCAACCCCTGCAGCGCATACACACCGTTCGAATTGGTCACGTCACCCTTCACAAACGTAGTTCCGTCCTCCTTATATAATTGTATGGTCGCTGCCTCCAGCCCCTTCAAATCCGTGTTGTCGTAGACCACACCACGCAGAATTACCCGCTCATCGGCAGCCGTTGCAGAGGCACTTTGGGAAACTACATGCGTCCCACCCCCGTTTTCTTTACTCTGCGACCTCGCTCCAACCACCGCAAAAAGCAGCGAAAAGCCCATAACTATAATTCGTTTCATATATGTATTTTTATTTATTTCTTATTCCTTTTTAGAAATCCCACTCATTTTTTAGGAAACTCCTCGCTTATTAGAGTAAGATTTCTACAAAAGGTTTAACGGTTTTCATGCTTTTTTACAAGATTTCTTCATTTAACCACACTTAATAGGTAATATAATTTAACAACTGTAATAGTTACAATTGTTGAGAAAAACGAAACCTTTGCGACATAAAAAACCTAGTAAAAACCGCATTTTCCGCATTTTTTTTGCGATTTTGCGAAAAAAAATCGTTAGTTTTCTTGCACGAATGATTTTTACGTACTATCTTTGCAACATCTTATTTACAGTTATGGTAAATAAGTATAACAAATTCTCTCTCTTTTTCGAGAAGGTCCTACTGTGAAGTCCGACCTTCTTTTTTTTGTTTCCTTGCGAAACATTTGGTAGTACGGAGGAAAAACAGTAACTTTGCTACCCGAAACAATAATAAATAAGGTATATATAACAATTGGGCTGATGAAAACATTTTTGAAGTACACTTTGGGGGCTTTTATTGGCTGTGGCTTGGCCATGTTCTTTCTCACATTCTTCGGAATAGGAGTTTTGGTAGGCATCGCTACGGCATCCTCCACCGGCAAGGAGGTAGAGAAACACTCTATCCTTAAGATTGCCTTTGCGGGAGAACTCAAGGAGCGCGGCGAGGAAAATCCTCTGTACGGTCTCTTGGGCGATAGCTACAACGCACTCTCGCTGAACCAAATCCTTAAATCTATCGAGACAGCCAAAACACTCGACGAGATTGATGGTATCTATCTGGAAGGTGCCGTACTGAGCGGTGCCACACCGGCCATGTTGCAGGAGATTCGTGCGGCATTGGTCGATTTCAAGAAGTCGGGTAAGTTTATCTATGCCTATGCCGACTCTTACAGTCAGGGTTCTTACTACGTTTGTTCTGTGGCCGACTCGGTTCTGCTGAACCCGCAGGGGGGCATTGAGTGGTGTGGTATGGCTTCGCAACCCATGTTCTTCAAGGATCTTTTGGAGAAGTTCGGTGTCAAAATGCAGGTTTTTAAGGTGGGCACCTACAAGGCTGCCGTGGAGCCGTTCATCACCGACAAGATGAGCGATGCCAACCGCGAACAGGTTACGTCCTACTTAAACTCCATCTGGGGACAGATTCTCAAGGAGACAGCTACGTCTCGCAAACTTTCGGTAGATTCGCTGAATGCTTATGCCGACAGCTATACATACTTTGAGGAGCCAGCCGTTCTCAAGAAGAAGGGGATGGTAGATGCGTTGGTGTACATGGACCAGGTAAAGGAGATCCTAAAACGTGCTACGGGACGCAAGGAGAAGGAGGAACTGAACTTGGTGACTCCGGAGGATATAGAGGCGCTGCCCGAAAACACGGAAAAGGCACTGGGGACACCCAATATTGCAGTGTACTACGCCTTCGGCGACTTGTTGCAGAGTGCGGTTTCCAACACGCAGGATTGCATCGCAGCCGACCAAGTGATAAAGGATTTGGCGGAACTTAGAGACAACGACGATATAAAGGCGGTGGTACTGCGCGTAAACTCCGGTGGTGGTAGTGCCTACGCCGGCGAAATGATTTGGCGCGAGGTGAAACGCTTGCGCGAGAAGAAACCGGTGGTGGTATCCATGGGTGGCATGGCGGCTTCGGGCGGTTACTACATCAGCTGTGCGGCCAATCGCATCTTTGCGGAGCCTACCACACTTACGGGTAGCATCGGTATCTTCGGCATGTTCCCGGATGCAAGCGAACTGCTGACCGACAAGTTGGGGGTTAAGTTCGATGTGGTGAAGACCAACAGCCTTGCCGATTTCGGTACCTCCTCTCGTCCGTTCAACGATACGGAGCGTGCTCTTTTGCAGCGCTATATCAACCGGGGTTACGACACCTTTATCAAACGAGTATCCGATGGTCGCAAAATGGCGGATGCCAAAGTGCGCGAGATTGCCGAGGGACGTGTCTGGACAGGCGAGCAAGCTCTTAAGTTGGGCTTGGTAGACCAACTGGGCGGACTCAAGGAGGCGATTGCCTATGCAGCCAAGTTGGGCAAGGTAGATAAGGTGCAGTCCAAGGAATATCCGGAGGATAGCCAATGGTTCTTGAAACTCTTGGAGGAGAAGAAGGCCGATTACCTGGAGAGCGAAGTTCGCAGTTATCTGGGCGAGTACTACACCACCTTCCGTTACCTCAAGAGCCTCAACTCGCAGGATGCCGTGCAGGCACGTATCCCCTACGTAATGGACATCATTCACTAAATAACGATACGGGCTATGGACAGCGAAACCCCTCATATACACAGGTGGCTCATGCCGTTGGCGTGGCTCTACGGTTTGGGCGTCTTTGTACGCAACGAACTGTTCGAGATGAAGGTACTCACCTCCAAGAGCTACCCCATCCCCATCATCAACGTGGGCAACATCACGGTAGGGGGCACGGGCAAGACACCGCACACGGAGTACCTCATCCGACTACTGCAAAAAGAGTTCCATGTAGCCGTACTGAGTCGTGGATACAAGCGTAAGTCAAAAGGTTTCCAATTGGCTACGCTAGATACGCCCGTAGAGGTGATAGGCGATGAACCGTTCCAGATGAAGCAGAAGTTTCCGGAGATAACTGTTGCGGTAGATGCCAATCGCCGAAACGGTATAGAGCAGATACTGCAGCGGGTGCCCCAAGTAGATGTTATCCTGTTGGACGATGCCTTCCAGCACCGCTACGTAAAACCGGGCATCAACATTTTGTTGACCGATTACCACCGTCTCATCTGCGACGATGCTTTGCTGCCTGCCGGTCGTTTGCGCGAACCGGCATCGGGAAAATCACGGGCCAACATGGTGGTGGTCACCAAGTGCCCGGCAGATATAAAGCCCATTCATTTCCGCATCTTGCAGAAGTCCTTGGGCCTTTACCCCTATCAGAAACTCTTCTTCTCCACCCTGCGCTACGGCAACTTGACGCAAGTAGATACGCGCGAGGAGGTAGCTCTGAGCAGTTTGCCCATAGGACAAAAGCTATTGCTCCTCACCGGCATCGCCAACCCCACTCCTCTTGTACAACATCTGGAACAGTATCGGTGCCCCATCACCCATCTATCCTACGGCGATCACCACTTCTTCACGTCCAAGGAGGTGGAACAGATAAACCGCACCTTCCGGGAGATGGGCAGCGACACCCTTGTAGTGACCACCGAGAAGGACAGCGCCCGTCTGCGCACCCTCTCCGGACTGGACGATGCACTACGCAGTCGTCTCTACACACTCCCCATCGAGATAGAGTTTCTGCAAGACAACGAATATTCATTCAAAGATAAAATTATAGACTATGTACGAAAAAATTCAAAAAACAGCATCTTGGTTAAAAGATAAGATGACTACCCATCCCGAGACAGCCATCATACTGGGCACCGGATTGGGCGAACTGGCTACAGAGATTGAGAATCCCGTAAGCATCCCCTACTCCGAGATTCCCAACTTCCCGGTATCTACCGTCGAGGGACACTCCGGTCGACTCATTTTCGGTCAACTGGGTGGCAAGGATATCATCGCCATGGAGGGTCGCTTCCACTACTACGAGGGTTACAGCATGCAGGAGGTTACCTTCCCCGTACGTGTCATGTATGAACTGGGCATCCGTACGCTCTTTGTGAGCAATGCAAGCGGTGGTACCAACCCACGCTTCCATGTGGGTACGCTGATGCTGATAAAGGATCACATCAACTTCTTGCCGGAACATCCGTTACGCGGTAAGAACTATCCTACGGGTCCGCGCTTCCCGTCCATGGAGGAGGCTTACGACCACAAGCTCTTGGCGCTGGCACGCGAGATTGCCGCCGAGAAGGGTATCGAGGTAGACGAGGGTGTGTACTTGGCTACACAGGGTCCTACCTACGAGACTCCGTCGGAGTATAAGATGTTCCGCACCTTTGGTGCCGATGCAGTGGGCATGTCTACCGTTCCCGAGGTAATTGTAGCCAACCACTGCGGCATAAAGTGCTTCGGCATTAGTGTGATTAGCGATATGGGTGTAGAGGGTCAGATTGAGCGTGTTACCCACGAGGAGGTACAGAAGGCGGTGAACCGTGTGAGCCACTTCATGACGGATATCATGCGTGAGATGATTCGTCGTTCCTGATTCTTTCGGAGCGATACACCTTATTATATATAAAAGAATATGCAAAGAACAGATATAGCAACCTTGGGGGAGTTCGGCCTCATAGAGAAACTCACCCGGGAGATTGTACTCGAAAACCCGGAGAGCAAGTATGGCGTGGGCGATGATTGTGCAGTACTTCAGTTCGGTAGCGACAAACAGGTGTTGGTTACGACAGACTTGTTGACAGAAGGAGTTCACTTCGACTTGATGTACACCCCCATGCGACACTTAGGGTACAAGTCGGCCATGGTGAATTTCTCCGATATCTACGCCATGAACGGCATGCCCAAGCAGTTGGTCGTATCCCTGGCCTTGAGCAAACGTTTCTGCGTGGAGGACTTGGAAGAGTTCTACGCCGGTCTGCGCACAGCGTGCGAGAAACACCACGTAGACATAGTGGGAGGCGATACCACATCGTCGCTCACGGGACTCACCATCAGCATCACCTGCATCGGCGAGGTGGAGACAGGCAAGGCGGTCTACCGCAACGGAGCGCAAGTAAACGATCTCATCTGCGTTTCCGGCAACTTAGGAGCAGCCTACATGGGTCTGCAGTTGCTCAAACGCGAACAGAACATCTACGAAGCGCAGTACCGTGAGTTGCAAGAGCAGCACAAGGTGGGTACGGCCGGTCGCGAAACCGAAGAAGAGATGCGCATAGCACAACCCGACTTCAGCGGCAAGGAATACATTTTGGAGCGTCAGCTCAAACCGGAAGCACGCCGAGACGTCGTAGAGCAACTGCGCAGTATGGACATACAACCTACGGCCATGATGGATATTTCGGATGGCCTATCAAGCGAGGTGATGCACATCTGCAAGCAGAGTAAGACGGGTTGCCGTCTCTACGAGGAGCACATCCCGTTGGATTACCAGACGGCGGTCATGGCAGAAGAGTTGAACATGAACGTCACCACGTGTGCCCTGAACGGTGGCGAGGATTACGAGTTGCTCTTCACTGTGCCCATTGGCGACCACGAAAAGGTGGAGAAGATGGAGGGAATCTCCATCATCGGTCACATAACACGCCCCGAGGAGGGTTGTGCACTGGTCACCCGCGACGGCAACGAATTTACGCTTAAGGCACAAGGATGGAACCCTCTCAAAGAGGAAAAGTGACAAAAACAGGGTAAAAAGTCACTTTTTTGTCAAAAACTGAGCTAAACATTTGGCGGATTCAAAAATTGTTCGTACCTTTGCAACCGCAAACGAGAACAAGGTGCCATAGCTCAGTTGGTAGAGCAAAGGACTGAAAATCCTTGTGTCCCCGGTTCGATTCCTGGTGGCACCACAATAGAAATCGCTAATATTCAGTACATCTGATTGTTAGCGATTTTTCTTTTTCCTTTTTTGTCAATTTCTTCCGCTTATAGATTCTTTTCATAAGGTTTCGTCCCAACCAAGTTCGTGTCCAAAACATTAAATCTTTTGCTGTAATACTGTAGTTTTTAAAGAAAATATTTGGAGGAGATAGATTTTTGAACTACTTTTGTGCGGTAAAATCATTCATTAAGTACTAATTGTAAACAAATAGTTAATATGATAAAAACTCGTATCCTATTGATTGCGCTCTGCACAGCCACCGCAATCGGCACCCTCGCCAACGAGCGTACGGAAAACGAGATGAAGCAAGCGGCTGCTTCCGTCCTCATTTCCCGTACAGGAAACGACCATCGCAAGGGTGCTGCCGCTCAAAACAGCGACATACAACTCATCGCCAAAGCCTCCGACCTAACCGGTCTTAAGTCTGTCAACGGCGAACCCTTCTACATCTATGGTCTCACCAATGGCACCCCGGGCTACGCCATCATCTCCACAGACGATGCACAACCCGCCCTGCTGGGATACTCCACCGATGCAACCTTCCGTACCGACAATGCGCCGAACGAGATGGTCTACTATCTCGGATTGCTGAGTCGCGCCAACCTTGCCCGTGCAACTCGTGCCGACGAGGAGGCGCAGACCTCCGTATCTCCCCTCTTGGGCAACATAGCCTATCATCAGGACGCACCATACAACGACCAGTTCCCCATATACAACGGCGAACACAGAATCACCGGATGCGGTCCCGTAGCCGTCTCTCAAATAATGGCCTACTACAAGTATCCCCAGCGCATGAGCGGAGAAAAGATCTCATACACCTCCAGTGCCATCGACTATCTCTGGGAATGGAATCCCGAGGAGACCGTCTTCGATTGGGACAAGATACAAGGACAACACTCCTCACCGGCGTGGGATAGCGAAGACATCGCCATAGGTGCCCCCGCAACGAATATGCTACTTGAGCAGATAAACGCCGACGCATCCACCCCCGATGGCCTACAAGTAATGTATTTTGGAATCACCGAAAGCTATACCGACCCCTTGCTCCTCTGCATCTTTATCTTGGATGCTTCCGACAATGTGGTGGCCTATGGTGGTACCCCCGCTCAGTATTCCGGATTCACGGTTAATAATTGGTACGGGCTCGTTCTACCCTACAGCGTCCCCGCTTCTCTACCCGATGGTGAATATAAATTCGCCTTGGCTGTAAAGGAGGGAGATGACACGGAGTGGAAACTTGTCACCTCCGGCGAAAGCACCTCTCCCACGAGCATAGCCTTTACAAAACAGGATAAGAGCTATACTCTCTCCGGAAATGAATACGCTTGTGGCGGGTCCACCTCTACCGAGGAGAACCGGGCTGTCTCCACGCTGGTCGCTGCTTGCGGTGCCGCCATGCATACGCAGTTTACCCAGAACAACGCCTCTTCTTCCACCAAGACTACCTCTTGTGGAGCCGTTCTTCGCGACTATATGTCCTACGACGATGGCATAAGTTTCCTGAAAATGTCCGACTACGACACCGAGGACTTTGAGAGTATCATCCGCGGTGAATTGAATGCCGATCGCCCTGTGATTATCTCCGGTCAGTCTTCGTCATATGGTCACGCCTTTGTATGCGATGGTTATGAATACAAGGACGAACTTCCTTACTATCACATGAATTGGGGATGGGGAGGTTATTCAAACGGTTACTTCCTTATGACGACAAAGGACAATGCTCCCTCATCAGATGTGATGGAGTTTACCACCAACATAGCTGCCACCATTGGCATTATGCCTGAAGATGGCGTGAAGGCTCCTGTCACGCTAAACGCCGATTCCATTACATTGTCTAAGAATGAGGTAAAGGTGGGAGACGATATTGTGGTCTCTGTCTACCAAATACGTTATGGTACACTGGCCGATTTTTCCGGCAGCGTTCGTCTTTATGCGAAGAAGGACAATGTCCTTTATCTGTTGAAAACGGTTGACAATGTAACGGCTAAGATTTCTCCATACGAAGGTTCTTATTCTATTGCTCAGTTGAAGGTCCCGGTATCTATTCCATCGGATCTTCTCGACGGGTATTACACCATAGAGCTCCGAACGGTTTCCGACGATACGGAAGAGGAAGGATATCTACATGTTTTGAATGCACCAACGCTCAAGGTAGGCGAACCGGAAGAGATGATTACAGGTATCTCCGTTCCTGTTAGCAACGTAACGGCTCCTACATACTCCATAGACGGAAAGCGTATTAAGGATGCTTCTCCAAAGGGCATTTACATTCGTTCCGGCAAGAAGTATATCGGAAAATAAGATATCCACACGTTTGTTGCGTGAAATATTTTCAAAGGAACCCCATGCGGAGTATTTTTCGCATCGGGTTCCTTTTGTTTTTCTCCGCACTCTCCTCCCTTCGGAAGGAAAGAGAGAGAGAAAATGGCGCAGTAGCAAACTTCCGTGTTTTGTTTAAGCAAATAATGTCACAACACTTGGCGTAGATTCTTAAGAAAGTATTACCTTTGCAACAGAAATACAAAACAAAAGGTATCTATATAAATTGAAAAAACAC
>CAZUTW010000035.1:0-19213 GCA_964623295.1 uncultured Bacteroidaceae bacterium | reverse complement strand
GCCCTGTAAAATCAGGGCTTAACTTGATGCGTCGCGGACTTTGGGACGTTTACCGTTATAAAGGGCGTTGAGCAGAGGTAAGTAGATGGATGGATGGGCAAAGAGCAATACGTAAAACGAAGGAATAATAGGGAACCAATTCGAAGGAAAAAAGATTTTGTCTTAGGAGAAAACGTTGAATAAATAAAACATACTCCTAAAAATACGGACGGCTGACCATAACGATCAGCCCCCGCAGGCGAGGAATCGGTAGTCATTAGCTACGGAATCCTCGTTGCAAATGTACAAAAGAATTCTTAGACGGCAAAATATATTTAATAAAAATCTTCCGGAAACGATTCTTTCTTTATGGAATAAGGAATCTATAGATGCGAAAAAGGAACTTGAACGAGATAATAGACTGAGAATTAATTTAATCTATTTTCTTAGGAGAAAACGTTGAATAAACAACAACTCCCTAAACAAACGGACGGCTGACCATGTAATGATCAGCCCCCGCAGGCGAGGAATCGGTAGTCATTAGCTACGGAATCCTCGTTGCAAATGTACAAAAGATTTTTAATCCGGCAATATTAATGACGAAATTTTTTTCTGTTCCTGTATCTTTTTTCTGTATTGAGACTACCGGTAAGCAGATGGGTTATAACTGTATTCATCGTGGAGGTTCATGAATCCATCGCACAAAAGCCACTTATAAATAGGAAGTATTTAGGCTCTTTTGCTTATAGTATTAAACATAATGCCCATTAGAAAATAAAACCTATAAGTAAAACCGGTAGAATAAGTTTCAGTCTGAAAGCACCCTTGAAAATAAGGAAAATACGGTTATCTCCATAAGTTTTTCTTTCCGGAATTCATTGTATCTAAAAAAGTTTTGTACCTTTGCAAAACCATTAAAAGAATCGGTAAAAGAACAACAAATAGATATCTAAGCAGACATGGACGAAAAAAGTCAACTACTTTTCCAAGCACTCTTAAAGTACGCCTTGTGGGAAACACCCATAACGCTTGTCTTTGAGCCAAACTCAGACCAGTGGAACCGAATTATGAACTTTGCTCGCAAACAGGCCGTCACAGCTCTCATAGCCGAAGCCATACTGCGTAATAAGCAACTTTGGAACCTCGATGATGCCTTCACCAAGAAATTGCAGATGTGCATCATACGCAATGTGCAGGAAAACGAACGACTCAACGAGGTGCTCGCACAAGTTGTTTCGCTCCTGAGAGTCGACGGAATACCTTCCGTACTGCTTAAAGGACAAGGAGTTGCACTCAATTACATAAAGCCTGAATTACGCTGTTGCGGCGATATAGATCTCTATATAGGCGAAGGAAACTACGAAAAAGCTTGCCAATTCATGGCTCAAACCGTCGAAGACTATACCGATGCTTCGGAAAGCCATAAACATCTGCACGTTACCTACAAAGGTGTATGTGTGGAACTACACCGAATAGCCGAGAAATTGGACCCTAGGAAACAAGATACTTATCTACAGAAAATCACCGTTAAATCCTTGGAAAAGAGCACACTTCCCTCCCACTGCTTCAACGGTGTCGACGTGAATCTTCCTACCGACGAGTTCAATGCTTTCTACATCTTTGAACACCTTTGGCACCACTTTCTTACCGGTGGTGTGGGCCTCCGTCAACTTTGCGACTGGGTACGTTTTCTCCACACTCACGCCGGCACGATAGACCGCACCCTGCTCGAGACCAACCTTAAGCATATGGGCCTCTGGACCCCATGGCTCGTGTTCGCCTCCATAGCCGTAGAGCATTTGGGGTTACCTACCGAGGATTGTCCCTTCTACAATGTACTCTATTCCGGTGATGCACTGCGTATCATGCGTCTTATCACCCGCGAAGGAAACTTTGGCAAATACAACCCCGAACGTCGCAAGAAACACAACAATTATATTACACGGAAATATGCGTCCTTCCGTCTGCAGACCCATAGGTATTTTATACTCTCCCGTATCTTTCCCAAGGAGATCTTCAGTCGCTATGGCTATTTCCTGAACAACTCTCTACGCAGAGTTATCCTGGAGATGTACACCCGAAACCCCGATGCACCTCGCACGGTTCGTAAATAAAAGGAAGCTTTATCTCCTGTGCAGGATAACGTAAAGTATCACAGGAGCTCCCAGGATGGGAGTAATCACATTGATAGGTATTATACCCGTTTCCCCCGGAAGCGTACTTGCGAAGGAACAGAAAAGCGTTAGAATGCCTCCCACCAGTATGGTAGCCGGCATAAGAATGCGGTGATCCGATGTGCGGAACAACATGCGCGCCAAGTGTGGCACTGCCAATCCAATAAACGCAATGGGACCACAGAAAGCCGTACACACAGACACCAGTACTCCCGTCACCAACAAGATGCAACGATGCGTACTGCGAATGGAAATGCCTATATTTGCAGCGTATCTATCGCCCAATAACAAACCGTTCAGCGGTTTTACCAGGAGCAGAGCTACAAACAGTGCCACTACCAAAAGCGTGGCAAACAAGGGCATCTTTGCCATGCTCACTCCACCGAAACTACCCATACCCCAGATGAGGAACGAATGTACTCCCCCTTCGGTTGCCAAGTAGTTCAGGAGCGAGATGCAGGAAGATGTGAGATAGCTAATCATCACACCCGTAATAAGCAGCATGACCCGTTGTTGCAACAGGCTCGAGAAAAACAACAGCAACAGCATCACCGCGAACGACCCCAGCAAGGCTGCCACCAAAATAAGCAAACTACCACTCAAGGTGATGTTTCCTGCCACTAGACTACCTCCCCACAACAGCGTAGCCACAGCCACACCTAAGTTGGCCCCTGCATCTATACCCAGGATAGACGGCCCTGCCAACGGATTGCGAAAAGTAGTCTGCAACAGCAAACCCGCTACCGACAAGGAAGCACCACACAAAAGAGCGGTTATGGTTTGCGGTAGTCGGCTCTCCAGCACTATGTAGCTCCACGTACTCTCCCCCTCGTTCTGTCCCGTGAGGATGCGCCACACCTCGGCAAGAGGTATGTTTACCGAACCCACACACAAGTTTACAGCCACCAAGAAGAGTAGCACCGGAAGCAACAACAAGAAAACCGACTTATATCTCATAATATTCTATTTTAAAGGTTTAAAGTAATGCATATCCCCCTCGGGTAGAACTCCCGGATGCAGTATGCGGATACAATCCTCCAGGTAGTAATCGGGGTGGAAAGGTGACTCCTGCAAGATATCTACTTGGTCCACATTTGTACCCCATACCTGTCTGTTTTGGAACGCCTTGAAGCGAGCATACAACGGATGTTCCCGGCTCAAGAGATCGTATGTCAGTTCGCCGTTCAGTCCGTATTTTATCAGCCAAAAGTCGGCATCGTGCGCCTTGTCGAACACCGTCTCCACCGTGAGTCCCGTGGAACCGGTACCCTTCAGGTAATTAAACATAAAATTACCTCCGGCATCCTTGAGCAGTGTGCCCACCGTACTTTCTCCATTGGGCTGATACCAGATGTTTCCGTACAACTTATCCACAAACACCGTGACAGGTTTCTCGTTCTTTACGACCTCTTTTAGGCGTTTGTAGCTCGTCTCTACGCCATTAAAGAGCATATCCGATTTTCCCGTTCTATCGAACAGCATACCATAGAAGCGCATCCACTCGGCCCGAGCCAACGGCGATACTTCCATGTAATCGGCACACTCTATGATGGGTATGTTCAACTTCTCCAACTCCCCATGGCTTGCATTCTGGAACGGTGACAAGAAGAGTGCATCGGCCTCTATGTCGATAATCTTCTCTATATCGGGGCTCATGCTATTGCCCAAATCCACTATCTTACCGTTTTGGATAGACGAAACAATTCCGGGCACATTCATGTACTGAGCATCGCACACACCCGCCACAGCAGATAAAGCCTCCAATTCGCTCACCAAAGCCGCATGGCACGAGGTGGCCAGCACAACACGTTTAAGCGGTACACGTACCACTTGGGGGTTCTCCCCTACCATCGCCAGTTCCTCTGCTGTAGGTCGGTAAGCCTTCTCTCCTTCCCGCTCCACCAGCACATACGTTTTGAGCATCTTACCCTCGTTCCAAGGGTCGCACACACGAACCACCGTAAAGTGCTCGTAGCGTACAATCTCCAGATTCTTGGCATACTTAAACGTCACCGAATCCAGTGCACCCTCCGAAACGGAAGATTGCCCTCCGGAGTTCGACCCCCGGAAGACAATCACCAAAATAAGGCAGATAAATCCTATTAGTAGATATAATATATATCTCCTATTCATATAAATGTTTGATTACTTAAAAATGAGAGCACAAGGACCTACACCTGCAGCTACCTGAGTCTTCTTGGCACCGGTAGTTTCATCGTATACATTGATGTAACCGTTTGAATAGTAATCGGCATAGCCATGCTCACCCAGAGAATAAGAACCTACGTAGAGGTCTTTGTTGACCGGGTTTATAGCAAAGCAGCTGGCAGACACAATGTCCTCGAGCGTTGCTTTTGCAACCTCTACAACGCTAGCAGTCTCGATAGCCGTTGGCTGCACGTTATACTTAGTGTAAGTAATCTCACTGGCACCGTAGGGGGCATTCAATACATAAAGGTTGTTACCATTGGCAGCTAAGTTGGTTCCTGCGCAAACATCACTTACGTTGTTTGCTACGTCAATCAGCTGTACGGTAGCCGGAGTAAGATAGTAGTCACCCATAGCCACGATAAATACAGAGCCATCCTGGGTAGCCACAGCCTTGGTCGGATTCAGACCTACGGCAATCTTCGTCTCCTCCTCGAAAGTAGCAAGGTTTACTTTGGATACGCTCTTGCCATCGGCATAGCTGTTGAGATAGTTCATACCGTCGGAGTTGGTAACATACAGATAACCATTGGCGATAGCCATCTCCTCGGGGTTCGGACCTACCTCTACTGTTGCGTCAACCTTCAGCGTAGTGGTATCGATACGAGACACGTAGCCATCGTAGTTGTCTACATAGACATTGCCCTCGTAAGCCACGATATCGCGCGGAGAGTTGGTCGTAATCTCAGCCTCCTGAGCCAACGTGTTCTTGTTTACAACCAATACACGGTTGGAAGCATACACAGCGATATACATCTTGTCGCCGTAGATAACAGCATCCTGCGGAGTGTTGCCCAAGCCCAAGCCTGTAGCTGTCTCGAACACACCGGCAGTGTATGTGTATGAATCACCGTCTACCGTCACGTAGTCCAGCGTACCGTTGATACCGGAATAGTAGCTACCGGCATTTACAATGTAGAAAGACGCATCGGTCTTCACTACCTCGCCACCCATCTTTTCATCATCGTCGTCAGAACAACTTGTCAGCGCAAAACCTGCCAACAAAGACAGTGCTACGAAACTTTTACTTTTAAAATTCATTTTACCTAAATCTTTTGTTTAAACTTTACTTTATTATAACTTATCTCTTAACTATTTACAACTTTATGCCGATGGAAAACTTAAACGACCTACCCGGCATGGGATAACGTCGCACCACCTCGTACTGCTTATTGAATACGTTCAGCACATCGCCCCTCAAGTTGATGGTTTTACCACCCCAAACAAAGTCGCGATACAGTGCCAAGCCCATATCCGTGTACGGATCTATGTGCGTATTCTTGTTCTCACCATTTGTACTCCAGCGCTCCCCCGAAGCCGTAGCATGCCATACCACGTTGCACCAAGGGTTCTCCCACGTCACCGACCAACCGCCGGAATGTTTGGGGATGTACGCAATCTGCGTTCCATACGTAGACGCTGCAGCGTTCGTACGGTTCTCCGCATTCTGGTACGAATAGTTTGCCGTCAGCAAGATGTGCTGCTTCTCTGCTACACGGAAAGACGCCTGCAACGACAAGTCCAGACCATTGGTACGCACCTTACCCACATTCAGATACTGCCAGATATACGTAGTGATAGGCAACGCCACAATCTTATCCGATATGTGGTTCGTGTAGTAATCCACCGACACCACAAAGTCCGGCAACCACTCAAACAAACGAGCACTGTACCCCACCCCCACGTTCCACTGACGCGTGTTCTCAGGGCTCAGCACCGTGCTCCCCATATATCGACCACAATAGTTCTCCGTGAAAGTAGGCAGACGGAAAATCTCCTTGTACGATGCCCGCAGCGACAGATGACCATCTCCCATGGGATAGACCGCCAACGAAAACGATGGACTCAACCTATCTATATCCCGTGCCATGGTTTGCTTTGCTATAACCGTAGCCGTAGCCGATGCATCTACCCCCTCCATACCGTTGGTATACACCGAGTAGAGCGCCCGTCCCATGAGCACCGCGTAGCGATTCTCGTACTTCACCGACAGCGACTGCAAGAAGCTGTTGCGCGTGGGACGCCCCACCAACTGACCGTTGCTGTTCAGCGTATTGTAGAAATAATCCGCCGCATACACCGCCTGGAGCCCCCGAACCGGAGCACACAACAGTGCCGCCGACGCATAGTATTCACGTTGCCAATAATTCTGTTCGTTCACGCCACCCGGATAGATGCCGTTCACATCCTTGTAGAGCGACTCCGTCCAGTTCCACTTAAGGTTGCCCAGCAGCGAGAACACATTCGACAGACGCCCCTTGTAGCGCACCTGTGCAAACACATTCTTATCGTCCTGGCTCTCGTTGTTCACCGTCTCGTACAAGTCCACCGCCCCCGGCAGTTTGGCCGAGTTTGCATAGCCATACAGCTTCGCCGTAACCTCCTGTCCCCGAGCCGGACGCCACAATACATTCGCCTCCAAGTGTCCGTTCTCCAAGTCCGAGTTCGAACGCTTCTCACGTCTCGTAGTGCGACCGTTCACCACATCGTACGGATAGTGATTGTCCGCCCGCAGATACTCACCCACGACCGTCATAGACAGCCTATCCGAGCAACGCTTCTGCCACCTCACCGACGGCGCCACATAACCAAAGGAACCCACCTTCAGCTTCGCCTCCAGTTCATCGTGCAGCAACGGACGCAACGTCTGTATATCCAGTCTCGAAGCCGCAGCCGCATTGCGTGCCGGCATAAAGATATCCGCATTGTCGCCTATGTACAGCGTCAGCGCCGACAGATTGTCCAAGGAATAACGAGAGATATCTATGATACCGTTCTGCGCATCGTTCAACAGCACCCCATCGTAGGACACCCCCGTATGTTGCGCCCCCATACCCCGTACAGAGACACTCTTAAGGCCGCCTGCGCCCCCATAGTCGCGCAGAGTCACCCCCGCCATACGCCGCATGGCATCCGCTATATCCGTAACACCCAGCGTCTGGAACTCCCCTTGTGTGATGTTGCGCACCGGAGCCGTAGTCGTGACAGGATCCACATACTGTTTTCCCCGCACCACAACCCCCTGCAGCACCACACTATCCGCAGGCAGTAAATCGGCCCACGCACTGTTGCCGGGAGCCCACACGCCGAGCAGGACAAGTGAGCACGTTAATTGTATTTTACGCATACTCTGTTTCACTCTTATTATACACCCGTCCTCGCAGATGATATATTTTTTTATCAATGGCAGGTCTTCTGACTTATCTCTGCAGCAGCACCTTCCCGATTTGTTTTCCACAAATCAGTGGTCTTTTGCCACCGCAACAACGAGACTTACAGCAGCGGGACTGTCCGGGACTTACACCCGATTCCCTTTTCATTGCGCACCGTCGATACGCTATCACACAGCACACAAAACCATTATCAGGTGCAAAGTTACAAAATTCTCACCACACAAGCGAAAAGAAACACACCTTTTTTCAAGATAAAAATACAGGAAAGAAGTACGAAACACCGGTTACAAAAAAACCGATGGTTCTTCGCAGAACCATCGGAGAAATAATTGCGTTCTCTCGAGACGTAGAGAGAACAAGATGAAACTAATTAGAAGCCTTGTAATCAGCTATGTAACCGAGTGCCTCTTTGCACTTATCCGTTACATACTGCCAATCCTCGGCCTTTACCTTATCGCCAGGGAACAACTTAGAGCCCATGCCCACGCAGAACACACCTGCCTTGAACCAACCCTCCAAGTTCTCTTTATCCGGAGACACACCACCGGTCACCATAATCTTAGACCACGGCATGGGAGCCATAAGACCCTTCACCAAGTTCGGACCCACAACATCGCCCGGGAACACCTTGGTAAAGTCACAACCCACCTCCTGAGCCTTGCCAATCTCCGACGGAGTGAGGCAACCCGGACAATACGTTACACATCTACGGTTACAAACCACCGCGATGTCCGCATTGAACAACGGGCCCACCACAAAGCAAGCACCCAGCTGCAAGTACAGAGCCGCCGTAGGAGCATCCACAACAGAGCCCACACCCATCGCCAGCTCAGGGCATTCCGTAGCAGCAAACTTCACACACTCGGCAAACACCTCCTGAGCAAAGTCGCCACGGTTGGTGAACTCAAATGCGCGCACACCACCCTCGTAACAAGCCTTAATCACCTTCTTGGCCACCTCGGCATCCTTGTGATAAAACACAGGAACCATACCGGTAGAGCCTATTTTTTGCATTACTGCCAATTTGTCAAACTTAGCCATTTCTTTCCTTATTTATCTATAATGAATGAAACTTATCTCTGCACACGACCGTTGGCACTACCACCGGCCAGCGCCTCTACCTCTGCCTCGGAAACCAAGTTGAAGTCGCCGTTCACTGTGTGCTTCAGCGCCGAAGCAGCCACCGCAAACTCCAGAGCCTCGCCCTGTGTCTCCTTTGTCAGCAAACCGTGAATCAAACCGCCGGAGAAGGAATCGCCACCACCCACACGGTCGATAATCGGGTTAATCTCGTAACGCTTAGACTGATAGAACTCCTTACCATCGTAGATAAGCGCCTTCCAGCCATTGTACGTAGCAGAGAAAGACTCACGCAAAGTAGAAACCACATATTTAAAGTCGAACTCCTTCGCCATAGCCTTAAAGATACCCTCGTATCCGGCAGCATTTGTCTCGCCACCCTCCACGTTCGCATCCGGCTTAAAGCCCAGACACAGCTCAGCATCCTCCTCGTTACCGATACACACATCCACATACTTCATGAGCGGACGCATGATAGAGATAGCCTTCTCGCTTGTCCACAGCTTCTTGCGGAAGTTCAAGTCCACAGACACCGTCACACCGTTGCGCTTTGCAGCCTCACACGCCAAACGAGTCAGTTCGGCAGCCGCATCGGAGATAGCCGGAGTGATACCGGACCAGTGGAACCAATCGGCATCCTTCATGATGGCATCGAAATCGAAATCCGCCGGCACAGCCTCTGCAATAGCCGAGTGCGCACGGTCGTAAATCACCTTGGACGGACGCATGGAAGCACCCGTTTCACAGTAGTACAAGCCCACGCGGTCGCCCCCACGAGCTATGTAATCCGTATTTACACCATATCTACGCAACGCATTCAGCGCAATCTGACCTATCTCATGCTTAGGCAATTTGGAAACAAAATACGCATCGTGACCATAGTTTGCCAAGCTAACGGCAACGTTAGCCTCGCCACCACCGGGGATGATACGAAACGCCTCCGATTGTACAAAACGATCCTGACCCATAGGGGACAGACGCAGCATAATCTCGCCTAAAGTAACTATTTTTGCCATATAATTTTCTTTATTGTTTTAGTTCCTACGCACGGTAACGCTCCCCGTTTTCGGTACAGCCCCACCGTATCCGCTTGCAAAATTACATTAATTTTCCATATATCGACGCAAAAGCGAGGTAAAAAAAACAAAAAATGCATTTTTCTTCTCTTTTTATGCAACGCATTTAAAAAAAAGAATGTACTTTAGCAGTCAGAATTTTCAAGTAGAACACTAAAGGAGAAGTATAAATGACGAAAACACATATCTATTCAGCAGCCGCACTCATCCCTGTCGTTGTGATGAGTTGCAACGGTAGTATCGCCACAGGTACCACCGATGAGCTGACGGAAAAGAGGGTAAAAGTGGAACGTACCGTTCGCCTGACCGACGACCCTAGCTCCCCCTTCTACGACATACGGATAGACCTGGCCTACTTCACACCCCTGCAGAACGAAGTAGCCAACCGCATGAACCGGCAAATCATACGCCTCGTTATGGATACCACCGACCTATCCCCCAAGGAAGCTACGCGCGTGTACATTAATAAACTCCAGAACGAATACCGCGATGAGATGCTCGACTTCTATCTGGCCGACCTCAAGGAAAACAACGGCGATACCTCTACCCTGCCCAATTACAACTACGCCTATCACCTCGATACCGAAGTAGAAAAAGGGTACAAGGACGTCCTCTGCTACAAGATGGACGGCTATCGCTACAGCGCCGGAGCCCATGGTGTCAACTTCCACCAATACATCAACTTCGATAAAGAAGGCAACCCACTCACCCTTAGCGACATCTTCCACGAAGGATACGAAGAAGAACTCCTCAGCATCCTCACCCGGGAGTTGATGGACAAGTTCCACGTCACCTCCACCCAAGCCCTACAAGAAAAAGGATTTGTCGACGCCAACCAACTCTACGTCACCGACAACTTCCAACTCGAAGACGACGAAATAGAATTCGTCTACAACGAATACGAAATAGCCCCATAC
The DNA here is from genome assembly GCA_964623295.1 of uncultured Bacteroidaceae bacterium. GTDB lineage: Bacteria > Bacteroidota > Bacteroidia > Bacteroidales > Bacteroidaceae > CAZUTW01. The sequence goes on along the minus strand of CAZUTW010000035.1, from coordinate 8,606 downwards.
AGCATGGGCACCGTAAAAGTAGACATCGATTATAAAGATATAAAACACTTAATGAAGAAAGAATGGAGATAATCAAGAAATACTTTCCCCACCTCACCGAACAACAAGAAGAACAGTTCCGCGCCCTGTACCCCCTGTACACCGACTGGAACTCCAAGATCAACGTCATATCGCGCAAGGACATAGAAAACCTCTACGAGCACCACGTGCTCCACTCCCTGGGCATAGCACGCATCCTAAACTTCGCCCCCGGCAGCAAGGTACTCGATCTGGGCACCGGAGGCGGTTTCCCCGGCATCCCCCTGGCCATACTCTTCCCCGAAGTATCGTTCCACCTGGTCGATAGCATCGGCAAGAAAGTACGCGTAGCCAGTGAGATAGCCACCGCCATAGGCCTACACAACGTCACCTTCCGCCACTGCCGCGGTCAAGAGGAGAAAGCCCTCTTCGACTTCTGCGTCAGCCGCGCCGTCATGCCCCTGAACGACCTCCTCAAGATAGTCCGTAAGAACATCTCCACCGAGCAACACAACGCTCTGCCCAACGGACTCATCTGCCTCAAAGGCGGCGAGTTGGAGAACGAGATACTCCCCGTAAAGAACCGCACCCAGGTATTCTCCCTGAGCGAAGAATTCGAGGAACCCTTCTTCGAAACCAAGAAAGTAGTCTATGTACCCATAACCAAATAATCCCTATGAAGATACAACGATTCACCGTCAATCCGCTCGAGGAAAACTGCTACGTACTCCACTGCGAAGACACCCTCCAAGCCATCATCCTGGACTGCGGAGCCTTTCGTGCCGACGAGCAGAAAGAGATAACCGACTACATAGCCGCCAACCGGCTGCAACTCGTAGACAGCATCCTCACCCACGGCCACTTCGACCACATCTGGGGCGAGCAATACATCTATGACACCTACGGACTCAAGCCCCGTCTCCATGCCGACGACATGGACATCTACCTACACATAGAAGAATACCTGGCCTCCTTCATGCGCATGCCCGGTTCCGCCAAGGTACCTCCCCTGGGCACCTTCCTCAAGGAGGGCGATAAGATAACCTTCGGCCACCAGACACTGAGCGTGATACACACCCCCGGTCACACCCCCGGCGGCGTATGCTTCTACCACGAACAAGAGCACATACTCTTCAGCGGCGACTCCCTGTTCCGCCAGAGCGTAGGGCGCACCGACTTCCCCGGTGGCTCCTATGCATCGCTCAACAACGCCCTCAAGAACAAGATACTCACCCTCCCCGAGGACACCCGCGTGTACCCCGGTCACGGCCCCGAAACCAACATAAAGGACGAAAAGCTCTACAACCCCTACATACGTTAAAGCAGCGTCCCTATTCTTAATTTAATAAGGTAGTACATTATTAATATAAAGAAGATGAAAACCGTAACCCTCACCTGCACCTACGAAGCCCTCCACTACGAAGAGCTCACCCCACAGGAGCAACAACTCATAGACGCAGCCAAGGCCCAAACCCGCCACAGCTACGCCCCCTACTCCGCATTCCACGTAGGCGCCGCCCTCCTGCTCGACGACGGCACCACCATAGGCGGCAACAACCAAGAAAACTGCGCCTACCCCTCCGGCCTCTGCGCCGAGCGTACCGCACTCTTCCACGCCCACTCCCAGTACCCCGAGCACACCATACAGATGCTCGCCATAGCCGCCCACACCCAAGGCGCCTTCACCCGGCACCCCATCACTCCCTGCGGCAGCTGTAGGCAAGTACTCATAGAATACGAGAAGCTGCAAGGAAGCGATATAGCCCTCCTGCTCTACGGCGACGACATCATCTACCGCCTGCCCGACAGCCGCAGCCTACTCCCCCTACAATTCGATTCACTCTAAAAACAAACATACATTTATATGAAGCTAAAAAGACTGCTCCCCACCGGGAGCCTCTGTGCCCTGCTGCTCGCCACCGCCTGCAGCACCCAAAAGAATGCGACAGAACAACGCGCCGAAATAGAGTTTAAGACCACCAAAGGCACCTTCGTCATGGCCCTCTACAACGAGACCCCCCTGCACCGCGATGCCTACCTGCTGCTCACCCGCTGCGGCTTCTTTGACAGTCTGCTCATACACCGCACCATCAACAACTTTGTAGTGCAAGGCGGCGACCCCACCTCCAAGCACGCCCCCGCCGGCACCCTGCTAGGCGACGGCAACCCCTTTAGCATACCCCCCGAGATACACTTCCCCGAGCTCCACCACACCCGCGGCATGGTCAACGCCGCCCGCGAGCCCGACGAAACCAACCCCGAGCGCCTCTCCTGCGGATCGCAATTCGCCATCATCACCACCGGCCCCCTCACCGACAGTCGCATCGACGCCGGCGAAGCCCTGGCACAAAAGTGGCAAAACGACCCCACCTTCAGCATCCCCGAAAGCATAAAAAAGGAGTATAGAGAACAAGGCGGCGCCCCCCACCTGGACAACCAATACACCGTCTTTGCACAAATCATAGAAGGCATGGACGTAGTCGATTCCATACAATCCGTCAAGACCGACAAGAACGACCGTCCACTCCAAGATATACGCATTTTGAAAGCCACTGTTCGTAAGGATTACGTCAAAATGACACCTAAGAGGCAAAAAAAGTAATATTTTATTAGCTCATATCCAAATAATTGATTAATTTTGCACACAAAACAATAAAAAATAATATCAACATGAGCTATTTAATAAAGCCGCAAGGCTACACTCCCCTGCTCGATGCCCGCGAGACAGAGCAAGGCATAAAGAAGATTAAGGAATTCTTCCAAGTAAATCTCTCTACGGAGTTGCGCCTTTGTCGTACCACCGCCCCCCTCTTTGTGTTGAAGGGCCTCGGCATCAACGACGACCTGAACGGTGTAGAACGCGCCGTAACGTTCCCCATCAAAGAACTGGGCGACCGCCAGGCCGAAGTGGTACACTCACTTGCAAAATGGAAAAGACTTACACTGGCCGACTACGGATTTAAGCCGGGCTACGGTATCTACACCGACATGAACGCCATCCGTGCCGACGAGGAGCTGGGCAACCTACACTCCCTCTACGTAGACCAGTGGGACTGGGAGCGCGTCATCCGCAAGGAAGACCGCACCATAGCCTTCCTTAAGAACATCGTTCGCCGCATATACTCCGCCATACTGCGCACCGAGTACCTCGTGAGCGAAACCTACCCGCAGATAAAGCCGGTACTGCCCGAGGAGATACACTTCATCCACTCCGAAGAACTCCTGCAGATGTACCCCGACAAGACCGCCAAGGAGCGCGAAGACGCCATCTGTAAGCAGTACGGCGCCGTCTTCATCATCGGCATCGGTGGCAAACTGTCCGACGGCAAGGAGCACGACCTCCGCGCCCCCGACTACGACGATTGGACCACCCCCAACGAAGATGGATTCAAAGGACTCAACGGCGACCTCATGATATGGTACGAACCACTCAACCGCGCCGTAGAACTCTCCTCCATGGGCATCCGTGTAGACAAGGAGTCACTGCTCCGCCAGTTGGAACTCACCGGCAAAGAACAGCGTAAGGAATTGTACTTCCACAAGCGCCTCCTGGACGGCACCCTGCCCCTGAGCATCGGTGGCGGTATCGGTCAGAGCCGCCTCTGCATGGTACTCCTGCACAAGGCCCACGTAGGCGAAATCCAAGCCTCCATCTGGCCCGAGGAGATGCGCCAAGAATGCAAAGAACACAACATCCCGCTCATCTAAGCAGACGGGGTCCATACCTATAAAAGAAGGAGGTAAACGCACATCACGTTTACCTCCTCTTTTTTTTATCTCACATTCATCAGAATTTTCCGTTTCAGCATCAGCGGATAGTCCGCATGCTCCGCCAGGAACGCATCCACCTCCCGGCGCACCGTAGCCGCATCGTGGCCCCCCAGCAAGTACGTCACCCACAGTTTCGGGAAGAAGATATCCCCCGTACGCTTCACCTCCTCGAGCACCTCCAGTCCCGGACGCAGATACTTAGCACTCTCCGCCCGTCGGCGCCTATGGTTCAGCAGCGCCAGAGCGCTACCCGCCCACGGCTCCACACTCCGGTTCTCCACCTGCAGCAGAGCCGCAAACACAGAGTCCCTCACCTCCTGCCTCGGAGACACCGCCGGAGCAATAAAATCGAACTCACGACGCAAGTTCGCATTCGTCAGGCAACTGCGCTCCCACGCCACCAAGCTATCCGCCCGTTCCGGCAGGTGCACCGCCAACTGATACGTCAGGCTCATCATGTCACGCGCCCCCGGCAGGAGACCCTCTACCTTGAGTTCCCCCTGCAGCAAACGACGCATCCACTCCACCGTCTCCGGAGTATCCATCACATACATCAACGTACGCATGGCCGTCAACTTACGCGTCGGCACCGTATCCGTCAGCACCATTTCCTTCAGCACACGCTCCAGTCCCGGGTTCGGCTCCTTGGCCCGCTGCGTATACGCCGTGCGCACCTGTCCCGCCACCAAGTTGAACAACAAGTCGTTTTGCTCCCACGGCAGATACTCCGCGATGCGCTCTATGTAGCGCTCCGTAGACACATCCCCCCGTTGGAACGCCTCGTACAGATTTATGAGCAGCGCCCCCCGCGACACATCGTCCACCTCCCGGAGTCGGCTCCAAGCCGCCCTCCACATGGTAGAATCCATCGCAAAGTAACCATACGCCAAACCATCCACATTGGGCAGCACCGCCTGCGCCCCCCGGGGCACACGCACCTTTGTCACCGCCTTGTCGCAGTCTGCCGTCACCCGCGCACCATCCACCGAGAACACCACCTGCTGCGGACACATCAACCTATCCTGTCGCAACGTCAGCGTACGTCCCCTTCGGGAAACTCGGTACACCGGCATGCCCGCCTCGTGCAACCACGTGTAGCTCCACGCCTTCAAGTCGCTCTTCGTCAGGCTATCCAGCGATGCCACCAAGTCGTCCCACGTAGCATTGCCATAAGCATGTGCCGCCAGGTAGTTGTGTATGCCCCTTCGGAACGTCTCCTCCCCCACCTTGCGCACCAATTGGCGCATCATGATAGGGCTCTTATTATAGATGATGTTGCCATATACCAAGCCCGCATCCTGCAGGTTGTCCAGCTCCTGCTGGATAGGGTTCGCCCCCGGTGTGCGGTCCTCATCGTAGGCCGATGGCGCATAGGCCAACATGAAACGCAGCGCATGATCCACCTCCGGATAAAGCGGTTCGCTGATGGCCGCAGCATAGTAGTTGGCAAACACCTCCTTCGTCCACACCTCGCCAAACCAGTTCATGGTAACGTAGTCGCCAAACCACATGTGCGACGTCTCGTGCGCTATGATCGAAGTACGCGCCAACCGCTCGTTGATGGTAGCCTGCGGCGACAGGAACAACATGCGATCGTTGTAGAGCGTCGCCCCCGCGTGCTCCATACCCCCGAACTGGAATCCCGGTATCAGCGCCATATCGAACTTAGCAAAAGGATACGCTATGCCCGTGTACTCCTCCTGCCAGCGCAGCGCCGCAAACGTCTCCTCGAAGATGTCGTCGCACTGAGCCGTCAGCAGCGAGTCCGTTTCGGAGTGATAGAGCGTCACCGTGCGCCCATCGCGCGTCTGCTCCACCCGGTTCAGTTCGCCCGCCGTAAAAGCAAAGAGATACGTGCTGATAGGTTCTGTAGGCGCAAACTGCACCACCTTACGGTCGCCCACCGTCTGTTGGTTCACCACCGCCCCGTTGCTCAGCGCCAGCCAGTGTGCCGGCATCGTAAGCGTCAGTTGGTACGTAGCCTTCACATCCGGTTGGTCGAAACACGGAAAGAGCCTCCTCGACTTGTCCGGCACCGACAGCGTATACACCAAGTTACCACGATGGTTCAGCAACCTAGGGTTCACCTCAAAGTCGATGTGCACCGTATTGCGTCCCGCCCGCATCTGTTCCGCCGGATACACCAAGTGTTCCCCCTTAGCCGGGTAAAAATCCAGCACCACCTCCTCCGGTTTCTCCAGGGTAAAGGACACATCGGCATGTCCCGTCACCGTGCTATCGGCCCCTGCCGGTATGTCAAAGTGGAGCCGGTATTCCACATCGCGCAGCCGGGTAGCACGGTGCCGGGCCAGTGTCTGTTCCACCCCCGGTGCCGTAAGGCTTTGTGCCCATCCCATGGTAGGAGCCATCCCCAAGCCGCAAAGCGCAGCCATAGGCAATATCTTTCGTAGGTTCATAGTGTCTTGTCTTTTCTTAATTTCTTTGCAAAGATACAATACTAAAAAGACATATCCAAAGAATTGCCCCCTATTGTTGGGCGAGCAGACCGCTGCCGATGCTATTTTTAGGCAGAATTGTGCACTCTGCAGTACGTTTTCACCTAAAAGGAGACGCTCTTCGCAAAAATTAACTATATTTGCACCCTGAAACTGCTGTTGTGAAAACGACCACTCAAAAGTGAACGACCAAGCCCGTTTGGGATGGGTGGATATGCACCGTTTTTTGCAATGTTGATGACAAAGACACTATCTATGAAAAAAATTTGGTTACCCCTCCTTTTAGGGGGATTTGCACTCCTGGGCAACGCCCAAAGTAACTATGCGGAGAAGATGGCACGTTCGCAAGGATACCACTGGACACACGGTAAGAACTGGGATTATGTGAACGGACTGGTGGCGAAGTCGCTACTACTCTTTACCGAACAATATCCCGAAGCAGAAGCCTCCGTCGATTTCTATGCGTGGGCGAAGGCCTATGCAGACGATGCCATAGAAGCAGATGGCAGTTTCAAGGCATTTAAGAAAGGAAATATTGACAACATCAATTCCGGAAAAGTGCTTTTCGAACTCTATCGTCATGAGAAAGCGCTGGACGAGAAGAACGGAACGAACCATGCAGCCACCTATAAGCAGGCAGCCGACTTCCTGAAGAACTATCTTCAAACGGAATATCCACGAATAGCCTCCGGCGATGCACAGGGCTGTTTCTTCCACAAGGCAATCTATCCGAACCAGATGTGGCTCGATGGTCTGTATATGGGTGCAGCTTTCTATGCAGAATGGCTGGCCAATTTTGCACCGAACGACATGGAAGGATGGAGCGATGTAGCTAAACAGTTTGAGACGATTCACCGTCACACGTACCATGCTGAACTGGGACTGAATTACCATGCGTGGTCGGCTACACCCGAAGATAAGAACTCTTTCTGGGCCCGTAAGGAGGGAGACTACAAAGGTTGTTCATCGGAGTTTTGGGGCAGAGGCATGGGTTGGTTCTTTGCAGCCTTGGTAGATGTGTTGGAGAAGATGCCGACGGTGCATCCCGACTATGCTCAACTGAAAACCATCGTGAATCAGGTAGCAGAAGGCTTGTCGCGTCATCAAGATGAGGCGAGCGGGGTATGGTATCAGCTGCTGCAGTACGACGGCAGTTATGTGAGTGCCTGCGGAAAGCCTAACTATCTGGAGTCCTCAGCCTCAAGTATGTTTACGTATGCTTTTCTGAAGGGTGCACGTTTAGGTATTCTCTCCGAACGCTTCAAGGCGGTGGGCGAAAAGGCATATCAAGGTTTGCTTCGCACATTCGTCACGGAGAATGAGGATAGCACGCTAAACCTGAATCAGTCGTGTCGTTCGGCAGGCTTAGGTCCGGCCAAGAGTCCGTCACGTGATGGTTCGGCCGACTACTACCTCTGTGGTGAGGACGTATGGATTGTCAACAATGAAGGTAAAGCCGTTGGCCCTTTTATCATGGCCTCGCTGGAGTATGAGAAGGCGAAAAGCACTCGTGGGACGCAGAACAAGTAATTACCGGCGACCTCCTTCTGCACCATCAGGTACTTTTGCCAAATGAAAGCAGCAGTGCTCTTTTCATTTGGCATACTCTAAAAAAAGACGATAAATCTTTTTCAGTTGTCCAAAATTCGGGGAGTATTATAAATCAAACCACCTCCTATTTCAAAGGCTCTTTATCAACTTCCGAATGTCGAAAATTCTTATCATGGGTTCTACCATACCCATATCTTCATCAAACGTCTCGGCAATGAATATGGGACTTAAACTAACCTTTCCGGAATCTTTTATCTTTATCATTGTAGCGTCTATCCATGTCTCACTATCAACAACACATTCCTTCAAATTGTAATGGATGCAATTTTCCTTTTCCGTAAAGGAATAATACTCAAACTCCTTATCGGGATGTTCCTTTATCTCGTAATAAAGTTTCATGTAAGTATCTACCAATGATTTCCGCTCTTCTCTGGACGGATTGTGTAATAGCATCATAAGCCTCTTCTTTAGGTTGTTTTTACTCCGTTATTATCCTTACGACACACGTTCGTACTGCAAACATACGAAATATTTTCGTTTCAACCAAATATTTGGGGAGTTATATGCGTGATTTCCACCCTACGTCGGCATTTTTCGTCCTTTTTGTCGGTTACTCCCCCCTCTCCCACGCATCTATCGTGCGCTTTTCCGTAGAGAAGTTTACGCCAAGCTTCACCAGTTCCCTGCCATCCATAGCGAAGGGGACGGCATACTGCTTCGCCTCTATTTGCTCCAGCGCCACCTTGGGAGTGGAATCCAGTTTCACCTCTATAATATAGATGTACTTACGAGTTTTCACAATGATGTCCG
>CAZUTW010000034.1:0-20083 GCA_964623295.1 uncultured Bacteroidaceae bacterium | reverse complement strand
GTAAAGTGCTCTACTTCACCGCCAACCCCAATGGCGAGGCGGAGGTGATAAAGGTGACTCTGAAGCCGGGTCCTACGGTGCGTAAGATTATCTACGATAAGGACTTTAGCGATCTTGCAATTAAGGGACGCCAGAGTATGGGTAACCTACTGAGCAAAAACGAAGTGGCGAAGATAGGCCTCAAATCGCACGGCGGTAGCACACTAGGCGGTCGTAAAGTGTGGTTCGATTACGATGTCTTCCGTCTGAACTACGATGACCACGGCGAATATCTGGGTGAGTTCCACAACGATGATTTAATTTTGGTGGTGCTCGACAATGGTGAGTTCTATACGACCAACTTCGATGTGAACAACCACTACGACGATCACAACATACTTCGCATAGAGAAGTACGACCCCAACAAGGTGTGGACGGCCGCGCTGTTCGATGCCGACCAACAAGGATATCCTTACGTGAAACGTTTCACCTTCGAGGCGGGAAGTAAACGCCAGAACTTCTTGGGCGAGAACAGCAAGAGCTCGCTCATCCTGCTCACCGAAGAACCCTATCCGTATATCGAGGTGGTGCCGGGCGGAGCCGATAGCTTCCGCGACCCCTTCAAGATAGATGTGGAGAGCTTTATCGGTGTAAAGAGTTTCAAAGCCAAAGGTAAGCGTATCACTACGCTCAACATAGAAAAGATTCGTCAACTCGACCCCATCCGTCAGCCGGAGCCCGAACCGGAACCTGTAGAGGAGGAAACTCCTGTGGAGGTGCAACCGGAGAATTTGGATCCCGATGCCAACAAGAGCGATGAGGAGATACGCGACGAATTGATGGGACAACTTAATCTTTTCTCAGAAGATGGAGAGGATAAAGACTAAACACTATGTACGACAATGGACGGTGGGCCTCCTGATGGGAGTGCTCGCTGCATTGCCGATGGGAGGACGAGCACAAAGTGTGCTCGATTCTCTCCCGCACTACCGCTTTGTTACCCGTGCCACCATGGTGGGTATTGGCGGGACGAACCTTTACGATACCTATCTCTCCCCGCGTGAGTATTCCGGTACGGAGTATCACGTGGCGTACGAGTCCTTCCGGAGCATTCACTGCAGTCCACGCATCTTTGTGCAACATCTCCTGCAGGGTAGCTTCGCCAACACGAAGAAGAACGAGACGGAGAGTGGAAACATGATGGCGGGTATGGTGCAGTGGAACGGCAACGGATACTACCGTTGGACGCCTCTTCGCAACCTTCATCTCTTTGCCGGTGGAGGACTGCTGTTCCAGGGTGGGGGTATTTACAATACCCGCAACAGCAACAATCCGGCACAGGCGAAACTCTCCTTGCAGTTGGCGGCAACCGGCATGTGTACGTATCGCTTCGAGGGCATTCGCAACTTCCCGCTCGACATACGTTACGCTTGCTCTCTTCCCTTCGTGGGGATACAGTTCTCTCCGGAGTATATGGAGTCTTACTATGAGATGTTCTGCGAGAACTCCTTCGGTGGTAAGAATGTTTGCGTTACGAGTTTTGGCAATGCGCTGAGTTTTCAACAGCTGTTGACAATCGATTTTCCGTTTCTCCGTCACACCTTCCGTGTGGGGTATCAGGGAAATTTCCGGCAGTCGGAGTTGAACGGGTTGCGCTATCACTACTACTCCAACACTTTCTTTATAGGTTATGTGCAGCATCTCTATCGCGTAAAGGAGAAGGATGTTTTGCGTCAACAGTTTAATCGATAACAAGGATTTATGTACATGAGAACCGTTTTCAAGATATTTCTCTCAATCGTTGTTCTGCTAGTGAGCACCGCGTGTGTTCGCGAGGAGGACTACATATCCACCGATACGCCTGCAGGCAACTTCGAGGCATTGTGGAAAATTCTGGACGAGAACTATTGTTTCTTCGACTACAAACAAAAGGAATACGGATTGGATTGGAACGAAGTGTACGCTCGTTACCAACCACGCATCAGCTCGGAGATGACGGACGAGCAGCTCTTTGAGGTGCTCAGCGAGATGCTTCGCGAGTTGCGCGACGGTCACACCAACCTTTATGCCAAACACGATGTGGGGCGCTACTGGGATTGGTTTGAGTCCTATCCCGCCAACTTCAGCGACAGCATCCAGCGTAACTATCTGGGGACGGACTATCGCATGAGCAGTTCCATAAAATACAAAATACTCGACGACAATGTGGGGTATATGTACATCTCTAGTTTCGCCACGGAACCGGGCGATGGCAATTTAAACCAAGTGATGAAGTATCTGCAAACCTGCAACGGACTGATTGTGGATGTACGCAACAACGGTGGTGGACTGCTCTCGGCGGCCGAGAAGGTGGCACAGCGTTTCACCGAAGAGAAGGTGTTGGTGGGGTACATGCAGCACAAATCGGGTACCGGCCACAGCGATTTCTCTACGCCGGTGGCGCAGTACGTAGAACCCTCCGAGGGCATCCGCTGGCAAAAGAAGGTGTGTGTGCTTACCAACCGACAGAGTTATAGTTCCACCAACGATTTTGTCAGCATCATGAAGGCCTTCCCCAATGTTACGTTGGTGGGCGACCGCACGGGGGGCGGTTCCGGACTCCCCATGTCCTTGGAACTGCCCAATGGATGGAGTGTACGCTTTTCCTCTTCTCCCATGTACGATGCCGATATGCAGTGCAATGAGTTTGGCATAGAACCCAATGTTAAGGTAGACATCTCCTCCGAGGATTATCAACGAGGGGTAGACACCATTATAGAAACCGCACGTGAATTGCTTCGCTGATGAGTACCGATACGATTGACCCCATCCTCCTTCGGGATGTTCGAATAGGCTACCGCACCAAAGAGGGTGTGGGGTGTGTGGCCGGACCGATGAATGCAACGCTCCGTTCGGGGCAGCTGACCGTACTTCTGGGACCTAATGGTGCCGGTAAGTCGACTCTCTTGCGTACACTTGCCGGCTTCCAACCGGCATTGGGGGGAGAAATTCGCATCTTGGGGCGACCTCTTTCCGAATATACTCCCATGGATTTAGCAAAGGTGGTCAGTGTGGTGCTTACGGAGAAGCCGGACCTGCAGAATATGACGGTACGCGAATTGGTGGGCATGGGACGCAGTCCGCACACCGGTTTCTGGGGACGTCTTTCGTTGGAAGACAAACGATTGGTGGAAACCGCCATGGAACAGATGGGTGTGCAGCACCTGGCCGGTCGCATGGGGCAATCCTTGAGCGATGGTGAACGTCAGAAATGTATGATTGCCAAAGCGCTGGCGCAGGCTACACCTATTATATTATTAGACGAACCCTCCGCCTTTTTGGACTATCCCAGCAAAGTGGAAGTAATGCAGAAGTTGCACGAATTGGCGCACACTCACCACAAGAGCATCTTCCTCTCCACCCACGATATGGAGTTGGCCCTCCAAACCGCCGACTACGCTTGGCTCATGGATAAGAACAATCCTCCTGTCTATGGCACTCCCGAGGATATCATCCTCTCCGGTCAGTTGTCCAAGTTCTTCAATCGCGATGGTGTTCGTTTCAATCCTCTCTCCGGCCAGTTCACTATTCTGACTACCTGCACAAGAACCGCCCTCCTCACCGGCAATGAAGTTGTCTGCGCCTTGGTAACCCGTGCTCTCTATCGTAATGGCATCTGCTGTGTAGATGAGCAAGAATCCTCTTCCGCGCCGGCAGACTTCACAATCCGTTGCGAAAAGGATTCTATTATGGTTCAGCACAAAGACGGTCGCACCGTCACGTGTGCTACCATAGAACAGGTGGTGAAGGCGTGTAAGAGTTAAATGATTCGTGTATCTATTTTAGTGGGAACTATATAAAAAGTTAGTGTTCAGGAATCTGCCATGATTCTATTCTATAAAACGCCGGAGCAGTGGAGAGATATGTCTATAGCATCCACTTGAGTACCAAACGATAAAAAGGAAAGAAGCATAGAGCTGTTGCTCTATGCCTCTTTCCCGTATTTTAGTTCCTCGCCATTGGGGCCGTACTGTTTGCGTTTGCCGGTGGGGAGGGCGGTGAGGTCTATGCGGTAGACGGCGGTGCGGTTGAGACTTCTTGCTATGGCTTCATCAAAATGATCCATGTGGTTGGGGAGGAATCGTTCGCAGAGGGCACGCATCGCTGCTATGCTTTCCTCTGTGTCGGTGACGCGGGTGACTTTACCCGGAGCCATGGCTGATTCGTATTCCAACGTAAAGCTTCCATCCTTCGGGCCTACCGTTGGTTTGCATTTACGGACAGCGGACAACCAGACGATAGGACGGTTCTCCCATATATCGTTTTTCTTTCCTTCCAGGGCACAGTGAAAATAGAAGCGTTCCCTTTCGGTGTGTACCAAAGATAACGGAGTGGCATAGGGTTCGCCGGTTTCCGTAATCATACTTACCGTTATGTATGGTGCTTTCTCAAACACTTGATAGGCCCACTCGGCCGACATTTCCCGACTTGCTTTTCTCATATACAGTTCTTTGTTTGTTGATGCAAATGTACTACTTTTTTTTGTGTGACAAAGAGGTTACATTCTACGTCCACCGGGACCGCCACCGGGACCACCGGGGCCTCCGAAGCCGGGACCACCAAAGCCGGGACCACCACGCATACCGGCACGAGCCTCCTTGTTTCCAAAGACGTTCAACTTATATATAAGGTGGAACATAAGATAACTATTGATGGCATTGTTCCAACTATCGGTACGAGTTGTAGCCGAAATAGCACGACTGATATTGCTTTGCTGTTTCAGTATATCATACCACTGGGCGCTGAGCACCAAGTTGCCTTTCAAAAAGCTCTGAGAGACCTGAGCGTTCCAAATCAATTCATTGGTGTTCATACTATTGTCTTCGTATCCTCGACGACTGCTCTCGCCGATATCGGTAGAGAGGCTGAATCCACAATCAAAGTTCAGATTCAAGTTACATCCGTAATTGAAGGTGTAGGTATCGAAGTTGGCTGTTGCCTGGTCTTTGTTGCGTGCATGACGATAAGAGAAATTACCGTTTACGCCAAAGTCGAACACGCCCTCATGATAATTACCGGAGAGGCGCTCACTAATTGTGGCGTTCTTGGTCGTACTTTTCTTGCAACCCGACCAGTCGATGTTCTCCCAACCGGTGTAGCTAAATCCATCTACCGTGGTGTTCATATAACCTACGGTGTTGGTGTAGTTCAAGTCCGTGTGCGTACTTACATTAAACTTCTTGGCACTACCCAACGCTGTATTGAAGCCCACCATAACGGAGCCGTTCCAGTTGCCGTTGATGTTCATAGGCTTGGAGTAGGTACCACCCGTGGTAGGATTATATATCTGCGCATTGGAGATGCTACGAGAAGTCTGGGAGAAGTTACCGAAGACCACCCATCCACGCTGCAACTCGGCATTGTAGCCATTGGAGAAGAGGCGGAAGGAATTGGTCCACGACGGATCCAAATCCGGGTTACCACCCGATATGCTCAACGGGTTGGAGTTATCCACCACATCCAACAAGTTGGTCATGGAAGGCTGTGATGCTCGTCCGTTGTACCACACACGCAGTTCCGAAGTCTTGGAGAAACGATAACGGATATCCACACGCGGTGCAAAATCGGTGACATTGCGCGTAATATCATAGTGTTTACCCGCCTTGTCGTAAATCATGTGCGTCTTCTGCGGTTGTATTCCGGCACCGATATTGACGTGTAACTGGTCCTTTGTCCAACGATACGTTACCTGCGCCTCGTGGTTATAATAATTATACTTAGCGTACTGACTATTCTCCAAGTTCTTGGTATAGAGCAAGACTTCGTTCTCCGGAACATATCCTAGATACAAATCCTCGGCCGTATAGTTCATGGCCAATCCATAGCGTTCGCGGAACTCATCGTTCAACAAAGAATCCAGCGAATACATGCCACGTTCCGAATCCTGGAACTTGTACGTGTAGCGATAACGGAATTGCAAGTACATACCCTTTGCTATAGGCTCGCTATAGGACAAACTGGTTGAATAATTATAATTCATGGACGGGTTGTTATTGTACTGATTGGTATATCCGTTGGTTCCCGCTTGTGATTGCTGGAAGTAGTTGATATCCGTTGTGTTGAACGTTTTGCTTTTGCTATCGCTGTATCCTCCCGTAAAACGCACGTTGATATTGCGTCCGTTGGTACTCAACTTACGGTTCAATTGCAACTCACCATTGACGCTACTACTGCTACCATCGTTCATTGAGGAATTGTGATTGCTATTCACTAAGATGGAATCCGAAATATAAGCTTTGTATTCCGACAACGGATCCGTCATATATAAATAAGGATTCTGATTAAAAGTCACGGAGAAATTGTCGCTACTACCATCACTCTCGGAATGAGAGAAAGAGGGACGGAAGATGATGTTGGTCATAGTATCCGGTGCCCACTCCAAATAATAGTTTGTATTGAAGTTGGTGTTACGCGCATAACTCTGATTGTGTCGATTAGCATACGAAGAGGTGGTAGAGCTATAGAAACTCTCACTGTTCACCAAAGAAAGAGCATCGGTATTGGTGTGGTCTATACGAACGTTACCATTGATACTAAAGCGACCGTTCTCGTTCTCCTTCTTACCATTCTCGTAGTTGAAGTTGAAACCTGCATTCTTGCGCGCCAACAAACCGTTACTATTGCCACGTCCCCAAGAACCGCCGGCACCAAAGCCTTGATCGTTCACGTTGTTCATAGACCCCATAAGCGTCATCTGCGAATGGTCGGTAAAGCGATTCACCATAATTTTCTCATTATATCGACTCTCCGTACCTCCGGCAAAGTCGAACTGACCGAACCATCCTTGGTTCATACCTTTCTTCACGGAAAGGTCGAGCACGGTTTCCTCTTCACCATCTTCTATACCCGTAACACGAGCCAAATCGCTCTTTTGGTCGTAAGCCTTCAGTTTCTCAATCATGTTGGTCGGAATGTTCTTCATAGCCAATTGCGTATCGTCCTTGAAGAACTCCTTTCCGTTCATCATAATCTTCTTCACCTCCTTACCATTTATTTTAATGGTACCATCATCGCTCACCTCGGCACCCGGAAGTTTCTTCACCAATGCCTCCAAGGTAGACCCCTCCGGCACACGAAACGAAGCAGCATTGTACTGGAAGGTATCACCCTTCATCTCCACCATGGCTCGGCGCGCTGTTATCTCAGCCCCCTTCAGCATCACGGCATCCTCGTGCAGCGAAATGGTACCAACATCGAGTGTAGAAGGTTTACTTTTAAAGGAAATACTCTTATAGGAAGTCTTGTATCCTACATAAGAAGTTTTGATAATGTAATTGCCCGCATTCACCTTCATGGAGAACTTACCCTCCAAGTCGGTTACGTTGCCCATCACAAAGCTACTATCCGCCTTCAATATTTGAACGGTAGCCTGCACCACCGCCTCCTTGGATTCGGCATCTTGTACCCATCCCGAGACGGTTACTTTTTGTGCTACCGCCGACAGCCACAGCCCCAGGAGTACACACAACAGCGTAAATCTTTTCATCTATCTTTTATTAATTGTTTATCATTTTCATTGTCCACAACAACTGCGGATACTGCCCCACCTGCGATGGAAACACTACGGTTCCTTAGATGCAAAAATACCCCGAAAGTTTAACGGGAGACCTGTATATTTGCCCATAATTCGCAAAAAACGTACAAAAGTACAACATTATTCTCATAAATATCGTATCTTTGTCAGCAAATTGGGATTTTAATATAGAAATTATAGCAAAGAACAAGATAATGGGCAAACAAAAAATAATTGTTTCACGAAATCCGGAGCAATGCATCGCGGAGGCGCTCTCTGCATGTAGCTACGATAAATTGTTTATCCTTACCGATGAGGTGACACACCGATTGTGCTGGCCGGTGGTGGAAAAAGTGCCGTGTCTGAAGGATGCCATACATATAGTAATAGGAGCTACCGATACTCACAAAACATTGGAGACGCTGGCTTCTGTGTGGACCCAATTGGGCAACAATGGTGGTACCCGTCACTCCCTCATGATTAACTTGGGTGGCGGTATGGTGACCGACTTGGGCGGTTTTGCGGCATCGACCTTTAAGCGCGGTATCCCTTACATCAACATTCCCACTACCCTACTCTCCATGGTCGATGCGGCTGTCGGCGGTAAGACGGGTATCAACTTCAATGGACTCAAGAACGAGATTGGTGTGTTCCGCGCTGCGGAATGTGTCATCCTCAATACGGTGTTCCTGCGCACACTGGACCAAGAGAATATTCTCTCCGGATACGCCGAGATGCTGAAACACGGACTGATTTCCAACGAACCCACCTGGAAACAGCTTATCGCCTTCGATTTGCAGAACGTGGATTACGAGAAGTTGCAGGATATGGTAGTAGAGAACGTGAAAGTGAAGGAGCAGATTGTGGAACAAGACCCGCTCGAAAAGGGCATACGCAAGGCGCTGAACTTGGGACACACCGTAGGACATGCTTTCGAGAGTTTAATGCTCGAAGAAAACCGTCCTCGTCTGCACGGATTTGCGGTGGCTTGGGGTATGATTTGTGAATTGTATCTGAGTACCCTGCGTACCGGTTTCCCGAAAGAGAAGTTGCAACAGACTGTCTATTTTATAAAGGAGAACTATGGCGCTTTTACCTTCACTTGTAAGGAGTATGAACGCTTGTACGAGTTCATGACGCACGATAAGAAAAACAGTGGCGGACACATCAATTTCACCCTTCTGGGAGGAATCGGTGATATCCGCATCAACCAAACCGCTACCCGCGAAGAGATTTACGAGATACTCGACTTCTACCGCGAATGCATGGGATTGTCTTAAAACTTTAGACCTAACAAAATGATAAGAAAAGCTATTATGACAGTACTCGCGGCCTGCACCATAGTGGGCGCAAGTGCAAAAGTAAAGATGAGTGGCAACCCGATACTACCGGGATTTCATGCCGACCCGGAGGTTATGTACTCCGAGAATACGGGCAAGTTTTACATCTACTCCACAACCGATGGTACTCCGGGATGGGGTGGATACTACTTCCATGTATTCTCTAGCAGCGACCTTACCGACTGGAAGGACGAGGGTATCATGTTGGATGTTAAATACAACCAGGTGACTTGGGGTCAGGGCAATGCTTGGGCACCTTGCATCATAGAGAAGAAGATGGACGATGGTAGCTACAAATATTACT
This sequence comes from uncultured Bacteroidaceae bacterium, assembly GCA_964623295.1. GTDB lineage: Bacteria > Bacteroidota > Bacteroidia > Bacteroidales > Bacteroidaceae > CAZUTW01. Next base: position 10,908 of record CAZUTW010000034.1, on the reverse strand, counting down.
TCTACTTCAGCGCCGAGGCCGGACATGGTAAGGCTATTGGTGTGGCAGTGGCAGACAGCCCTACCGGTCCGTTTGTGGACTACGGTAAACCGATTGTAAACCACCGTCCCGAAGGACAGACACATGGGCAGCAGATTGACGTGGACGTGTTCCAAGACCCGGTAAGTAAGAAGTACTACCTCTACTGGGGCAACGGTTACATGGCAGGAGCCGAACTGAACGATGATATGACATCCATAAAGGAAGAAACCGTTAAAATAATGACTCCCAAAGGTGGAACGCTGCAGGATTATGCTTATCGCGAAGCACCTTATGTAATCTTCCGCAACGGCACCTACTACTTCCTTTGGAGCGTTGACGATACAGGTTCTCCCAACTACCACGTAGCCTACGGCACCTCCAACACGCCACTCGGCGATATAACGGTGGCAAAGGAGCCGGTCATTCTACTTCAGCGTCCCGAGGAGAAAATCTATGGAACGGCACACAACTCCGTACTCCAGATTCCGGGTAAGGATGAATGGTACTTTGTATACCACCGCATCAATAAAAACTATATAGATCGCAGCTGTGACCCCGGTATCCACCGTGAGGTATGCATCGACAAGATGGAATGGAATGCCGATGGAACCATCAAACCCGGAACTCCTACCCACGAAGGCGTGGCAGCTGTAAAAATAAAGAAAAAGAAGTAAAGAAAACACGTGTATAACGTACTACGCAAATACTTTGGATACGACCGCTTTCGGCCGCTCCAAGAAGACATCATTCGCCACATCCTATCGGGTAAGGACACGGTAGTCCTTATGCCGACGGGAGGTGGCAAATCTCTTTGTTATCAGGTGCCTGCACTTTTGTTGCCGGGAGTTACGATTGTAGTTTCTCCACTCATATCCCTCATGAAGGACCAAGTGGAAACGCTGCGTGCCAATGGTATCATGGCTGCAGCTCTCAACAGCAACAACAGCGAGGAGGAGAACATGCGCATCAAACTGGCGTGTGTGCAAGGACGTATCAAACTGCTCTACATATCGCCGGAACGTCTGATTCTGGAGATGGGATATTGGTTGCAAGAAATTTCCATATCGCTTTTCGCCATCGACGAAGCGCACTGCATCTCGCAGTGGGGGCACGATTTCCGACCGGAATATACACAATTGGCCATTCTGCGAGATACTTTCCCGCAGGTGCCGGTAGTGGCGCTGACGGCCACGGCAGATAAAATCACGCGCGAGGATATCGTGAAGCAGTTGGGACTGAAGGACCCGAAGGTGTTTATCTCCTCGTTCGACCGACCGAACCTGAGCTTGGATGTGCAACGTGGATATCAGAAGAAGGACAAGGATAAGAGCATCCTTAAGTTTATAAAGAATCGTCCCGGGGAGTGCGGTATCATCTATTGTTTGAGCCGTAAGAATACGGAGAGCATTTGCGAAGTATTGGTTAAGAACGGAATACATGCGTGCGTCTACCATGCCGGTCTCTCTCCTACCGAACGCGATTTGGCGCAGGAGGATTTTATCAACGACCGAGTACAGGTGGTTTGTGCAACCATCGCCTTCGGTATGGGTATCGACAAGGGAAATGTACGTTGGGTAATCCACTATAACATGCCCAAGAGTATCGAGAGTTTCTATCAGGAGATAGGCAGAGCCGGACGCGATGGCATGCCGTCGGATACGGTGCTTTTTTATAATATAGGTGATATCATAACCCTGAAGAAGTTTGCCGAGGATAGCGGACAGCAGGACATGAACATGGAAAAGTTGCACCGCATGCAGCAATATGCCGAGGCAGACATCTGTCGACGACGTATCTTGTTGAGCTATTTCGGAGAGACAATGGAGCAGGACTGCGGCAACTGCGATGTGTGCCGCAATCCGCCACAACGGTTCGATGGCACCATATTGGTACAAAAAGCGTTGAGTGCTATCGCCCGTGCCAACGAGAAGATAAGCACCCATCAGTTGGTAGATGTATTACGTGGCAACTACACCAAGGACGTCACCACTCATGGGTTCGATAAGCTGAAGACTTTTGGAGTGGGACGAGATGTACCGGCACGCGATTGGCAGGATTATCTCTTGCAGATGCTCCAATTGGGATACTTCGAGATATTGTACAACGAACTGCATCACTTACACATCACCGAAAGCGGAAAGAACGTGCTGTTTGGTAAACAACGAGCCCTGCTTGTTACCATCAACCGCGACAAACAGGTGGAGGCGAAACACACGCGCAAGAGAACCACAGCTGCACAGGAGGGCGGCATGATTGGGTTTTCGGACAACGGGGAGCCCATCTTTGCCGACAAGAGGGGGACGCTCGACTTCGCTATGGCGGACAGTCGCATGGAGTCTCCGGAACTGTTTGAGGCGCTTCGTACACTCCGTAAGCAAATAGCGGACCAACAAGGTTTTCCGCCTTACGTGGTTTTCTCCGACAAAACGTTGCATCTCATGGCAACCTTCAAACCCATCACCATAGAACAATTTAGCAGAATAAGCGGTGTGGGTGAGTTTAAGTGCGAAAAGTACGGACCCGACTTTACACGCGTAATCCGTCAGTTCACCTTACCCAAACAGGAGAAATAACAAAGATTTCGGTACAAAAAGCGTTAAAGATACATTCGGAGAACACAACCGACGTTTTTTTGTTCTATCTTTGTATGCAATAAGTTTGTAGTGATATAATACAAAAGAATTTTAAGATATGAAGAAAAGTCTTTGCGGAATACTGTTGCTGGGGGGGATGTTCCTGGCACAAACCGTCTTTGCACAGTCTCTTACGCTAAAGGATGTGCTTACACAAGTGGAAGAGAACAACCGTTCCCTTCGAGTGAAAAAGCAAGATAACACAGCAACCAAAGAGGAATATAAGACAGAAAATAATCTGCCTGAGACATCCATTGATTATACACATCAGTGGGGTTCTCATTCGCCTTTGGGACACTCTACCGAGTTGAATGTGATTCAGGAGTTCGACTTCCCTACCCTCTATGCCCAACGCAATAAACTAAACAAGCTGCGTGGAGAGGCGTTGGATGCCGAGGCCAACCAAATACTCAACGAAATACTCACCACCACCGCCACGCTGTGTGTAGAGGAGGTATACATTACCCAACTCGTAGATCGTCTGCAGGAGGAGGAGAAACTTATGCAGCAATTGGTAAAACTCTACGAGGACCAACTCAAGAGTGGCGATGCTACCGTCACCGAGGTAAACGACCTGAGGGTAGAGGCACAGCAATTTGCTCAGGATCTTATTAAGGCACGTCTCAAACTGAACGACCTACACTACGAACTCCGCACACTGAACGGAGGTAAAAACTTCCGTAGTAACCCGAGTAATGCCCCGCTGCTAAGCGACTACCCGCTCTTGGAGATTCCCTCACGCGAGGAGTTAAAGAGTAGTTTTGTGGAAAACGATGCTCGTGTGGTGTTGGCTCAAAAGAATTTGGCGGTAGGTAAGAAGGGGGTTAGTTTAGCGAAACAAGGTATCTTGCCTCGTTTGGGTGCCGGATTCCGTCGCACTACAACTTCGGAGACGGATGCTGCGACCGATGCTTACAATGGTGTCATCGTCAGTGCGGCTCTCCCCATCTTCTCTCAACGAGGTAAAGTAAAGGCCGCTCGTGCTGCCGAGCAAACCAACGAATGGGAGCTGGAGGAGGCTCGTCTGAATGCAGAACAGGAGTTCGATGCACTCTACGATAAGTACATCATACTCAACTCCATGTTCCAGGCGAACGGTTCCTCAACCAACATACGTGCTCTTCTGGCGGAATCGGAACAAAAAAACGAAACAGCTTTTAAGGAGGGAGAACTATCCATGATTGCATATCTCACCACCAAGCACGATTTCTTCAACCACTTTCTGAGTGTTATGGAAAAGGAGTACGAGCTGCAAGAGATTAAGATTCAACTACTCAAGAACCGACTTTCGCAGATGTAAAAAGATAACCTCTTTTGCAAAAAAGCGGTTCATAGATTAAGTAAAAAGAAATAATATGTTAAAAAAGGCGGTCTGTAGACCGCTTTTTTTATTAAATAAACAATCAGTTCCAAAGAAAAAACTAACTTTGCGCTTATAGATAACGTTTTAAACCACTGCCGTATGTTTGAACAGATACTTTCATTCTTTCCGGAAGCCATGGATGCTACAGAGCGCAGCTATTGGCTTTTGTCTATGGGTGTAACCATCGTTTTCCTTATTCAAATGGTTCTTACCTTTGTGGGTATGGATTTCGACGGCGATACCGACTTGGATTTCGATGCATCCGGATTCCATCTTTTCACGTTGAAGTCGTTGGTAAACTTCCTCTTAGGATACGGATGGACGTGTGCATTGCTCTACACAAGTGTCTCCTCCTTGTGGTTGCTCAACCTAATGGGCATCGCTGTAGGATGTTTCCTGGTGTACATCATCTTTGCCATCATGCGTTTTGTGATGCGTTTCGATGAAGATGGAACCTTCCACCTGAAAGATGCCGTAGGTGCTGTAGGCGACATCTACTTGCGCGTTCCGGAGCAGCGTAGCGGTACCGGTAAGATACAGTTCAGTAAGAACGGCACCACCTATGAGTACGATGCCGTAACCGATGACCACATACCTCTCGCTACCGGCGACAAAGCACGCATCATCGAGGTAGTAGGCAACTCTCTTGTTGTGGTAGAGCGTGTCATCTAAGTGATTTTTTAGAATAAGAAACCATAAAAAAAACAGAAGTATATGACAGAAGATCCAACCATTATCTTGGTTGCCGTCATCGCCGTAGTCATCATCTCGGCAGTGGCAGCCATTGTGAAACGTTACAGACGCTGTCCGTCTGATAAGATTCTCGTAGTTTACGGAAGTACGGGCAAAGGCTCTGCCAAGTGTGTACACGGTGGCGGTACCTTTGTGTGGCCTATCGTGCAGGATTATGCGTACATGAGTTTGACACCGATTAGCATCGATGCCAACCTTACCAATGCACTGAGTAGACAGAACATACGTGTGGATGTTCCTTGCCGCTTTACGGTGGGTATCTCTACCGATGAGGATAGTATGAAAAATGCGGCAGAACGCCTCTTGGGACAGAGTAGTGAACAGATTCAGGAACTTACACGCGATATCTTGTTCGGTCAACTACGTTTGGTGATTGCCACCATGAGTATTGAACAGCTGAACTCCGACCGCGACACCTTCCTCGATGCCATCTCTAAGAATGTAGAAGTGGAATTGAAAAAAATCGGTTTGCGACTTATCAACGTCAATGTAACCGATATTAAGGATGAATCCGGATACATAGAGGCGCTTGGTAAAGAGGCTGCAGCCAAGGCCATCAACGAGGCAAAGGTGAGCGTTGCAGAACAAGAGAAGATGGGTGAAATAGGTAAAGCTGAAGCTCTGAAGGAAACCCGTATCCGAACGTCCGAGGCCAATGCTCAGGCGGTGAAGGGTGAGAACGAGGCAAAAGTAGAGATAGCGAACTCCGAGGCATACCGTCGCGAACGCGAGGCAGAAGCTCAGCGCAAGGCGGTAACGGCCGAGAAGGTGCAACAGGCTCGTGCTCTGCAGGACGCTTACGCAGCCGAGAAGGAAGCCGAAATGGCACGTGCGGAACGCGAACGTAGTACACAGAACGCCAACGTGATTGTGCCGCAGGAGGTAGAGAAACAACGTAAGATTATCGAAGCAGAAGCTATGGCGGAGCAGAAACGTGTCAACGCGAAGGGTGAAGCAGATGCTATCTTTGCGAAGATGGAAGCCGAGGCTAAGGGTCTCTACGAGGTTCTTACCAAGCAGGCTGCCGGTTACGACAAGATGATCCAGGCTGCCGGTGGCGATGCTACAAAAGCATACACTCTGTTGCTCTTGGAGAAGTTGCCTGAATTGGTTAAGACCCAGGTGGAGGCTATCAAGGGTATCAACATCGATAAGGTAACGGTTTGGGAGAACGGTTCCGGTAAGGATGGTAAAGGTTCTACGGCCGATTTTCTGAGTGGTCTCATGAAGTCTATCCCACCGCTCCAGGAGCTCTTCGACCAGGCGGGCATGCAGTTGCCGGAGTACTTGGGAAAGAAAGAGGCTCAACCTACGGAAACAACCGCCGAAGAGGTGGAGAACAACGAAGAATCATAAAACAGATCTAAACATAGAAAAGGCGGTCACGTACACCACGTGACCGCCTTTTCTTTTATACCTTATTTATTCTTATACCGCTTTTCTTTCGCGGACATCCATACGAGCCTCCACCACGTTGACCACGTAATCACCGAGTTTCTCACACTCGTTGATGAGGTCCATATAAGTAGTACCCGTCAAGTAAGAATATTCGTGATTGTCCACATCGCGTACGTTCTGACTACGCAACTGCTTACGGAAGTTGTTTATCTCCTTTTCTATATTGAAAGAGATGTTCGCATCCATCTGCGCACGTCGGCCTGTAAGCAACTTATTCATCTCCACCAAGGCAGAATTGGTCAGCGCCATCATCTGCTTAACATGGTCGTTCAAGATGCTCGGAAAGGCCTCTTGATCCGCCTTTCTGCGAATGGTACGTGCCAGATTGTAGCAACTATCGCCGATGCTCTCAATCTCGCTCACCTCACGCATCATCTGTTGAATCTTCATCTTCGTCTCATAACTCAAGCGACCATCGCTCACCTCGTTCAGATAGTTACCTATCTCCAACTCCATATTGTCGCTGATAGACTCATATTTCTCTATGCGAGTAAACAACTTGGAAAAACTCTCATCCTTTGCATTCGGCATATCGAACAACTCACGTACAAAACCGAACATACGCTGCGTACGTTCCGCAAAGTTGTTAATCTCCTTCTGAGCCTCGAATACTGACAACTCGGCTGTGGTCATCAAACCACCGGAGATAAACTTGAGACGGAACTCCTCATCCTCCTCCTTGCGCTCAGACGGGATAACCCAACATACGAAACGCTCGATAGGCTTGATAAACCAGATGAGGATAAGCACGTTGCACACATTGAACGCCGTGTGGAACGCCGCCAATACATAAGACAACTTACCCGGATCGTGCACATTGTTCGGATCCACATGAACCAAAGCACAAACGCCATCCACAAAGTGCGTAAAGATACACAGCACCCAGATGACACCGAAGATATTGAAGAACATGTGCGCCAACGCCGCACGACGAGCCTGCGGACTAGCTGTAAGCGCCGCCAAGTTGGAAGTAACCGTAGTACCTATGTTCTCACCCATAACCAACGCAATACCCGGATAGATACCCAGTGCCCCCGAAGAACACAGGATCATGGTAATGGCCATGACAGCAGCAGAAGACTGCACACACATGGTAAGGATACCACCGATAAGCAAGAACAACAGATAAGTACCATAGCCCCAATTACCCGTTTGAGTAAAGAACTCCAGCACCGCCGGATTGTTGCCCAAATCCATATCGGCAGCATTCTCCTTCAAGGTGCCCAACCCCAAGAACATGAAGCATAAGCCGAAGATGAACTCACCCATAGACTTCTTGTTCTTAGAATAAATAAGCGCAATGGCCAATATAAATATAGGATAGACCAGTGCGCTCATTGAAAAGTTAAAACCCGCAGACATAATCCATGCGGTCAGTGTAGTACCGATGTTGGCACCCATAATCACGGAGATGGCTTGCGCCAGCGTGAGGAGGCCCGCATTGACAAAACTGACCGTCATGACGGTTGTCGCTGTAGAGGATTGGATGGATGCGGTGACAAATGCTCCCGTGAGCATACCCGTAAAACGGTTGGTAGTCATGGCACTCAATACGTGACGCAGTTGACTACCGGCCATTTTCTGCAGTCCCTCACTCATCACCTTCATACCGTACATGAGCAGGGCCAAACATCCCAATAATTTCAAAATTGCGTAGATAGACATGTTTATTGTCTCATTAAAAAATGATAGTGTTCAAAATTACAGTGCAAAAATACTACAATTTTGTTACATAACACGTTAACTTAGCCATTTTTTTCGTTTAGAGGCAAAACTTTATTGTTTCTACACTTTTTTAAATATAGTAATCGGACATCTCCACCAACCCGGCACGCAGGGCATACTTAGTGGCCTCGTACACGTTGTTCACGCGCAACTTACGGAAGATGTTCTTCTTATGGGTCGTAATAGTGTGTATACTGGAAATACGAATAGAGGCAATCTCCTTCACCGTCTTACCCATTGCTATCAGCTTAAGGATTTCCTTCTCGGTAGGAGTAAGTTCATTCTCACCGGGATTGTGCGTTTCACGCTCGGAAAGCAACAAGCTTACCACTTGATGGCACAAATAGCGCTCCCCCTTTGACGTGCAACGCAACGCTGAAATAATCTCCTCCTCAGAGTTGTCCTTCAGCAAGATACTGACCTTCGGCTCCGCCCCCAACCTCCGCACAAACGTATCGGACAGTTCGGTGGAAAAAAGCAGCCAATCCACCTGCCTGAATCGTTCGGTTAAAAGAAGGAAATCCTCCACTCCCGGTATATCAAAGAGAGTATAGTCCAAAACAACGATGCCCGAATTGGCATTTTTCTCCAATTCGGTCGTCAGTTGTTTTTTATCTTCCACTCCTACTATATCGGCTTTGTCCTCGAACAAATCCTTGATGTAGGCTTCTAGGCCTCGTTTACTTATTGCTTGATTGTCTGCTAAGTAGAAAGTCATGTTTTTTTATCGTTTTTATAAAGGATACTCGTTAAATGCGTACAATACGGTGGAGAGGTATCGTTCACCGGTATCGGGCAACAGCACCACTATGGTCTTGCCGGCATTTTCGGGCTTCCGAGCTTCCTCTATACCCGCCCAGAGAGCGGCACCCGAGGAGAAGCCCACCAACAGACCTATACTACCCGCCAACAAACGGCTGGTGCGTATAGCATCATCGTCCTTCACTCGCACTACACGGTTCACCACACTCGGGTCATACACTTTAGGCACAAAGCCGGCTCCGATACCCTGAATTCTGTGCGGTCCCGCCTTTTCACCGGACAATACGGAAGAGGTATAAGGCTCCACCGCCACCGTCTTGATGGCCGGGTTATGTTTCTTTAGTCCACGAGAAGTACCCGTCAACGTACCGCCCGTACCCACACCGGCTATGAAGATATCCACCGTACCATCGGTATCGTTCCATATCTCCTCGGCTGTTGTACGTTCGTGCATGGCAGGGTTTGCCGGGTTGTCGAACTGCTGCAGTATGATGCTGTTGGGCGTACTGTCGCGCAATTCCTCGGCCTTCTGTATGGCACCGTTCATTCCGTCTCTTCCTCTTGTAAGAATCACCTCTGCCCCCAGTGAGCGCAACAAGTTTTGGCGTTCCACGCTCATGGTTTCCGGCATGGTAAGAATCACCTTATATCCCTTAGAAGTTGCCACCCAAGCCAAACCGATACCCGTGTTTCCACTGGTAGGCTCAATGATGGTTGCCCCCGGCTTAATCTTACCGGATTTTTCCGCATCTTCTATCATGGCAAAAGCAATGCGGTCTTTCACACTTCCACCGGGATTAAACAATTCCGGTTTTACAATCAGTCGAGCCTGCAGGTTTTCTTCCTTCTCTATGCGGTGCAACTCCAATAGCGGAGTGCCACCGATAAGCTCTGTCAAATCGTTATGTACCTTCATATTCTTTTTTTTGATGTTGCAAAGTTAGTTAAAATATGCGAGAATGGTTGCTCTGTTTGACAAGAAAACCTATCTGCGTGTATAAATTCTTTATTAAGGCGCTGCGAAGGCCCCCGTATTAACTCCATGGTGTGAGGTTCAGGGAACGTGAGTTAATTCCGGGGGCACGCAACAAAAAACATTTTTCTGTTATTCTACTATGGTCAACTCCAGCTTGGTCACTTCGCCGTTTACAATACGATAGCCATTGAGCACAGGCTCTTCGGCTGCCAACGATACAATAAAATAAAGTATGTTGGGGTCGTAGGCCAAACGTATATCCTCTTGCGACGGACGGGCCGGAGAGGCCGGATGACTATGCCAGTTGGCTATCACCTTTTTACCCGTCTTGCGTGCATGGTTGATAGCGCCGAACTGCTCCTTCGGTGCGAAGGAGAAATGCTCCGGACTGGCATCTACATTCGTCATTCTATAATTTTCGTCAATCACCTCACCAACGGCACCCAAGAAATAACCGCAGGACTCATTGGGGAGTTCCTCGCGGGCTTGTGCCACGATTTGGTCAAAGACATCTTTCTTTATCTCCATATTCGGTTCCGATTAATGATTCTTCAAATCACAAGCTGCCTGCTCGTAGTCGATAAGTTCCGTGATGGTAGGATTCTCGCCACACAGCGGACAACGACCATGCTTATGGGTCTTTATCTTGCGGAAGTTCATGGTTTTGGCATCGAACGTCAGCAACTGATCGGTAAGCAATTCACCCACGCCGGTAAGATACTTCAGCACCTCGGCTGCCTGGATGGTACCCAACATGCCGGCGATAGCGCCCAATACACCTGCTTGTGAACAGGTTGGAACAGCTCCTGCGGGAGGCGGTGTCTTAAACATACAACGGTAACAAGCCGTACCGGGAAGATGGGTAAAGGTCTGTCCCTCGAAGCGGAGAATACCTCCGTGAGAGAACGGTTTACCGGCCATAACACACGCATCGTTGATCAAGAACTTCACCGGGAAGTTGTCCGTACCATCCACCACAAAGTCGTAGTCCTTTATGATATCCAGCGCATTGTCCGCCATCAAGAAATCCTGGTAAGTATTCACCTTGATACCCGGGTTTATCTTCAGCATTTTCTCCTTAGCCGACTCCACCTTCGGACGGTTGATATCGTCCGTAAAGTGAATCACCTGACGCTGCAGATTACTGATGTCCACCACATCTCCGTCTATAATACCGATGGTACCAACACCGGCTGCCGCCAAGTAGAGTGCTACGG
>CAZUTW010000033.1:0-20604 GCA_964623295.1 uncultured Bacteroidaceae bacterium | reverse complement strand
TGTTGCTGATTGGTGGTTTCTTCGGTCAGTACTTGAGTGTGAAGCGTACGCAAACACGCTTGGCGGCTCCGGTGAAGGCGCTTTCTGCCGATACGGTCGAGGAGTTCGAAACGGCTATGGCATCGGTTAAGGGAGGAGCTGTGGTGCACTACATCAACGAGATCATGGAACATCGCAACGACAAGGCGCGTGTGGATTACTTGGTATCGCAGTACGAGGTGGAGGCAGACCAACAGTTGGCGCTCTCCAAGACGTTGACCAAAATGGGACCGATCCTCGGTTTGATGGGTACGCTTATCCCGATGGGGCCGGCGTTGGTGGGTCTCTCTAGCGGTGATATCGCTTCTATGGCGTACAACATGCAGGTGGCATTTGCTACAACGGTGGTGGGTATGGTGATTAGTGCCATCGGTTTTGTGACCCAGCAGGCGAAGGAGCGTTGGTTCGTTCGCGATTTGTCTACACTCGAGTTTGTGGCTGATACGGTAACCGCTAATAAATAATAGGTATGCGCAGAAGATTACTGAGGAAACAGGAGGATAGCGACCCGATGAGCGTGGTGAGCAACTTGTTCGATGTGGCGATGGTGTTTGCCGTGGCGCTGATGGTGGCACTGGTGAGTCGTTACAACATGACGGAGATGTTCTCGCAGGAGGATTTCACCATGGTGAAGAACCCGGGTAAGGAGAACATGGAGATTATTACCAAAGAGGGACAGAAGATAAACAAATATACGCCGTCGGAGGAGAAGGAGAGCAACTCTTCGGACAAAGGAAAACGCGTAGGTGTGGCCTACGAACTGGAAAACGGCGACATCATCTATGTGCCGGAATAGGGAGGCTTTCCCATCATAGAAACATCCACCGTTGGTACATCTGTATACCTTCGGTGGATGTTTTATTTTACACCTCGAAATGGGAATTTACGTTAATTGTACCTATTGTAGGTCGATGATTTGAAAAAGAATGTGTACCTTTGCACCTTAAATACGAATATACACTATGAATGAATATGAAGTAATGGCTCCCGTGGGGTCTCGAGAATCCCTTGCTGCGGCTCTCAAAGCCGGGGCCGATTCCATCTATTTCGGAATAGAAAGCCTCAACATGCGTGCACATTCCGCAGGAAAGTTCACCATAGACGACTTGAAGGAGATTGCTGCTACCTGTGCAGAACGGGGGGTGAAGAGCTATCTCACGGTGAATACTATCATATACGATGAGGATATCGCTCTTATGCGACAGATTCTCGATGCGGCTGCCGAGGCGCATATATCGGCTATCATCGCGAGCGATGTGGCGGTGATGAGCTACTGCCGCCAAATCGGGTTGGAGGTGCATCTCTCTACGCAGCTTAACATATCTAATACAGAGGCATTGCGTTTCTACGCTCAGTTTGCCGATGTGGCGGTGTTGGCGCGTGAACTGAATATGGACCAGGTGGGAGTGATTCACAAGAATATAGTGGAGCAAAACATCTGCGGTCCCGGGGGACAGCTTGTACGGATAGAGATGTTCTGCCATGGTGCGCTCTGCATGGCGGTGAGCGGTAAGTGCTACTTGAGCCTGAACAACACGGGACGTAGCGCCAACCGGGGTTCGTGCATGCAACTTTGTCGTCGCGGCTACATAGTGAAGGACAAGGAGAGCGAGATGGAGCTGGAGGTGGATAACAAATATATAATGAGCCCGAAGGACTTGAAAACCATCCGCTTTATAGATCGCATGATGGCGGCGGGTGTCCGCGTATTCAAGATAGAGGGTCGTGCCCGCAGTGCCGAGTATGTGCAGACGGTGGTGACATGTTACAAGGAGGCAATACAGAGTGTGCTGGATGGTACCTTTACCGAGGAAAAGAAGGATGCTTGGGATACTCGTCTGGCAACGGTCTTTAATCGTGGCTTCTGGGACGGATACTACCAGGGACAGTTCATGGGTGAGTGGAGCCGCGTGTATGGCAGCGCCGCTACCGAGAAGAAGGTCTACGTGGGTAAGGTGGTGAAGTACTTCTCCAAGTTGGGCGTAGCCGAGTTCCTAATGGAGGCCGGCGAGATAAGTGTGGGCGATAAGCTCTTGGTAACGGGCGTTACTACGGGAGCTCTTTACCTGAATGCCGAGGAGATACGATACGACCTCCAACCGGTGGAAACGGCTCGAAAAGGGGAACATATTTCTATAAAAGTGCCCGAAAAAGTACGTCCAAATGACAAATTATACAAGATTGTGAAAGTTTCTGCCTCCTAAAGGGTGGTTATATCAGAAATAATCCGTAAGTTTGTATCGAAAAAATTTATTGTTCGAACATAATGAGTTCCAAAACATTCGCACAACTACTGGTGGAGACCACCCAACAATTATCAGAGCCGGAATCTCTGAAAGGGTTATGCTTTGACCATACACAAGAGACACCGCTTCCGAGTGCGGAGAAGCTTCGCGGCATCATAGAACTGAGCCGCGCTATATTGTTTCCCGGCTATTTCGGTCCTTCCACCGTCAACAGCAGCAATATGGCTTTCCATATAGGCGTGAATCTGGAGGAGTTGTATAATCACTTGAGAAAGCAGATTGCCGCGGCTTATTGTTTTGCTGATAAGGATAGCGATTTTGACCATGCACTGAAACGTGCCGAGGAACCGGCGAAGGAGTTTGTGGTGCAGTTGCCCGAGTTGCGCCGTTTGCTCGCTACCGATGTGGAAGCGGCTTACAACGGTGACCCGGCTGCGGAGTCGTACGGAGAGATTATAAGCTGTTATCCGGTGATTCGTGCTCTTACGTGTTACCGCATAGCTCACGCTTTACACCTACTGGATATTCCTCTTATTCCGAGAATCATAGGAGAGATAGCACATTCCGAAACGGGTATCGATATACATCCTAGTGCTACGATTGGCGACCATTTCACCATAGACCATGGTACGGGTGTGGTGATTGGAGCTACGTGTGTGATTGGAAACAATGTAAAACTGTATCAGGGTGTTACCTTGGGGGCTAAGAGCTTTCCGCTCGATGAGGAGGGAAATCCTATCAAGGGTATTCCACGCCATCCTATCTTGGAGGACGATGTTATCGTATATTCCAATGCTACCATATTGGGACGCATCACCGTGGGTAAGGGTTCCATTATCGGTGGTAACATATGGGTGACCGAGGATGTACCGGCCGGAAGCCGTATGGTGCAACGGAAACAGAGAAATGAGAGAAATAGAGACAATTTATCATAAATAACAATTATATAAGAATGGAACAGATAAACGCTGCCGGAGAGTACAATTTAATTGCTAAGACCTTCCATGGTTTGGAGGCCATATTGGCAGAGGAGCTGACCAATTTGGGAGCTGATAACATACAGATAGGAAACCGTATGGTATCGTTCACCGGCGACAAACGTATGATGTATCGTGCCAACTTCTGCTTGCGCACGGCCATCCGTATTCTAAAACCTATCAAACACTTCAAAGCCAATACGGCGGATGAGGTGTATAATGCCATCAGAGAAATAAAGTGGGAGGATTACCTCACCTTGAAGACGAGCTTTGCGGTGGATTCTGTGGTGTATTCACAGGAATTCAGACACTCTAAGTTTGTGGCTTACAAGGTGAAAGATGCTATCTGCGATTACTTCCGCGAGAAGACGGGTGAGCGTCCGAACATCTGTGTCGCTAACCCGGACTTGCAGTTGCATATCCACATATCGGAGAACGATTGTACGTTGGCACTGGATAGTAGCGGTGAGAGTTTGCACCGTCGTGGCTATCGCCAGGAGAGTGTGGCGGCTCCGCTCAACGAGGTGTTGGCTGCCGGCATCCTGATTATGGCAGGATGGAAGGGCGAAACGGACTTCATCGACCCTATGTGCGGTTCGGGTACTCTGCCGATTGAGGCGGCGCTGATTGCGCGCAACATGGCTCCGGGTATCTTCCGCAAGGAGTATGCTTTCGAGAAGTGGCCGGACTTTGATAAGGAGCTCTTTGAGAGTATCTACGATGATGATAGCCAGGAGCGTGAGTTCACGCACAAAATATATGGATACGATGTGGATCCGAAGGCGGTGGGTATAGCGCTCCGCAATGTGAAGGCTGCGGGTCTGAGCAACGATATCGAGATTCGTATGCAGGATTTCAAACAGTTTACACAGCCGAAGGAGAAGAGTATCATCGTTACGAACCCGCCGTATGGAGAACGTATTTCCAGTCCGGACCTTTTGGGTCTGTACAAGATGATAGGCGAGAAACTGAAACATCAGTTCGTGGACAACGAGGCTTACATCTTGAGCTACCGTGAGGAGTGTTTCGAGAGTATCGGTCTGAAGCCTTCTATCAAAACTCCGTTGTTCAACGGTGCCTTGGAGTGTGAGCTCCGCAAGTATCAGATATTCAGCGGCAAGTACAAGGAGATGCGTGCCGAGGGAGGTGAGATTAAGTCGGAGGCTGAACGCAAGGCCATGAGCGAGAAGCGTCGTTTCAAGGAGAAACGTGAGTTTAAGAAACGTCTGGACGAGGAGGATGACAACAACGGTGGTTTCGGTAGAGACCGCTTTGGTGGACGTGGCAGACAGAACGATTTCGGTAAGAAGCGTAACGAACGCTCTTTCCGCGACCGCGATGATGAGCGTGGCGATCGTAAGGGTTTTGAGCATAAGGGCTTTGATAGAGATCGTGACCGCAATCGTGATCGTAACCACGACCGCGATAAGCGCAACTTTAAACCGGGACGCGACAACGACCGTCGCTTTAACAAGAGCTACAACAAAGGTAAAGACAATAAGTTCCGCAACGATTTTGAGGACTTTGACGATTAACATAAATAGGGTAAAGTTATGAAGGTATTACTGTTAGGAAGCGGAGGCCGCGAGCATGCTCTGGCTTGGAAGATTGCACAAAGTGCACAGGTGGAGCAGTTGTTCATAGCGCCGGGCAATGCCGGCACAGCGAACGCAGGACAGAACGTAGCCATCAAAGCCGATGACTTTGAGGGAATAAAGAAGTTTGTTCTTGAGAATAAGGTAGATATGGTGGTAGTGGGACCCGAAGACCCGTTGGTAAAGGGTATCTATGACTACTTTAAAGAGGATGCTGAACTGCATAACATCCCGGTAATAGGTCCGTCTAAACAGGGTGCCGTACTGGAGGGTAGCAAGGACTTTGCAAAGGCTTTCATGCAGAGACACAACATTCCAACGGCTGCTTACCGCACCTTTACGGGCGAAACGCTCGAGGAGGGACTCCTATTCCTGGAGACGCTGAAGGCTCCCTATGTGCTCAAGGCCGATGGTTTGTGTGCGGGCAAGGGTGTTCTCATATTGCCGACTTTGGAGGAGGCTAAGAAGGAGCTCAAGGAGATGCTGGGCGGTATGTTCGGTAATGCTTCTTCTCGTGTGGTTATCGAGGAGTTTCTGAGCGGTATAGAGTGCTCGGTGTTTGTGCTTACCGATGGTACACATTATAAGATATTGCCCGAAGCAAAGGACTATAAACGTATCGGTGAACACGATACGGGTCTGAATACGGGTGGCATGGGTAGTGTCTCTCCGGTTCCTTTTGCCGACAAAGCATGGATGCAGAAGGTGGAGGAGCGTATCATACGTCCTACCGTAGAGGGACTGGCTGCCGAGGGCATCGATTACAAGGGATTCATCTTCCTGGGACTCATCAACGTTGAGGGTGAACCTATGGTTATTGAATACAATGTACGTATGGGTGACCCGGAAACGGAGTCTGTTATGTTGCGTATTAAAAGCGACTTGGTAGATTTGTTGCAGGGTGTTGCCGATGGTAACTTGGATACCAAGACTTTGGAGGTAGACCCGCGTAGCGCGGTGTGTGTCATGCTTGTGTCCGGAGGTTATCCGGAGGCTTACGAGAAGGGGTTCCCGATTACCGGTATAGACCAAGTAACCGATAGCATTGTATTCCATGCTGGAACGGCTGTTAAAGACGAGCAGGTGGTGACCAACGGTGGACGTGTTATCGCTGTAAGTTCCTATGGTGCCAACAAGGAGGAGGCTCTCAAGCAGTCTTTCGAGCAGGCGCAGAAGATTCAATTCAACAAGAAATATTTCCGTTCCGACATAGGACAGGATTTATAAACATACTGTCGCGGAACCGGTAGACGAATGATGAATAAACGATTTCAGAATAATGTAGCATCGGGCAGATTTACTCTGCCCGCGGCTATTTTATTTTTTGTGGTGGTCTCTTGTTTCGTGCTCTACCCGGGTATACTCTCGGAAGATGGTCGCAGGATGTGCGTGAATGCTCTCATATCCGTGGCGTTGGCTTACGATTTGCAGGAGATGCATAATCGTTTCTTACTCATACGAATACGAACCTATATGGTTCCCGCTGTCTATCTCTTTCTTTCGGCAGCGGCACTCTGCATCAACCCTCATAGATTCGATACTCCGATTGCTTTGTGTGGCATCATGACCATGCATTTGTTGTGCTGTACGTACCAGAAGCGCAATCCGTCCGGGTATGTTTTTTATGCTTTCGTGCTGCTGGGGTTGGCTTCGGTGGAGATTGGACCATTGCTGTACCTCGCTCCTATCCTGCTGCTCAACCTGATTATTCAGTTGCGTGGATTGAATCCTCGAAGTTTCTTTGCGGCGTTGTTGGGATTGGGACTCCCTTATGTGGTATGGCTCTTCTATGCGTATCATACGGAATCGTGGGACATCTACGACCATTTTCGAGAATTGGTTGTCTTTGAACCGCTCACTTGGGAACCATTGCGGGAGAGCTTGCAGAACCCTGATATATACTTCTATGTGCCTTTCTCTTTCTTCTGTCTGATTGCGGGTTGGCACACGGCGGCATACAGCTATGATGATAAGATAAAGACGCGTATGTTACTGAAGGTGTTGCTCATCAACCACTTTATGCTCTTTCTGCTTATTTTGTGGCAGCCCCAATTTTTGTCGCCGTTACTCGGTTTGCAGATTGCTACCGGTAGTGTGATACTGACGCACTATTTCGCATTGACATCGCACTGGCTGTCGAACTTTTTATTCTGCCTTTTCCTTATTTATTTTATAGGACTTACGATATACGAGATATGGATGCCTTCATTCAACTTCTTATAAGTTATGGTTGCTGGGGAATGCTCATCTCTGCATTCTTGGCGGGTAGTGTTCTTCCTTTTAGCAGCGAAATGGTGATGTTGGGACTACTGGCTACCGGTGTTTCGGCGCACGAACTGCTTGTATGGGGTAGTGTGGGCAATGTAGCAGGGAGCATGCTGAACTTCTACATCGGCAGATTGGGAAAACGAGAGTGGATTCATACGTATCTGCACGTGAAGGAGGAGAAGCTCCTACGGGCAGAACACTTTGTGGAACGTTACGGAGCGGGCATCGGTTTCTTTGCTTTTATCCCTATCTTGGGGAGCGCTATCACCGTGGCTTTGGGGTACATGCGTGCCAATCCTGTCTTTACCCTTACGGCTATTGCCATCGGTAAGGTGTTACGCTACTTGATTTTGATTTACTCGTATACCTATGTGCAGGGTATGGTTCAGTAATATCGACCTTAAAACATGTTTTTCTTATGATGAAAAAGTATTTATACCTGCTGTTTGTTCCGCTGTGCTTACTGTTTGCGATGGCATGCGGCGAGGAAAAAGAACGCTCGGGGAGAGTGGTGACTGTAAGCATAGAACCGCTGCGCTACTTGACGGAGCAGATTGCGGGGGATAGTGTAGAGGTGGTTTCTTTGGTTCCTTCGGGTAATAGTCCGGAGACTTACGAACCTACGCCTCAACAACTTGTGAACTTACACAACAGCATGGCTTACTTATATGTTGGGCATTTGGGGTTTGAACGTTTGTGGACAAAAAGATTGCAGGAGAATGCGCCCGATGTTACGTTTGCGGCTACGGAAGAGGGGGTAACACGTGTACAAACGCTCCACGATGGGCACAAGGAGGAGGACCCGCATGTATGGATGTCGATACCCAACATGCGAATAATGGCGCATAACATTCTACAGACGCTTTCGGAAGCGGACCCGGAACATAGTGCAGGATACGAACGACGTTGGAACAAGGTGACGGCATCGCTCGATTCTTTGGAGCGCGTCATCGAATCCATACAATCCGGTGTCGATAGCATCGGCAAACCGGCTTTCTTTATCTATCATCCGGCGCTTACATACATGGCGCTTGATTATGGATGGGAGCAGATTTGCATCGAGGAGAATGGAAAGGAGCCTTCTCCTACCCGGCTACGCGATCTCATTCAACGCGGCAGAGAACGGGATGTGCGGCTCATCTTCTTACAGCAGGAGTTCGACCAAAAGAATATAGAGAGTATTGCGAACGAACTGCAACTCCCCACGATTACCATAAGTCCTCTTTCTTACCACTGGCCGGAGGAGATGGTTCGCATTGCTCGTGCTATCTATGAGAAAGGAGGAACAAAATGAATAAAACAATTGTTAGACTCGATGGTATCGGCATGCAGTACGATACCAAATGTGTACTCAAGGATGTCTCACTGCAGGTGAACGAACGCGATTTTCTCGGTATAATCGGTCCTAACGGTGGGGGTAAGACGACACTCATGCGCATTATCTTGGGGCTTTTGAGACCGACAGAGGGTTCGATACACTTTTTCCGCAATGGGGAGGAGGTAAGAGGTTTGCGTATGGGATATCTTCCGCAATACAACCGAATAGATCGTTCTTTTCCTATCTCTGTACGTGAGGTGGTGCTCTCGGGACTGAACTGCGACAAACATTGGTGGCAACGGTTTACCGCTGAGCAGAAAGAGATGGTAGACAGCGTGATTCATCGTGTAGGCATGGAGGGATGGGAAGATGTTCACATAGGTGCCCTCAGTGGTGGTCAACTGCAACGTGTGTTGTTGGGACGTGCAATCGTATCCCAACCGGAGTTGCTCATACTGGATGAACCTAATACGTATCTGGATAAGAGTTTCGAGGCGCATCTCTATCAACTGCTCGAGGAGATAAATAAGGAATGCACCATCATTATGGTGAACCACGATATCGGCACCACATTACAAAACGTCACTTCCGTGGCGTGCGTGAACGGTACGCTCGATTACCACCCCAACAGCGAGGTAAGTGCCGAATGGTTGGAAAGGCACTTTAACTGTCCCATCGAACTGATAGGACATGGTAACATACCGCACCGCATCTTAAAATGCCATTGTCACGACGGAAAACCGACTGCAGAGACTAAAAAATGGTGTTAAATTTTGCAGAAATGAAAACATTCGTTGCAATTAAAATGCAGAAAAGCCGATAAATAAAGAAAAATAATGTACTTTTGCATCTTGTATCGAAGAACATGGATATAATAAAACGATATAGTAACAATGAAACGGTTTAAAACAATAGACCTTTTACTGGGATGGATTACCTTTGCTATTGCGGCTTTTGTGTACTGTAGTACCATAGAGCCTACTGCAAGTTTCTGGGATTGCCCGGAGTTCATTACCACGGCCTTTAAGTTGGAAGTAGGGCACCCACCCGGCGCACCCTTCTTTATGTTGACGGGAAATTTGTTCTCACAATTTGTGAGCGACCCGTCGGATGTAGCACGCATGGTGAACACGATGTCGGCTCTACTGAGTGCGGCATGTATTCTGTTTTTGTTCTGGACGATAACGCACTTGGCGCGTAAATTGATTTGCGACAAGGGTGTGGTGAGTTCCACGGCACAGATGATTACGATTGAGGCGTGCGGTTTGGTAGGTGCATTGGCATACACTTTTAGCGATACCTTTTGGTTTAGTGCTGTAGAGGGCGAGGTTTACGCCTACTCTAGCATGTTTACTGCACTGGTATTCTGGCTAATACTAAAATGGGAAGATGCTGCGGATGGCCCACATAGCGACCGCTGGCTTATTCTTATTGCATACCTTACCGGCTTGTCTATCGGCGTTCACTTGCTGAATTTACTATGCATCCCGGCCATCGTTCTGGTATACTACTACAAAAAGTGTCCGAACGCCACTTTGGTGGGTTCGCTCATTGCGCTGGTGGTAAGTATGGTTTTGGTGGCTGTTGTACTGTATGGTATCGTTCCGGGCATCGTGAAGGTGGGTGGATGGTTTGAACTCTTCTTCGTGAACACTTTGGGATGTGGCTTCAATACGGGTCTTATCATCTATATTCTTGTACTGGTGGCTTGTGTTATATGGGCTGTGTACGAGAGTTTCGTGGTAAAGAACCGCCTTCGCATGAACTTATCCTTCTTGGGCAGTATCGCTCTGTTGGGTATTCCGTTCTATGGCTATGGCGTTAGCTCTGTCGTATTGGGTATCATTGTGTTGATAGCTCTCTTTGTCGTTCTTAAACGCAACAACAAAAAGGGTGCTCCGTTGGTATCTCCGCGTGTACTGAACACGACACTTTTGTGTCTGCTCATGATTATGGTGGGATATTCTTCCTATGCGGTAATCGTAATTCGTTCTACAGCCAACACGCCTATGGATCAGAACTCTCCGGAGGATATCTTTACGCTGGGACAGTACCTGAGCCGTGAACAGTATGGAAGTCGTCCGTTGTTCTATGGACAGGCTTATACTTCGCAGATAGCCTTCGAACAACAGGGTAATTACTTGGTTCCTATTCAGAAAAAGGAAAGTCCGGTATACCAGCGTAAGGAGAAGGCTTCTCCCGACGAGAAGGATAGCTACGAACATATACGTGACAATGCGGAATATGTATACGCACAGAACATGCTCTTCCCTCGTATGTATAGCGATGACCACGCCGAGGCATACGAGAGTTGGATGGGCGGTGTCGAGGGAAATCAAGTACCCTACACTACGCTCAATGGACAGAGTATGATGGTGAAGATGCCAACGCAGTGGGAGAACCTTCGTTTCTTCTTCTCTTATCAGGTGAACTTTATGTACTGGCGTTACTTCATGTGGAACTTTGCCGGCCGACAGAACGATTATCAAGGCAACGGTGAGGTGGAGCATGGTAACTGGATTACCGGTATCAAATTTATAGACGATGCTCTCTTGGGTGTCGATACCGCGACCATGCCCGATGAGATTTGGGCGGGCAACAAGGGACACAATGTATTCTATTGCTTGCCTCTCATCTTGGGTCTATTGGGACTCTTCCGCCAGGCGTACGACAAGAATCCTAAGGGAGTTCAGCAGTTCTGGGTGGTGTTCTTCTTGTTCTTTATGACGGGTATTGCCATCGTTCTCTACTTGAACCAAACGCCGCAACAACCGCGTGAACGTGACTATGCATATGCGGGTTCCTTCTATGCTTTTGCCATTTGGATTGGCTTGGGTGTAGCTGCGGTTGCCGAAGGATTGCGTAAACTTAAGCTCAACGAGACATTGGCTGCATCAATCGCAGGTGTTCTCTGTATCCTCATTCCTATACAGATGGGCGGACAGACATGGGATGACCACGATCGTAGTGGTAGATACACTTGCCGTGACTTTGGTCGAAACTACCTCATGACCTTGCCGGAGAACGAGGGTGCTGTCATCTTTACCAATGGAGATAACGATACCTTCCCTCTTTGGTACAACCAGGAGACCGAGGGTGAGCGTACAGATACTCGTGTCTGCAACCTTTCATATCTGCAGACCGATTGGTACATAGACCAGATGAAGCGTCCGGCTTACAAGTCTCCGTCCCTTCCTATTCACTGGGAACGTTTGAACTATGTGAGCGGAACCAACGAGTATGTTCGTGTAAGACCCGATATCAAGGAGGCAATTCTCTACTTCTACGAGAAGGATCCGGAAACAATGACCAACTTGATGGGTAAGGACCCGTTCGATGTGGAGAATGTTATGAATCTTTGGATCCTGAATAAATACGATGGCTTGTCTAAAGATGATATCGAACTTTTGGAACATCTCAAGGCTATTGTTTGCAACGGTAGTATGGATAATTTGGACGGTGTAGAAACACACGTTATTCCAACCGATAGCCTAACCATAACGGTGGATAAGGCTGCGGTCAAGAAATCCGGCATGCTTATCCCGGGCGATAGCATCCCCGACAAGATGGTTATATCTCTCGAGGGAAAGAATGCTCTTACCAAGAGTGAGTTGATGATGATTGAGATGTTGTCACAAAGCAACTGGAAGAGACCTATCTACATGTCTATGACCGTAGGTACAAGCAACTGGATTAACTTGGGCAAGTTCTTTGTAAAGGAGGGGTTGGCATACCGTATCACTCCGTTCGATAATGGTGGGGAGGATGTCGTTCTCGATACCGAAAAGATGTATGACAACCTGATGAACAAGTTCCGCTACGGTGGACTGGAGAAGAAGGGACTCTACATAGACGAGACGGTGATGCGCATGTGCTACACGCACCGAAAGACATTTGAGGATCTTATCATGGGATTGCTTCGCGAGGGTAAAAAGGATAAGGCTCGTAAGGCTTTAGCATACTGCGAGAAGGTAATTCCGGATTATAACGTTCCGCACGAGTTCTGGAGTGGTTCTCTTTCTTTGGCTACCGCACACCTCGCATTGGGCGAAGAAGGTAAGGGTGTGGCAATCTTGGATGTCTTGGCCAATAAGGCTCTCGACTACTTGAATTTCTACTTCAATATGTCTCCTTCAAAGATGGCTTCGGAGACTAGAGAGATTCAGGCTCAGTTCTACGTTCTGAGCAAGGTTCTCCAGGTATATCCCGAGAACTCCAAGAAGGAAGAGCTCATCAAAAAGGCTGATAAGTACTACTCCAGACTGGGAGGTACAGGTGATAAATAAAGGGCTGAATTGTGATTATAGAACAACCGGCTCGCTTCCTGCGGTGGCTCTATCCGCATGCTTTATGGAGACTGAACCGTCACGAGAAGGTAGTTTATCTCACCTTTGACGACGGTCCTATCCCTGAAGCTACACCATGGGTTCTGGAGACACTGCGGAAGTACAATATCAAGGCTACCTTCTTTATGGTGGGCGATAACGTGCGGAAACATCCGGAGGTGTTCGAAATGGTAAAGCGCGATGGACACAGGTTGGGCAACCACACCTATCATCATATAGGTAGTGTACGCCACTTGAGCAAAACATACATAGCGGATATCCAGAAGGCTAACGAGATGTTGCAAACGGATTTGTTCCGTCCACCACACGGATGGATGCTATGGAGGTCGTATCGCCGGCTAAAACACCGATACGGTTACCGCGTAGTGATGTGGGATTTGGTGACGCGTGATTACAGCTGTCGACTGACAGCACAGGATGTATTGGAGAACGTAAAACGCTACACACGTCCGGGCTCCATCATTACGTTCCACGATTCACTCAAGAGTATCGACAAGCTAAAACAGATACTCCCGGAAGCATTGGAGTGGATATTGGCGCAGGGATATGAGTTCCGTGTGATAGAATAAAAAGGTACACTTATGTGTGAAAAGAAAATGGAAGTAACATCGGCAGGCTATGTGTCTGCGGCAGAAATAAAGAAGTCCGCTCAACGAGCGGGCTTCTCGTTTTGTGGCGTGGCTGCAGCTGCAGTGGTGGATGCCGAGGAGCAGGAGCGCTACCGTCGGTGGTTGCAACGGGGTAACCACGATGAGATGCACTACCTCGAGAATCACCTGGACAAACGTTTCCACCCTGAATCATTGGTGGAGGGATGCCGCACAATTGTGTCGGTGGCTCTGAATTATTACCCGCCTCAACAGTTCCCGGAGAATGAGTATCAACTGGCTTGGTATGCTTATGGTATGGATTACCACATTCTCGTAAAAGAGAAATTGCAACAGATGGTGGAGGATTTACAACCATTATTAAATGTTGCATGTGGGGATAATCCCTGCAACATACGCACCTTCTGCGATACAGCACCTGTGTTGGAACGTTATTGGGCGTGGAAAGCAGGACTGGGATGGCGTGGAAAGAACGACCAACTTATCATCCCTGGTGCCGGAAGCACGTACTTCCTTGGCGAGCTTTTTCTGCCCTGTACATCCGACTACGATACGCCCCAACCCAATCGCTGTGGGAACTGCAGAAAATGTATCGAAGGTTGTCCTGCGGGAGCTATCAACGAAGATTGTACCATAGATGCTCGTCGCTGTCTATCGTGCCAAACCATAGAGCATCGAGGACCATTATCCGAAATGGTAAAGCAATCACTTGGGAATAGAATCTATGGTTGCGATATGTGTCAACGAGTCTGTCCATATTTAAAATTTGCATCCCCCACTCCGGAGACACGTTTTCATGCTCGTCCGGATTTGTTGGAGATGACAAAAAAAGACTGGCAGTGCCTTACACTCGAAAAGTATCAATCGTTATTTCGTAAGTCGGCTGTAAAACGAGCAAAATATGAGGGATTATTGCGGAATATACGGGCTGTATCTCCCGAAGAATAGCTTTTTTTAGGCAATATCGCGAAAAAAGTAGCCGTAGATTTGGTAGATTCAAAAATTTGCCGTACCTTTGCACTCGATTTAAGGGAGTATATTTCTTAATTCAGGGTTGTTGTTTATGATGGTGACTATAGTTCAGTTGGTTAGAGCGTCAGATTGTGGTTCTGAATGTCGTGGGTTCGAGTCCCACTAGTCACCCAAGAAAGGAAGAGCGGGAGTTCTTCCTTTTTTTGGCTTTATAGGTATTGTAAACACAGAATGACGCACACTTTATTCGCAACCGACATATATCAAATGTCGGCAGATGAATTCATCTCAAAAAGAGCTATAAATGCAATATCACATCTTTCCCAAAAGGAGCGAGCGAAAGACGAGCCATTTTGAAATGTTGTTTTCCGAAAGGTATTCCGACTACAATAATGCAGAGCAATACACCAAAAACAACATGCATGAACCATGCCCAAAGACCGCCGCACAACAACCAGAGAATATTTAGCGGAATGCGTATGCAACCTACCGGGCAATCGGTATTACGTACCTCTGCCCCAAATGGCCATAAGCATAAAAGACCAATCTTAAACGTCTGAAAGGCCACAGGGATTCCTACTATAGTGAGCGCCATAGCTAAACTACCGGTGAAATATCCTACAGCAGCTTCGAGACCTCCGAACAACCACCAAATTAAATTTCCTATTACTCGCATATATCCACACTTTTGTTTTGAGGTGGCAAAGATACTGAAAAGTTTTTGTTCTACACACCACAATTTATGTTCTAAAACATACTTTGAGCATTTTACTCAATATAGTATGTGTGTTTTTTGCAGGATTGTTCACAAAAAGACAAGGAATAAGCTGCTAACGAGTAAAAAATCCGTATCTTTGCGCGGAGCAAAAACCAGAATGTTTACTATGACAAAGAAAAATTTAATAGCATGCGCTTTTATATCTCTGACTTCTGCCGCCTTTTTACCACAGGCCGCAGCAGACCAGTGGTATGACGTAACCTCACTCTATGTTACCAATCCTTCATTTGACAATAATTCCAACGAAGGATGGACAGTAATAGCAAGTGCCGGTTCTACTGCAGTGAATTACACCGCACAGGAATTCTGGAACGGTACTTTTAATATTTACCAAACATGTATAGTTCCGAATGGACAATATCGCTTGTCGTGCCAGGCCTATTATCGCACAGGCAACAACAGTTCTGATGCCATATCGGCTTACGAGAACAGTACGGACAACGTTACTGCCTATCTATATGCCAATGATTCGCAAACGAAGATAAAAAACATCTATTCCGAAAGTTTCGATACCAATCTTGAAGGGGGTTGTTGGTCGCCCAATTCTTGGGGAGGATATGGTACAAATGCGACTTATTATCCTAATATGATGTCATCTGGTAGTGCGGCCTTTGAGGAGGGTGCCTATCAGAACTCTCTTGAGTTCAATGTTACCGAAGGTTCTGCAACCTTTGGAATATACAACGATACATACAACTCCTCCAACTGGTGCATGATGGACAACTTTAAGTTGGAGTACTACGGGAACATTCCCACCGTATCTTCCATTACATTCCCCGTCACCTCCGTAAACCTTGTGGTCGGAGAGACATATAAATTGGAGTATACCACGGAGCCGGAGGATGCAATATTTAACTCCGTAACATGGACTCTCACAAAAAGCGGTATCGTAGACGTAGATGCCGAGGGTAACATTACCGGTGTTGCCGAAGGAACTACCTATATTCGAGCCACTTCTACCGATGGAGGTAACGTTAATTCAAAGTACCTCGTAATACGTGTAACGAATGCTACTGCAGACAAGAACTCTGTTGTCATCAACGAGATTATGCAGTCGAATGTGGATATGTTTGTTGATCCATCTTACAACTACGGCGGATGGATTGAGCTCTATAATCCAACCTCCCAAACGGTATCGCTCAAAGACCTTTACGTAAGTGACGATGCGAACAATCTGAAACAGTATCACTTGAACAAGTCACATGGCGCTATTCCTGCCAATGGTTACACTTGTTTATGGTTCGACCACAATGACAAATATGCTCCCACCCAAGTGCCTTTCAAACTCGATTTCGGTGGTGGTACAATCTACATTTCCGATGCTAACGGAGAGATTCTGGCTAGCCAGACCTACCCTAAAGCAATCAGTCGTGTGTCTTACGCTCGTAAAACCGATGGCGGAGAAGAATGGGGATACACCGGGCAACCAACTCCGGGAAGCACCAATAGCACAAGTAGCTTTGCAACCAAACGATTGGATGCTCCGGTAGTGGACACCGATGGACAGATATTTACCGGAACACTTAACGTGAGCGTAACCATTCCGAGCGGTTCTACACTGCGTTACACCATAGACGGCACAGCACCTACCGAAGAGAGCTCGGTAAGTACGGATGGTAAGTTTACGGTATCGTCTACCACCAATTATCGCTTCCGCTTCTTCCGTGATGGTTACCTACCAAGTGCTGTCACCACGCGTTCTTACATCAAGAAATCATACTCACATAGTATCCCGGTTATATCTATTGTAACCGATGAAGATAACTTGTACAGCAATGAGCTGGGTATTCATGTACAAGGCACCAACGGACGTACCGGAAACGGACAGAGTTCAAAGTGCAACTGGAACATGGATTGGGATCGTCCGGTAAGTTTCAACTATTTTGACGAGAACGGCAAACAAGTATTCTCTCAGGAAGTTGATATGAGTGCCTGCGGTGGATGGAGCCGCGCTTGGACGCCGCATTCATTCAAGCTCAAAGCAGCCAAACAGTACGAGAACCTCAACTCCATGGACTACCCATTTTTCGATGAGAAACCATATTTGAAGCACAAAACACTGCAGATACGTAACGGAGGAAACGATAATACGTATCGTACTAAGGATCCGTTCATACAAACCATTGTATCGCGCAGCGGCATCGACATAGATTGTCAAGCATATCAACCTGTTGCTCACTATATAAATGGTGTGTACAAAGGACTTATCAACATGCGTGAGCCCAACAACAAGCACTTTGCCACCGCAAACTATGGTTTCGATACCGATTATATGGATCAGTTTGAGATAGGTCCCGACTCAGGTTACTACCAAAGTGTGGGTACCGAGGAGGCATTCTTGAATTGGTACAATCTGGCAAAAACGGCATCGAGTGCCGATAGCTATGAACAAATCTGCAACTTAGTTGACATCAACGAGTACGCCAACTACATGGCTACTGAGTTCTATTTGGGTAGTACAGACTGGCCACAGAACAATGTAAAGGGTTTCCGTAGCACCGAAAATGGTGGCAGCAAATTCCGTTTTGTACTTTACGATTTGGATGGTTGCTTTGCAACAACTTCGCCGTTTACCACTTTTGAGAACAAAAAGAACTATACCTTCGACTATATCTATGAGACCGGTTCACAGATTACGGCCGAAATTAAGTTCGTCACCATCTTTATGAACATGATGAAGAACGAAACCTTCTGCAAGAAGTTCATAGACACCTACTGCCTGGTAGGCGGTAGCGTGTTCACCGAGGAACGATGCAAGGAGATTGTGGCCGAACTAAGAGACCGCATCGCCGGCGAACTAAGCAATAGTGGAATTAGCTACAATTACACCGCTGCCACCTTGTACGATAAATTCAACGACAGCTACAACAAGACCATGACAAGTGCTTTGAAGAGCTACAGCAGAGCTGCACTCTCCGATAATGCCATCTCTTGCAACCTAAGCAGCGATGTAGAGGGTGCTGGCATCCGCTACAACGGTATACCGGTACCTACGGGAGCGTTCACCGGACGCGCGTTCTTACCGGTAACCCTCAAGGCAGAAGCTCCTTCCGGCTACAAGTTTGTGGGTTGGATGGGAGAAGGCTCCGGCAACTATACCGAAAAATCGCTGTTTGCCATGAAGAGCTCTTGGAGCTACTACGACCAGGGTTCACTAAACAACACCGGATGGTACGGAAGCAGCTACAGCACTTCTGCATGGAGCACGGGCACCGCACCACTAGGTTACAATAGTTACTACGGCCAAACTACCGTACTCGACTACGGAACCAGCAGTTCCAACAAACGCCCCACCTACTACTTCCGCAAGAATGTCACCCTGACAGCAGTTCCGGGTAGCAGCGATGTCTTCCGCTTACAGTATGTGGTAGACGATGGTTTTGTGGTATACGTAAACGGTACCGAGGCCGGACGTTATAACATGCCTTCGGGAACGATAACGTACAATACATTCTCCACCTCATATGCTGAGTCCAACCCCGACCAGGGATACATAGACCTTCCTGCATCGCTCTTCAAGAAGGGAACCAACGTAATAGCTGTGGAGGTACACAACAATGCAGCCAGCTCTACCGATATCCTTTGGGAAGCTTCGCTTACGCAACGCATCCCGAAATCGGAAGATGCCGAATACGTATCTACCGATGCCGAATACACTCTCCCGGAAGGTAGCGATAATCTGACTTTGGTAGCACATTATGAGCCACTGACCCAAGAGGAAGTTGACGAAGAACATGCGGTTCCTGTTCGAATCAACGAGGTGAGCGCTGCCAATACCGTATTTGCCAACGAATACTATAAGCGTAACGATTGGATTGAGCTGTACAACACAACCTCTGCTCCGGTTGACATAGCCGGCATGTACATAAGCGATAACCACGAGAAGCAGCAGAAATATCAGATTCCAACGGACGGAAGCGTAAACACCATCATCCCGGCATATGGTTATATAATAATATGGTGCGATAAATTGAGCGATGTATCTCAGCTACACACCACCTTTAAGTTGGAGGCAGATGGCGATGAACTTATCTTGACGGCTGCCGATGGTAGTTGGCACGATTACTTCACCTACCCGGCTATGACCGGTAACCAATCCGCAGGCCGTTATCCGGATGGTAGCAATACAAGCTATTTGATGGATCACCCAACCATAGCTAAATCCAACATCTATACCGATTATTCTGTTCTCTATGCTCAGGGGGATTGGTGGAATCCTGAGGTTGCCGATATCTTGGGGGATGTAAACAACGATGGTTACGTCACAAATGCCGATATTACCGCGGTAGCAGACATCATTATGACCGGAAATACCGAGGGATACAATATAGAAGCTGCCGATGTTAACAAGGATGGTGTTATCTCCGTAGCCGATATGGCCGAGATTGCCGATATCATCCTCCGAAACGAGTAAAAACCACAGATTCTTACATAAGCAAGAACGCTGCATCACACCCGCACGGGAAGAGTGTTGCAGCGTTCTTTATTTTTTAAAATGTTCTTGATTCCATTTTATGTTGCGCGGATGATGGGTGATGATTTCTTCGCGCAGATGGGAAGTATCCAGATGAGTATATATTTCGGTTGTACCGATACTTTCGTGACCCAACATGGCTTGTATGGCACGTAAATTAGCACCACCCTCTAACAGATGTGTGGCAAAGGAGTGACGCAAGGTATGCGGGCTGATACACTTTTGTATCCCAGCCAAATCGGCCAATTCTTTAATTAAGTGAAATATCATGATGCGAGATAGATGACTCTTGCGACGTAGGCTCAAAAACACGTAATCTTCTTCTCCACGCTTTATATCTATATGGCAACGATCGTCAAACCACAACACCAATTCGTGAATTGCTCTCGATGAAATGGGCACCAGCCGCTCTTTATCCCCCTTTCCCGTTACCCGAATAAAGCCTTCCTCCAAATATAGATTGGAAAGCTGCAGTTGACACAACTCCGACACACGCAATCCGCAACTATACAGCAATTCGATGATTGCGCGGTTACGTTGTCCCTCTTCCTTACTCAAATCTATGACTGCAATAATGGCATCTATCTCCTCAACACTCAGCACCTCGGGCAAATGCTTACCTATTTTTGGGGACTCCAACAATTCGGTTGGATCTTGTTCTATAAAACCATCTAATACCATAAAACGATAAAAAGAACGCACTCCCGATAAGATACGAGCTTGTGAACGAGGGTGTATCCCCACATCGGTAAGCATGGCGGCAAACTCCCGCAAGTTGTCCAACGTCACTTCGCGCACATCCCTTTCCGTATCGTTGAGGAATCCCATGAGCTTGTCCAAATCGCGAAAATAAGCATCTAGCGTGTTGTCGGAATAGGAACACTCCAAACGCAAATATTGCCGATAACGGCGCATTATATTATCGATATCTTTATCCTTCTTCATACCAATAAGTGGATTTGAACGGCAAACTTACAATAAAA